>JBMOET010000005.1:0-49337 GCA_049314595.1 Candidatus Planktophila sp. | reverse complement strand
GATCATTGATGCGCGGTTCTGTGCTGACTGTGTGCTCCTTCGGTTCGGTAAACGCATATGGTGTCGCAGCGCTACAAAAAGAAAACCGCAAGGAGACAGAGATGTACATCTCTAAATCCGACGAACCAGATCACTATAACTAGCGATGTAGGTGGGAGCGGTAACTCCTCTTGCAGTGAGCTGTTAGGCCACTGGTCTGTCGCAAAGGATACCTGCTAGGTGCCTATTTGAAGAAATCGAGGATTTAGGCGCCCATTGCGTGCAGGCCACCATCGACGTGGATGATCTCTGCAGTGGTCTTTGGAAACCAATCTGAAAGCAGGGCCACAGTCGCCTGAGCGGCCGGCACTGGATCATTGACGTCCCACTCCAAAGGTGAGCGCTCATTCCATACCTTTTCAAACTCTTCAAAGCCAGGAATTGATTTAGCGGCCATTGTGCGAATAGGACCCGCGGCAACTAAGTTGATACGAATATTCTCAGCACCTAGATCTCTGGCTAAATAGCGCGATGTTGATTCAAGGGCGGCTTTTGCAACGCCCATCCAATCATATTTTGGCCACGCTACTGCGGCATCAAAATCTAATCCGACTACTGATCCGCCACCATTGAAAAGCGGCCGCGCGGCCATAGTCAGCGCTTTGAGTGAATATGCAGAGACATGAAGAGCCGTTGAAACATCCTCCCACGATGTGTTTAAGAAATTTCCGCCAAGGGCGGCCTCAGGAGCAAATCCTATTGAATGAACAACACCATCAAGGCCATCTGGAAAATGTGCACGGACGCGAGATTCAAGGGCGGCTAGATCATCCTCATTTGTAACATCGAGTTCAACGATAGGCGCAGGCTTGGGCAGTCGGGCTGAGATACGAGTAGTCAGCGAGAGAACTCTGCCGTACGAAGATAGAACAACATCGGCGCCTTCTTCTTGGGCAATTCGAGCGATATGAAATGCGATCGATGAATCTGTTAGAACTCCCGTGACAAGAATTTTCTTTCCCTGAAGAATTCCCATTAGTGCCCCATTCCTAATCCGCCATCAACGGGAATAAGTGCTCCTGTTATATAGCTAGCTTGTGGTGATGCGATAAATGTCACTACATCAGCGATCTCTTTACTGGAACAAAACCTGCCAAGTGGCACTGAACTGGCAATCTCATTGCGTCGTTTTTCATCTAACGTAGATGTCATATCGGTTTCAACAAAGCCGGGAGAAATCACATTTGCTGTAATTGAACGGCTGCCTAATTCGCGTGCAAATGATCTGGCCATTCCGACCAAGCCAGCTTTACTTGATGAGTAATTAACTTGGCCTGCAGATCCGAGTGCCCCAACAACCGAACCGATAAAGATAAGTCGTCCACGCTTGAGCTTGAGTAATCCGCGCGTGGCTCGCCGCGCAACGCGAAAAGCTCCAGTCAGATTCGCATCTATGACAGCCTCAAAATCCTTATCGCTCATTCGCATTACTAAACCATCTTTAGTTATTCCGGCATTTGCAACAATGATCTCTGGAATGCCCCACTTGCTCTCAATTTCATCGAAACCTGCATCAACGCTTTCGCTGGAGGTAACGTCCATCTGTACGCTCTTGAAGCCCGAAGGCGCATCTCCCGATCGAAAGGTTATAACTACATCGTGGCCAGCCTCTTGAAGCGAGTGAGCAATAGCTAGACCGATTCCACGATTTCCGCCGGTAACGAGGGCTATTGAACTCATATAAACAAATCTAGTGGCTACTGCGAGGTATTCAAAAGATGCAACGCCAACTGCGCGGTAATAGGCTTATCCTCATGGCCGATCAGAATGAAACCTTCGATATAACTAGTGCGCCCAAAGCACTCAGCGCTGATCAGGCATCTCGTCAGAGGCGATATTTTATTTCGATGATGATTCGTACCGCCTGCTTCGTCTTGACGGTGATTTTGCCCAGTCCGTTTCGGTGGGTAGCACTTCTTGGCGCCGTAGCACTTCCATATTTTGCAGTCGTAATTGCAAATGCTGGGCGTGAAACCTTCTCCCCCGGCGCCAATATTGAAGACAAAAAACCACGATCCCTTTCCTGAACTAAACTTTCATTATGCAACGTGAGCCATGGGCGATTCTTAAATCTCTCGTTGCCCTTGTCTTAATTGCCTTATGCGTGGTGGCAGCGCAATGGCAGTATCACCGTGGAGTGGATCGCCATGCACGCAACAGCATGATTCAAGCGCATATTGCTTTGCCTGCACTGCCTTTGGATTTCGCAAAGAACACACCTCATGAATTTGAATGGCAAAGCGTAAGAACCAGTGGGGCCTTTGACGCTTCACATCAAATACTTTTGCGAAACCGATATTCCGAAGGCGTGTATGGCTTCGAAGTCTTAACTCTTTTTACCTCAATCGATAATCAAAGATTCTGGGTAGATCGCGGGTGGGTGAAGGCTGGCAAGACTGCAACTACTCCCCCGGTTGTTGCGTCTGTTCCATCTGGGACGGTTGAAATTATTGGACGTTTGCGTTTGGACTCTTCCCTGCCAAAGGGTTCATTCTTTGCTCTACCTGAAAGTGGAAGCTCTTTAGTTCGCGAGTTAAACGCGCAGTCACGTTTAGAGACCGAGAGTTTCTACATCGATTTACTCAGTGGCTCAGATCAATCTCTTACCCCAGCAGTTACAGCGCAGTTACCAGAGTTAAGCGATGGCCCTCATATGGCATATGCCCTTCAATGGATATTTTTTGCCGGGCTTGTGATTTATGGTCGTATATTAATTCGGCGAGCCCGTTAAATCCTGCCGACTATAGAGATCGGCATATAGACCACCACGTGCAACTAACTCTTCGTGTTTGCCGCGCTCAACTATTGAGCCCCTTTCAAGAACTAGAATTTGGTCGGCATTTCTAACAGTGCTTAAACGATGCGCAATGACGATACTTGTCCGTCCCTTCAAAGCACTTTCAAGGGCAGCGTGAACGAGGGATTCATTCTCTGAATCCAAGTGCGCTGTTGCTTCATCAAGGATAACAACCGATGGTGACTTTAATAGTAGGCGTGCAATTGCCAGGCGTTGTTTCTCGCCACCTGATAAACGATGACCTCGCTCGCCAACCATCGTATCTAAACCATTTGGCAGGGATTCAATCAAACTCCAAATTTGCGCCGCTTGACATGCCGCTTTCATCTCTTCTTCGGTGGCATCGTCTTTTGCATAGCGAAGATTTTCGGCGATAGTTTCGTGGAACAAATGCGCATCTTGCATTACAACACCAATAGAACCACGTAGTGACTCCATAGTTAGATCACGGATGTCATGTCCATCTATTGTGATGGCACCGCTGGTTACGTCGTATAAGCGTGGAATCAGCGCACTAATTGTTGTTTTGCCTGCACCAGATGGTCCTACGAGTGCGGTCAGAGTGCCCGGTTCTGCAATAAAACTTAGATTCTTTAATACTTCGCCACTTTCAACAGTCTCTGGTTTTGCCGCAGACTCAAGGGAGGCTAAAGAAATCTCAGTGGCTCGAGGATATGCAAATCCAACATTGTCGAAGACTAACCGTGGATTCTTGCTGTGGTAAGAAATTGCACCTTCGCGATTCTTAACCATAGGCTCTAGATCCAAAACTTCGAAGACGCGTTCAAAAGAGACGAGCGATGTCATAACGTCGATGCGAACATTAGAAAGTGCGGTCAAAGGTCCATAAAGTCTGGCTAACAGTGCGGTTATCGCAAGTAAAGTTCCTACTGTTACTTTTCCACTGATAGCTAAATGTCCGCCGATGCCATAAGCAAAAGCTGTTGCAATTGCAGCAACACTTGTTAAGGCGATAAAGAAAAGCCGATTGAGCATTGCACTCTTTATTCCAATATCTGCCACACGACGAGCTTTGGCACGAAAATGTTCACGCTCACGAGCTGGTTGGCCATAGAGTGAGACCAACATGGCGCCAGATACATTGAAGCGCTCAGTCATGGTGCTAGACATCTCAGCGTTGACATTAAAGGACTCTCTCGTCAGCGCTTGTAGCTTGCGTCCAACCCACTTTGTTGGAATAAGGAAAGCCGGAAGTAAGAGAAGTGAAAATATGGTTATTTGCCATGACAGGATCATCATTGTTATGCCAACCAGTAACAATGAGACTACATTGCTGACAACCCCTGAAAGTGTGGCCGTAAAAGCCTGCTGTGCACCTATGACATCGGAGTTAATACGTGAAATGAGCGCACCGGTTTGAGTTCTCGTGAAAAACGCAATCGATTGTCTTTGAACATGTCCGAAAACCAGTGAGCGTAAATCATAAATTAAACCTTCACCGATGCGCGAAGAGAAATATCGACCCAACATGCTGATAGCTGCATCTGCGATCGCCAATAGGCCAACCAAAACCGCCAGTTTTGTTACTAACTCTGGGTTCTTTGGGATGACGCCATCATCTATTAAGCGCAGCAATAGAAGAGGTGTAGTAACTACCAATGCGGCATCAATGACCACCGTTATCAAGAAGATAATGATGCTGGTTCTATATGGCTTAGCAAAGTTAAATATTCGTTTAACTGTCCCTGGTTTGAGTTTTTGCGCTTTAACCGAAGGGTCGGCAGTCATGGACCTGTGGGTCATCCAAGCGGCGTGATTAGACATGGCTCTACCTTAGGCAGTTGAGCATCAAACAGTAAATCCAAGTGCTCGCAGCTGATCACGGCCATCATCTGAAATCTTGTCAGGACCCCAAGGTGGCATCCAGACCCAATTGATCTTTACGTCACTTGTCATGCCGGCAAGTGCTTGACGTGTTTGATCTTCAATCACATCTTGTAATGGACAAGCAGCCGAGGTGAGCGTCATATTCAAAATCGCGATGTTAGCCTCATCAACCATGACATCGTAAATTAAACCTAAATCAACAACGTTGATTCCTAATTCTGGGTCAACGACATCCTTCATCGCCTCAGTTACATCTTCTACACTCGTTGGCATTGCTCTCCCTTTATCAACGGTTGATTCTATTGTGCTTGTGCCTGGATCGCCGCATCCTTAAATGCCATCCAACCCAATAATGAACACTTAACTCGGCCTGGAAACTTTGATACCCCTGCAAAGGCAACTGCATCTTCAAGAATCTCTGGATCCCCCTCGGATGTTCCCTTACTTGCCATTAACTCTGAAAAGGATTTCGTAATTGTCTCTGACTCCTCCAGCGTCTTTCCTGTCAGTAGATCAGTCATCATTGAAACGCTAGCTTGGGAGATAGAACAGCCTTGTCCTTCCCATGTCAAAGATGAAATAACTCCATCTTCTAAAATAATATTCAAGATAATTTCATCACCACAGCTTGTATTAACATGGCTCACTTGGGCAGTAAAGGTGGGACTCAATCCCTTGTGCTGAGGGTGCTTGTAGTGATCCAAAATCACTTCTTGATATAACGAATCTAACTCCATTAAAATCTCCCAAAATATTTCTGTGCACCGAGTATTGCATCTACTAGAGCGTCGCAATCAACTTCATCATTGTAGACATAGAGTGAGGCACGAGTTGTTGCCGGTACAAGCATGCATTTAGCTAACGGCCAGGCGCAGTGGTGTCCGGTTCTAACGGCAATACCCTGACTATCTAAATACTGACCAACATCATGTGGGTGAATATCATTTATGGTGAATGAAACGGTGCCACCGCGCATCAGCGTATTTTCAGGTCCAACGATTCTGATTCCAGGAATCGCCTTCATTTTCTCAAGGAGATATCCCGTTAGTGCAACCTCGTGCGCATGGACTGCGTCCATGCCGAGTCCGCTTAGATAATTCAGCGCTGCACCAAGACCGACGGCCTGGGCCATGTTGGGCACACCAGCTTCAAATTTTTGTGGGACCGGTGCCCATGTAGCACTAGTCATTGTCACTGTTTCAATCATCGAACCGCCAAAGAGAAATGGTGGCAGTTCATCGAGCAGATGCATGTGACCCCAAAGAACACCGATGCCGGTTGGACCTAGCGCTTTGTGCCCTGAGAATGCCAAGAAATCAACACCAAGATCTTTAACATCAATGGCCATATGCGGAACCGACTGACATGCATCCAGAATTACTATCGCTCCCACTTCGTGGGCTCGTTTTACAATAGCTGAAAGAGGATTGACCGTTCCCAAGACATTTGATTGATGGGTAATGGAAACCACTTTGGTATTGGCAGTAATAACCTCATCAATAGCATCCAAATCTAAGCGTGAATCTGGAGTGACTTTAAACCAAGAGAGTTCAGCGCCAGTTCTGGCAGATAGTTGCTGCCAAGGAATTAAGTTCGCGTGATGTTCCATTTCGGTAACAACGATTCGATCCTTAGATGTGAGTGCAAAGCGATTTCCCTCAGGAGCATTACTCATTGCATAAGCCAAAAGATTCAATGATTCGGTTGCACTCTTAGTGAAGATAATTTCATCACTACCGCCAGGAGAGCCCAAGAAGGCGGCCACAATAGAGCGCGCGCCTTCATATGCATCAGTGGCTTCTTCAGCCAGTTGATGGGCACCTCGATGAACTGCAGCGTTATGAAACTTGTAGAAATTACTCTCTGCCTCAATGACAGATAGTGGCTTCTGACTTGTTGCGCCACTATCTAGATACACCAACCTCTTCCCATCGCGAATCGTACGTTCAAAGATTGGAAAATCTTTGCGTACATGCGTGGGTGAAAAAGTCATTGTGTCTTTACTTGCTTACATAATCTGCATAGCCATTTGCTTCGAGCTTATCGGCCAAATCAGGACCACCTTCTTCGACAATGTGTCCATTAGCAAAGACATGTACGAAATCTGGCTTAATGTACTTAAGAATTCTTGTGTAGTGGGTAATTAAGAGAACTCCTAGATTGTTGGTCTCCTTAGCGCGGTTAACGCCCTCAGAAACAATGCGCAGGGCATCAACATCTAATCCAGAATCAGTCTCATCCAAAATTGCAATCTTTGGCTTTAGTAGTTCAAGCTGCATGATTTCATGACGCTTCTTTTCGCCACCAGAGAAACCCTCGTTCACATTTCGTGAAGCAAATGCAGGATCCATATTTAGTGCCTCCATAGCCTCTTTAACCTCTGCTACCCACGTACGGAGTTTAGGTGCTTCTCCACGAAGTGCAGTGGCTGCAGTACGCAAAAAGTTAGATACCGATACGCCTGGAACCTCTACCGGATACTGCATCGCTAAGAACAAGCCGGCTTTAGCTCGCTCATCTACTGTCATCTCCAGCACATTAGCGCCATCTAGCGTGACTGAACCGCCCACGATTGTGTATTTAGGGTGGCCGGCAATTGAGTATGCCAATGTCGACTTGCCTGACCCGTTAGGCCCCATGATCGCATGGGTTTCACCTGAATTTATGGTTAGGTCGACTCCTTTGAGAATATCTACTGCACCTGCATCAGTGTTCACCGATACCTGTAAGTTGCGGATTTCTAGTGTGCTCATTGTCTATTCTCCTAAATCTCAACCGTTACGGAGTTCGCATCGATCTTTACTTCATATGTTGCAACTGCAATATTTGCTGGCAAGGTCAAAGCTTGACCCGTTCGTAGATCGAATTCGGCGCCATGTAACCAGCATTCGATTTTGAAATCTGTAACATCACCTTCTGAAAGCGAAGCCTCTGAGTGTGAGCATGTGTCATCGATGGCAAAGACTTGGTCTCCAACACGAGTCACACAGATTGTCTTTCCAGCTTTCTCTAACTTTACGGGCTTTCCCTGAGCTAATTGATCGAGCTGCAGATCAGGCACTTATGAACCAGCTCTTTCAAGCTCGCCATCGATGCGATTCATTAAACGATCCTGAATAGATTCGACTCCAATTTCGGTGATGATTTCATTGAAAAAACCTCGTACGACAAGGCGACGAGCATCTTCTAAAGTAATTCCTCGCGACATTAAATAGAAGAGCTGTTCATCGTCAAAACGACCAGTTGTGCTTGCATGGCCAGCACCGACAATCTCGCCGGTTTCAATCTCTAAGTTAGGTACTGAATCAGCTCGGGCTCCATCACTTAATAATAGATTTCGGTTGAGCTCATATGTATCGGTACCTTCAGCCACAGCACGAATCAACACATCACCGATCCACACGGTATGAGCATCTCTGCCAGCTAACGCACCTTTGAAATTAACACGCGATTTTGCATGAGGAACCGCATGATCAACGTGCATACGGTGTTCAAAGAATTGACCAGCTGTTGCAAAGTAAACTCCCAAGAGTTCGACCGATCCACCTGGTGCAATGAACTCCACGGTTGGCAAAATTCTTACGACATCGCCGCCGACTGTTACGGTAATTGATTTATAATGTGCATCTTTATCTACAACTGCGTGATGGCGCGCTGCATAGACAGCTTTCGAGTCAAACTCTTGCAGAGTGATAAATGTGAGTGAAGCACCTGGAGCCAAAGAGATCTCTAAATCCTCTGCTAAGACTGTGTCCCCCGTATTTTCAAGTACCACTGTGGCAACGGCATGAACGCCAAGAGTGATGCGTACTCGCGAGAGTTCGGCTGAATCTAAATGCCCTGCGCTACGCCCAAGAAAGATCGGTTCGGTTACTTCAACATTGTTGTCAATCTTTAAATGAGCCGAAGTCTGGTGAGCACCTCGAATACGTTCAATAATGATGTCATCACTTGATGCTAACGGTTCAAGATTCTCACGACTAAAGCTGACGCCTGTTTGAAGATTACCGGTGTGTATGAGTGAGTTTCGATCCCCGATTACAGCGGTGCCATCGTGCAAGCCTCGCAAGCGTTTGAGCGGGGTGAAACGCCAGGCCTCTTCACGGCCCGTCGGTGTTAAGTAATTCGTAGTTAAAACTGACATTAACCAACTGCACCTTCCATTTGAAGTTCAATAAGTCGATTGAGCTCGAGTGCGTACTCCATTGGAAGCTCTCGTGCGATTGGCTCAATGAAACCGCGCACGATCATCGCCATAGCTTCATCTTCAGTTAAACCTCGTGACATCAGGTAGAAGAGTTGATCATCGCTAATTTTAGAAACAGTAGCTTCATGACCCATCGATACATCATCCTCTCGGATATCAACGTATGGATAAGTATCAGAGCGTGAAATCGTATCTACTAGAAGTGCATCACATTTAACTGTGCTCTTTGAGTGATGTGCACCCTCTTGAACTTGTACAAGTCCGCGGTATGAAGTGCGCCCACCATTTCGTGCAACGGACTTAGAGATAACTGAGGACGATGTGTACGGAGCAGCATGAACCATTTTGGCTCCAGAGTCCTGGTGCTGTCCTTCGCCAGCAAATGCTAAAGAAAGCGTCTCACCCTTAGCATGCGGACCCATAAGGAAAATAGCTGGATACTTCATAGTCACCTTAGAGCCAATGTTTCCATCGACCCATTCCATAGTTGCACCTTCAGCACACGTAGCGCGCTTAGTCACTAAGTTGTAAACGTTATTAGACCAGTTTTGAATTGTTGTGTAGCGAACACGAGCTCCCTTTTTAACGATGATTTCTACTACAGCAGAGTGCAGCGAATCAGACTTATAAATAGGTGCGGTGCAGCCTTCGACGTAGTGAATGTACGAGTCTTCATCGGCAATAATGAGGGTTCGTTCAAACTGCCCCATGTTCTCAGTGTTAATTCTAAAATACGCCTGAAGCGGGATATCGACATGAACGCCCTTTGGTACATAGATGAATGAACCACCAGACCAGACTGAAGTGTTCAGTGCTGCAAACTTGTTATCTCCTACTGGGATAACCGTTGCAAAATACTCCTTGAAAAGTTCAGGGTGCTCTTTTAGAGCAGTATCTGTATCTAAGAAAATGACGCCCTGCGCTGCTAAATCTTCTCGGATTGAGTGATAAACAACTTCAGATTCATACTGTGCGGCTACGCCTGAAACAAGACGCTGCTTTTCTGCCTCAGGAATTCCTAAACGATCATATGTATTTTTGATTTCTTCTGGCAGGTCATCCCATGTTGCAGCCTGTTTTTCAGTTGAACGCACAAAGTATTTGATCGTATCGAAAAAGATTCCAGATAAATCTGATCCCCAGTTTGGCATTGGCTTCTTCTCAAAGAGAGCCAATCCTTTTAAGCGAAGATCGAGCATCCACTGTGGCTCAGACTTCTTTTCTGAGATATCGCGTACAACGTCTTCGTTAATTCCACGTCGAGCATTAGTTCCGACTTCACTCTTATCTGACCAGCCGTATTCGTAGTTGCCTAGGCCATCGAGCTCTGGATGCGCAATTGTCATATACGTACCTTTCGGTTTTTTGAAGTGGATTTTGGTGCGTTGGGAATAAAAGTTGTACATACGCCATCACCATGTGCAATGGTTGCAAGACGTTGGACATGAGTGCCGAGTAATCGCGATAACGCCTCTGTCTCGGCTTCACATAAGGCTGGAAACTCGGCAGCAACATGTGCAATAGGACAGTGATGTTGGCAGAGTTCAACCCCCATCGGCTTGGAATGAATACTTGCGGCATAGCCCTGCTCACTTAAGAAACCGGCGAGGGCTTCATTCTTAGAACTCTTCTTTGCAAGAATTGGCGCGGCTTTTCGCTCGATATCTTCTGCACGAGACTGCGCAAAGGCGGCCACTAAATGTTCCCCAGATTGCGCCGTCATAAACTTCAACGCTGCAACCGCTAAATCGTCATATGAATGTTCAAATTTTTCTCGCCCAGCATCAGACATAAGAAAGACCTTCGATGGTCTTCCACGGCCCCGGATTAATGCTGCTTGTGGCTGTCGGGCCTCTAGAACTCCATCGGCAACTAAAAGATCTAAATGGCGACGAATGCCCGCCGGAGTTAGACCTAGTCGAGTGGCTAAAATCGCCGCACTTGATGGTCCATTCTCAAGAATCGAACGGGCAACTAGCTCCCTGGTGCGGCGATCATCACCCTTGGGAGGCATCGCGGTGGGAGTTAATTTCACAACAGTATTGTGTCCTAATTCGACACTATTAGCCACTTCAGAGGACTAGCCACGCAGGGCAATAGGGTTAGGCCATGACCACACCTCGAGGACGTGCCGCAAGGATTCTTGGCCCATCAGCTGGCCTTCTCCTTTTCCTGCAAGCCGCGATCATCGTGACGGGGGGCGTCGTTCGACTGACCGGATCCGGATTGGGCTGCCCCACATGGCCAGAGTGCACCCCTGGCTCTTACGTACCTGTTGCCGGTCAGGCCGAGGGCCATCTTCATTCGTGGATTGAATTTGGCAATCGCTTAATAACTTTTGTCCTTGTTATTTCTGCACTAGTAACCCTTATTGCAGTGCTAAGGGCGGGGCGAAAAGATTTACGGGTCCTAGCTGTAGGTCAGTTTGCGGGCATATTCGGCCAAGGAGTTCTAGGTGGAATCACCGTTCTTGTTCACCTGAATCCGATCGCCGTGGCAAGCCACTATTTACTGACAACAATTTTGATTGCGGGTGCAACCTCCCTGTATACACGAAGGAATATTCCGGCACAGAAAAAAATCTCTGATCTGCTGCCTGATATTTTTTCTCGTGCCCATGTCACTCTCAGCGCACTAGTAATTGTACTTGGAACGGCAGTCACGGGTGCAGGTCCACATGCCGGTGATATTTATGCACCTCGCTTACATATTCGTATTCAAACAGCAGCACTACTTCATGGGGGTGCAGTTGCACTCCTGCTTCTAGTAACCATCGTCTTCTATTTTTCATCAGGGACTTCAGAGTTAACGAAAAAATTCTTACGCTACTTTCTTGCTGCATCCCTGGCACAAGGAGGCATCGGTGTTATTCAGTATTATCAAGGCGTTCCAGAGCTGCTCGTTGCATTACATTTAACAGGTTCTGCAATCGTTTGGATTATCGCCTGGCGAGTTTGGTTAAGTGTTCAACGAGAAGAAATGGTAGCTGCTAAATGACTTCATTACCGGGTTGGACCGAACTAGATGATCGAGCGGTTGCATATGCGCGCGCCTTAGCAGCTGATGCTGTACAAAAAGTAGGTAATGGGCATCCAGGAACTGCAATGTCATTAGCTCCGGTTGCTTATACTCTTTTCCAACGTCATCTGATTCATGATCCATCAGATCCAACCTGGCTTGGCCGCGATCGTTTTATTCTCTCGTGTGGACACTCATCGTTAACCCTTTACACGCAACTTTTTTTCAGTGGCTACGGTTTAGAGATGCAGGATTTGAAATCCTTTAGAACATGGGGATCACTAACACCAGGACATCCAGAGTTTGGACACACTGCCGGAGTAGAGATGACTACGGGTCCCCTTGGCCAAGGCGTTGCTACTGCAGTGGGAATGGCAATGGCTGCACGGTATGAGCGCGGACTATTACACCCCGATGCAGCTCAAGGAACGTCTCCATTTGATCACAGAATTTGGGTCATCTGCTCCGATGGCGATCTACAAGAAGGAGTCAGCGCTGAAGCCTGCTCACTTGCAGGAACGCAGGAACTTGGAAATCTCAATGTTATTTATGACGACAACCGAATCTCGATTGAAGGCGATACTCACAACGCTTTCACTGAAGATGTCTCGATGCGGTACCGAGCTTACGGCTGGCAGGTTCTTGAGATTGCAACGCTCAGTGATGGCAATGTTGATATTCAAGCCCTTGATGCAGCGATGATTGAAGCCAAGTTAGAAACAACGAAGCCGACGTTGATTAGATTGAAGAGTGTCATCGCATGGCCGGCACCGAATCTGCGTGGCACTGGTAAATCTCACGGCTCAGCCCTTGGTGATGAAGAAATCGCAGAAACTAAGAAGCTTCTTGGGCTAGACCCTACGCAGAGTTTTGCTATGCCCGATGATGTTTTGGCACATGTGCGAGATGTGAAGACACGTGCGTTAGCTGTTCGCAAGAATTGGGATGCAAGTTTTTCTACATGGGAGTCAACACATAAAGAGAGTGCATCATTATTGACTCGACTACGCAATCGCGAGTTGCCAGAACATTGGGATTCCCTCATCCCCGTCTTTTCCTCCGGGAAAGATGTCGCAACGCGTGCAGCTTCAGGGGAAGTTATCAATGCAATTGCTAAAACACTTCCCGAGTTTTGGGGTGGCTCGGCTGATTTAGCAGGATCTAACAACACCAGTATCGATGGCGGCGGATCGTTCTTGCCTGCAACTAGTCAGATCAAAGGTGCTCAGCCTTATGGACGCATCATTCACTTTGGAATCCGTGAGCATGCAATGGGTGCAATTCTCAATGGTGTCACTCTGCATGGTTTAACGCGTTCATTCGGTGGAACTTTTGCAGTCTTTAGCGACTATATGCGACCTGCAGTTCGTTTAGCTTCGCTGATGAATATCGCATCAACATTTGTGTGGACCCATGATTCAATTGGTGTCGGTGAAGATGGACCAACCCATCAACCAATCGAACACTTTGCAGCCTTACGTGCAATCCCTGGATTAGATGTGATCCGCCCTGGGGATGCCAATGAAGTTGCCGAGGCGTGGAAGCAGATAATTATTCGAAATCGAACCGCTGGTATTTTGCTATCGCGCCAAAACCTGCCGGTCTTTGATAGATCTGTGTGCTCCCCCGCAGCAGGAACCGCTAAGGGTGCTTACATACTCAAAGATGCCGCTCATGCCAGAGCACTACTCATTGCAACTGGATCAGAAGTCAGTTTGGCGCTAGATGTTCAAAGCGCTTTGGCCGACCAAGGAATTGCCGTACGCGTGGTGAGTGCACCGTGTCTTGAATGGTTTGCAGAGCAAGATCAAGCTTACAAAGACTTGGTCCTACCGGCTTCGATTGATTTGAAAGTGAGTATCGAGGTTGGCATCGCACAGGGCTGGCGTGAATTAATTGGCGATAAGGGATTTTCAATCTCTATCGAACATTACGGCGCATCAGCTGATGCTAAACGTCTCTTCAATGAGTTTGGCTTCTCGGTTGATGCAATCGCAACACGAATTAAAGCTGCACTGGCATGAGCGTCAGTGATGTTGCACGATCTGGAACCTCTATCTGGCTCGATGATCTCTCTAGAGCCAAGATAACTGGGACTGATTCACATTCCTTGCCATCTCGTATTGCCAATTCAGGTGTCGTAGGCGTTACAACTAATCCCAGCATTTTTGCAGCCGCAATTGCCGGCGCCAGTGAATACGCTCAAGATATTGCATCGATGAAAAACTCAACAGTGGATGATTGTGTTAAGCGTTTAACAACAGATGATGTTCGAAATGCATGTGATCTCTTTAAAGAAATCTACTCATCAACTAAAGGCATCGACGGCCGAGTAAGTATTGAAGTTGATCCGCGTCTGGCTCATGACACTGAAGGCACTATTGCTGCGGCAAAAGAGTTGTGGCAGGTTGTTGATCGACCAAATGTCATGATTAAGGTTCCGGCAACAGTAGAAGGTTTGCCCGCGATAACCGCCTTGATAGCTGAGGGCATTAGCGTTAACGTCACGCTGATTTTTTCAGTTAAACGATATGGAGCCGTCATAGATGCATTTATGGCCGGCGTTGAAAAGGCAACTAATCCGTCTCACGTGCATTCGGTTGCATCTTTCTTTGTCAGCCGAATCGATAGCTCGGTCGATGCTTTGCTCAAAGCCAACGCAACCCCCGAAGCCACTGAACTTCTAGGCAAGGCTGCAATCGCTAATGCCCATCTGGCCTATCAATTGTTTGAAGAAAAGTTTGCTTCACCACGGTGGTTAGCCCAAACCGAACGTGGTGCCCATAAGCAGCGCCCGCTATGGGCATCTACTGGCGTGAAGGACCCAACCTACGATGACACCCGCTATGTGGTGGAACTGATCGCCCCAGAAACTGTGAACACCATGCCCCAAAATACTCTTGATGCAGTAATAGATCATGGAGTTGTACGGGGAGACACGATTTCAAAGAACTATGCAGAAGCAGTTGACGTATTTAAATCTCTCTCTGCACTTGGAATCTCATTAAATGCGATCACCACCGAGTTAGAGATCGATGGAGTTAAGAAATTTGCCCAAGCTTGGCAAGAGTTACTCACAGCGTTGGAGACTGCACAAAAACTATGATGAATCTAGGCGGAAGAGCAATCCCATCAATAGATCGAAGTGATAAGCGCTATGAAGTGCTGCGCCAATTTCATACCCGTTTAGCTCAGAAGGATCCAACGATTTGGGGAGCTGCAGCAGTTCAAGAGGCTGCAACACGTCTGAACTGGATAGATTTACCCGAAAGTTCGAGGGAGCTATTACCCGCCCTAGATGCACTCTGCGCCAAGCATCGCGATAAAACCAGAGTTGTTCTTTGCGGAATGGGTGGCTCATCACTTGGGCCAGAGGTCATTGCTCAAACATTTGGTAAGAGTCTATTTATTCTGGACTCCACCGATCCTCATTACATAGCTCATGCAATCTCTGGTGATCTGACTAAAACTTTGGTTGTCGTGAGCTCGAAATCTGGTTCAACGATTGAAACAGCATCACAGCGTGCACTCTTTGAAAAACTCTTCCTCGATGCAGATCTTAAACCTGCCGATCACATTGTTATTGTCACCGATCCTGACTCCCCCCTTGATAAGAGTTCGCGTGCTAATGGTTTTACTGTCATTAATGCAGATCCCAATGTCGGCGGTCGTTTTAGTGTTCTCAGCGCCTTCGGTTTGGTGCCAGCTGCACTTATTGGAGTAGATGTTTCAGTTCTCTTAGATAACGCGAGTGAAACTAAGACTGCATTTTTGAAAGATCCAACGATTGTCCTAGACATGGCATATGCAATCACTTATATAGCCAGTCAATATATGACTTACTGCGACGCTGGCTCGTCTATGCCTGGGTTGAGTGATTGGGCTGAACAGCTAGTAGCTGAATCAACAGGCAAGGAAGAAGTTGGTCGACTCCCCGTAGTTATTGAAGCTTCCTCCAGCGATTCACTTTTCTCTATTGCATATAGCGGTGATGCCGATCTAGTTATTGAAGCTGATTTAGCATCGCAGTTTATTATCTGGGAATGGGTGACGGCACTAGTGGGCGCTGCACTTGGGATTGATCCCTTTAACCAGCCCAATGTAACTGAAGCTAAAGAGGCGACGTCGGCTTTGCTGCAGGCTTGGTCTGGCGTATTACCCACCTTCACTGCCGATTCAATTGATGGCGACGTCGAGATTTTCGGTGAAGGAGATTCAACTGCTGCAGCTCTTAAGGCTTTCATTACATCAACACCACCTGGTGGCTACATCGCAGTGATGGCATACCTTGATCGCAAGGACGATGCCAAGATATTTCACATTCGATCTCTCTTATCGCAAAAATCTGGAAGGCCTGTAACATTTGGATGGGGTCCGCGCTTCTTACATTCAACGGGTCAATTTCATAAAGGCGGGCAACAAAATGGAGCCTTCTTGCAAATTACAGGAAGTGTCGAGAAGGATATTGCCATCCCCGGCCAAGAATTTGGTTTCAAGACATTGGTGGCAGCTCAAGCCTTAGGCGATGGAAATGCTCTGGCTTCAAGAAAATACCCACTCCTTCGATTTAATCTAACAAATCGAAGTGTGGGTATTGATCAACTTCTTGAGGCCGTTAAATCTCTTTAGTCTTCGTCATCTCCACGGAGTTTACGAAGAGCCTCTTCTAATAGACGCTCGCCTTCGGCATCAGTACGACGCTCTTTAACATAGGCAAGGTGAGTCTTATATGGCTCATTCTTAACTGGACTAGGTGGGTTGTTGCGATCGCGCCCAGCTGGATATCCGCACTTTGGGCAGTCCCACTCGGCCGGAATAACTACCGTCTCTTCAACTGCAAAGGAAGGGCGAACTTCGTGGCCATTGGCACAGAAATAAGAGACATATGCGCGAGCAATGGAATCTCCGCGCTCTGCTTCTCCCATTGGGCCGGCGCCGACTCGACTCCCGCGAATTGCACTTGCCATGTATTGCTCCTTTAAAGTTATTGGTAAAAGCTAGATTTACTTAAGAACAAGGCTAAGGGCTACAACAAATGCAAACCAAAGACCACCAACAACGATAGTGATGCGATCTAAGTTGCGCTCAACGACAGATGATCCGCCGTAGTTTGAGGATACGCCGCCGCCGAACAGGTCGGATAGTCCGCTTCCCTTGCCCTTATGTAAAAGGACCAGAAGGATCATGAGAACGCTCGTAATAATGAGCAGAATTGAGAGAGCTAGTTTCACGGTTCGTAAACTCCTTGTTTCGTAGAGGGTAAGGATACCTGTAAAAAGGGATTAGTACTTACTCGCCTTGAGCGTGGAACTTAACAATCTTGGCTAACTCTTCAGGGTCCAGGCTGGCTCCCCCAATGAGAGCGCCATCGACATCGCTCTTTTTCATAATCTCGGCGATATTGGAGGATTTCACTGAGCCGCCGTACAGGATTCGCATAGCTGCAGCGATCTCCGGCGAACCAATATTTTCGATCTCCTCGCGGATGGCGGCGCATACTTCTTGAGCATCTTCGGGTGTCGCCGTTTTTCCAGTACCAATAGCCCAGACTGGTTCATAGGCGATAACAATCTTTTTTAACTCTGGCTTAGTTAAGCCCTCAAGGCCTCCACGAATTTGACGCACAACGTGACTGACATGTGTTCCCGATTCGCGAATTGATAGCTCCTCGCCTACGCAGAAAATAGGAATCAAATCATGGGCAAGTGCTGCCTTAATCTTTCGATTAACTAGTGCATCGCTTTCATTATGTATGGCGCGACGCTCTGAGTGGCCAACTAGAACATACGTGCATCCAAGTTTATGAAGCATCGAACCCGAGATATCTCCGGTGAACGCCCCGTTTGCCTCTGGTGAAACATCTTGGGCACCATACGTAAGTCGAAGTCGATCGCCATCGATTAAAGTTTGAATCGAGCGAATATCAGTAAATGGAGGAATGATCGCAACATCAACAGCGTCGTAATCTTTATCATCTAATCCGTAGACAAGTTTTTGTGCAACGGCAATGGCTTCAAGGTGATTCAGATTCATCTTCCAATTACCGGCCATCAGTGGCTTGCGCATCTATATCCCCTTAGATTCCAAGTGCTTGAAGACCAGGAAGTTCCTTGCCCTCTAAATACTCAAGGGAGGCTCCGCCACCCGTTGAAATATATCCAAACTCATTATCGGCAAAGCCAAGGGCTCGAACTGCAGCTGCAGAGTCTCCACCACCAACGACTGAGATACCTGAAACCTTAGTCAGTGCTGCCGCAACTACTTTGGTACCTGCGGCAAAGTTAGCAAATTCAAACACACCCATAGGCCCATTCCAAAATACTGTTGCACATTTTTCGATTTCACGCGCAAAGGCCGCTGCCGACTCTGGTCCAATATCTAGACCCATTTGATCTGCTGGGATTGCATCGGCACAAACCAACGTTGGCTGTGCATCGGCTGAAAAAGTAGGAGCTACGACAATATCTGTTGGAAGAACAAGTCTGACGCCTTTTGTGTGTGCACTTTCAATAATCGCCTTCACAACATCGATCATCTCGGTCTCAACAAGTGAGGTACCGATCTCTTTGCCTTGTGCAGCAAGAAAAGTAAAGACCATCCCGCCGCCGATAGCTAAAACATCAACCTTTGTGAGCAGATTTTCGATAACACCCAGTTTGTCAGAGACCTTAGCTCCGCCCAGAACCACTCCATATGGACGCGCTGGATTAAGAGTTAACTTCTTGAGTACCTCAACTTCAGCAGAAACCAATAGCCCCGCTGCATGTGGCAAAAGCTTCGGTAAGTCATAGACCGATGCATGCTTGCGATGCACGGCGCCAAAACCATCACCGACATACACATCGGCCAGCGCTGCCAGCTCTTGAGCAAAGCTCACTCGCTCGGCCTCATCCTTACTGGTTTCAGCGGCGTTGAAACGAATATTTTCAAGCAGTAAAACTTCACCTGACTTTAATGAACTCACTGCGGAGCTGGTTAAATCCCCAACTACCTGGCCGTTGAAGTGAACTTGCTTTCCAAGTAATTCACCTAAACGTTTAGCAACAGGAAGAAGTGAGAGCTCTGGTTTCGCCTCACCCTTTGGGCGACCTAAATGTGCAGCTATTACAATACTGGCACCTTGTGCCAGTAGAAGTTGAATAGTTGGAAGCGAGGCTTTGATTCGACCATCATCTTTAATGACACCATCTTTTAATGGAACATTGAGATCACAGCGTAAAAAGACTCGCTTACCAACTACATCAAGCTCTGCTAAAGCCGACATTAGAGAGTTTTGCCTACGTAACTGATCAGATCGACGAGACGGTTTGAATAACCCCACTCGTTGTCATACCAACCAACGACCTTGACCTGATTGCCAATCACTTTGGTCAGACCTGAATCGAAGATGCATGACGAAGGATCTGTCACGATATCTGAAGAAACGATTGGATCCTCTGTGTACGTTAAGTAGCCCTTCAGCGCACCATTTGCTGCAGCCTTCATCGCCGCATTAATCTCGGCAGCTGTGGCCTCTTTTGCTAACTCAACAGTTAAATCTGTTGCTGAACCCGTTGGAACTGGAACGCGCATTGCATATCCATCGAGCTTGCCTTTGAGTTCTGGCAATACAAGTGCAATCGCCTTGGCAGCACCCGTTGATGTTGGAATCATGTTTGTCGCTGCAGCACGGGCACGGCGAAGATCTTTGTGTGGGAAATCAAGGATGACCTGGTCATTTGTATAGGCATGAATCGTTGTCATCAAGCCCTTAACGATTCCCCAGTTATCGTTGAGTACCTTTGCCATCGGAGCAAGGCAGTTTGTTGTACATGACGCATTTGAAATTATGTGGTGGTTGGCTGGATCATACTTTTCGTGGTTAACACCCATCACGATCGTAATATCTTCATCACTTGCTGGAGCAGAGATGATTACCTTCTTTGCACCTGCGGTGATGTGCTTACCGGCATCGGCGGCCTTGGTGAAGTGACCTGTAGATTCGATAACGACATCGACCTTAAGTGCTGCCCATGGCAAGTTAGCTGGATCGCGCTCTGAGAAGGTCTTAATAACCTTGCCATCGACTGTGATTGAATCTTCGGTAAATGTAACTGGAAGTCCTAGACGACCCAAGATTGAATCGTATTTGAGTAAATGCGCCAAAGTCTCATTAGGCGTCAAATCGTTAATTCCAACGATTGTGATTTCAGGATTTGTGAGAGCCGCACGAAAGAAGTTACGTCCGATGCGACCAAAGCCGTTGATTCCGACATTAATCATGGAGATTGTCCTTGCTGTTAAGGGGCTTAGAAATGAAAAAGCCCAACTGTTGGAAAGTGCACTAAAACTGCCACAACGTTGGGGTCTTGGAAGTAATCCTATCAGTGGCTCATGCGTGAACTCTTCGCTAAGCCAAGTGTTTAATTCAATAGATCTGGAGAGAGTCCACTCTCAGTGTCTGGAATGCCCAGTTCACTTGCGCGTTTATCGGCCATGGCTAGCAAACGGCGAATTCGACCGGCGATTGCATCCTTAGTCATAGGCGGGCTCGCTAATGAGCCCAGCTCTTCAAGGGAGGCTTGACCGTGATTGATGCGTAGCTCCCCAGCCTCTTTTAAGTGATCTGGAATCGTTGCCCCAAGAATCTCCATAGCTCGCGCAACACGCGCTGACGCTGCCACCGCTGCGCGTGCAGAGCGACGAAGATTGGCATCATCAAAGTTTGCAAGACGATTTGCTGTGGCACGGACTTCCCGGCGCATGCGACGCTCTTCCCACGCCAGAACAGATTCATGAGCACCTAAACGAGTAAGCAGAACACCGATTGCATCACCGTCGCGAATCACAACACGATCTACTCCCCGAACTTCACGCGCCTTAGCAACAATCCCCATTCGACGCGCGGCACCAACGAGGGCCAATGCAGCTTCAGGTCCAGGGCATGTAATTTCAAGAGATGAAGATCGTCCGGGCTCGGTTAAGGAGCCATGTGCGATAAAGGCACCGCGCCAGGCTGCTTCAGAGTCGCAAATCGCTGCTGAGACAACTTGAGGGGGTAAGCCGCGAACTGGTCGTCCGTGAGAGTCGACTAAACCTGTTTGTCTGGCAAGTGCATCACCGGCTTCAATAACGCGAACAACGTAGCGCGAACCCTTGCGCAGACCGCTCGATGATAAAACAGCTAAGTCGCTTCCATGTCCGTAAATATCTGCAATATCTTTTCGCAAGCGACGAGCACTCTGCGATGTATCGAGTTCAACCTCAATAACTATCTTGCCAGAAACAATATGAAGGCCACCTGCAAAACGCAGCAGTGAGGAGACCTCGGCTTTGCGGCAACATGGTTTAGTAATTGAGATACGACTGAGTTCGTCTTTTACCGATGCGGTCATTGCCATGGGCTTATCCAACCAAACTTTGGCGCATAATGTGGCCCAAATGGAGAGCTAATTCATCGACATCGTGATGGACGCTTCCAGGTGCCTTTCGAACATCAACAGCCACGACCTGGCCCCCCAACCTTCGGGCCATAGCGGCCAAACTCTTTTCATCGCGGATAACTGATCTATCGACTAGAAAGTAGTCGATAGAAAGATTAGGTGCATATGAGTGAAAGAGCTCTAAATGCTCTTCGGGAGTAGAGCCAGCGAACTCCTCTCCGGAAGTATTCGAGTGGGCATCCAGATTGAGAATCAATATCTTTTTGGCCTTGGTGCGTTCAAGGGCATCTAACTGCATTGGCACCAACAGATGCGGCATCACGCTAGAGAACCAAGAGCCAGGTCCCATCGTGATCCAATCTGCTACACGAATCGCAGAGATAGCCTCTAATCGTGGTGATGGATTTTCTGGAATTACTCGTAAGGATTCGATGCGCCCCTTAGCTGTAGCGACCTCTTTTTGTCCTCGCACAACTATGCGACCTGTAGATGTATTAAAAGTACCTTCGATATCTAGTGGAACCGCGGCCATAGGTAGTACGCGCCCGATCACTTTCAATAGTGAGCCAACGCGATCTAAACCGACAACTGGATCTTCGCCATCACTCCATAAAGAAGCCAACAGAAGATTTCCCATTGCATGGCCATTGAGCGCGCCATCGCTGACAAAACGATGTTGCATGATGTTGGCCCATGTACGACCCCATTCATCATCGGCGCACAAAGCAGCCAGCGCCATGCGCAGATCACCTGGTGGAAAGATTGGAAACTCTTCGCGCAGTCGTCCACTAGATCCGCCATTATCGGCAACGGTCACAATTGCCGTTATCTGGGAGGTTATCTCGCGAAGGGCCGACAAAGTTGCAGCCAGACCATGGCCTCCCCCAAGTGCAACAACTTTAGTCAAACTATTCTCGCCCTACATCTCGATGTGTTGCATGGGCAGTTAAATCTAAGCTCATGTCATTGAGTCTTTTAGAAATCTCTTCGGTGATTGCAACACTGCGGTGTTTTCCTCCGGTACATCCAACTGCAATTGTCAGATACTTTTTTCCCTCATGCATATATCCAGGGATCATTGATGTAACCAAATCAACGTAGTCCTTAACAAAGGTTCTCACGCCTGTACTTCCTAAGACTTTGTCACTGACTTGTGAGGTCAATCCTGTTAATGGGCGTAGCTCAGGAATCCAGTGTGGATTGGGAATAAAGCGACAATCAAGTACAAGGTCAGAATCAACTGGAATTCCATACTTGTACCCAAAAGATAAAACATTAATTCGCATTCCTTGAACTTTGCCACCACCGAAGATCTCACCGATGCGCTTTTCTAATTGATGAACATTCAAATTACTAGTGTCGATGGCAATATCGCATTCAGATTTTACGATCTCTAGTTTGATTCGCTCACGTGCGATGCCATCTAAAATTCGATCATCACCTTGTAGCGGGTGTGGACGACGCGTGGACTCAAAGCGCTGAACTAACGCTTGATCGGTTGCATCTAAAAATACCAACCGATATGCCGAGCCCTTCTTCTTTAATTCATCGAGCGCCTGCGTAAGCTCATCAAAGAAATGTCCGCCACGTACATCAACGACGACTGCATACTCTTTGCCACCAAGGCCAGTCCCTTTATCAACCAAGGAAGGCAGCAGAGAAGGTGGCAGGTTATCAACCACATACCACCCTAGATCTTCTAAGGCATGAGCTACGGTGGAGCGACCGGCACCTGACATGCCGGTTAGAATCAAAATCTCTTTGTTGCTCATGGGCTTATCCTCTTACATCTGTTAAGAATCTGGAAGCACGCTCAATACTCTGAACTAGGTACCTCGGCAACATCAGCTTGTGCTCTTGATTCTTTGTCTCATATAGATAATTCAACAGCATCAATCTGCGCTGTAAACACAGGGCATCCATGGCGCTTTTCGAATAAATCGGCAGAGTCTTCACGCTTTCATAGCCCTCTAGCAGGGCCCTTTCCTGTTCGGGTGTATCCAGGTAATACAAGGCAACGGCGATATCTTGGGCAGGCAAACCAAAACCACAATCATCAAAGTCAAAGATGTAGATGTGACCCTCGTATGAAATTATGTTCCAGCCATGAAGATCTGCGTGGATGATGTGAGAAGGAGAGTTTTCATAGAGTTCATCGGTCAAACTCACAATGTGCTCGGCCGCCTCTTGCAGCGTTTTTCTATCCTCATCAGGCAGCAGTGACTCTGGACCAAAGAGATAATCCTTAGTCCCCCACAACAAATCCTTGAAAGTAGGCAACTCACTTTCGCTGGAGAGCTCAAACTGCTCACCACTTATATGCAAATGGGCAATCACTTGTCCAATCTGGTGGAGCTGCTCCATTGTAGGTTCATCTCCAATTACATCCCCCTCTAGCCATGAGTACAAGACGCAATGTAGAAGTAGACCACTATCGTCATGTTCTATGGAAGTGATAAAACTATCTTTCAGATTGGCAATCGGGCTAGCAACATGAACCTCTTTACTTCGGCTTAAGAACCTAACCCATTCAACCTCTGCCATAGTATTGCGAAGTGATTTCGTAGAGTTAATATTGATGCGCAGTGCGAACTTTTGAGCAGAATCCGTTGTGACCGCAAAAGTTGCGTTGAACTCGTAGTTAATGCACTCCACGCTTGCATCATGTAACCCATACTGTTCTAAAACTAAGAGAGCAGTTGCAGTTAAGGATTCTATTTGCTGGGTCTGAGTACGTTCAAAGAATTGGTTGCTCATTTTTAACCTTCTAGAATCTCGCCGGTTTCAGTATTAACTTTTGGCGTAGTTATTGCAGTGAGATGTGCCTCAATGATGGAGGCAATCTTGGCGCCTATTCCCGGTGTAGCCCCAATGTCTTCAACGCTTGCCTTTCGAATTGCAGCCACAGAACCAAAACGCTCGAGTAAGGCGTTTCTTCGTACAGATCCAAGTTGTGGAATCTCATCCAAAACTGATTCCAGCATCACTTTTGATCTACGTGATCGATGGAACGTGATGGCAAACCTATGCGCCTCATCTCGGATTCTTTGCAATAAATAGAGGCCCTCACTGCTGCGAGGCAGGATTATCGGATCACTTGATCCGGGGATCCACACCTCTTCTAAGCGTTTGGCTAACCCGCACAGTGCAATGTCATTAATTCCCAGCTCACTGAGAGCTCGCGCTGCAGCATTTACTTGCGGTGCTCCACCATCGACCACTATCAACTGTGGCGGATAAGAGAACTTACTTAACTTTCCACCAAGTTCGGCCACTTCAGCCTCATCTACCGATCTATCATCTAAGAGGCGTTTGAGTCTGCGCGTGATTACCTGATGCATAGCACGAGTGTCATCAAAGCCATCCTCAGTGTTGATGATGAATCGGCGATACTCACTCTTCTTCGCTAAACCATCTTCAAAGACCACCATTGATGCCACGACGGATGTTCCGGAGATGTTAGAGATATCAAAGCATTCGATGCGAAGCGGAGTACGTTCTAGATCTAAGGCCTCTTCAATCTCTAGCAGCGCTTTACCGCTGACCGCTGCATCGGTTGCGCGCTTGCTGAGGAATTGAATTAATGAATACTGAGCGTTTCGTTTAACCGTCTGTAAAATCTCCACTTTTTCACCGCGTTGTGGAACCTTCAACGAAACGGTGCCACCCCGCAGTCCTGATAGCCACTGTTCAAGTGCTGGAGCATCAAGGGGCAATTCATTAATCAATATCTGTGCAGGGATTTCGTGTGGTGAGCTTTGACTGTAGATTGAAAAGAAGAGCGCTCCCATCTCGTCATCGCCTTCTAGTGATTTGCTTTGATCAACGATCCATGAACGTGAGCCTTTGATTGCTCCACCTCGGATAACAAATATCGAGCCAGCAGCGTGGGCACCATCGTGGTGAATCGCTATAACATCGGCAGTTAAGTTATCGGGAAGTGCGGCATCGGTAGATTCCTGTGCACGTTCAATAGCTGTTATTGAATCTCGAATCTTTGTCGCACGCTCGAATTCTTCACGCTCTGAAGCAAGTTCCATCTCATTGCGCAGCGTTGGAATAATGTCGGCATTCCCATCGGACATAAATGCAACCAAACGATCTGATAAAGCCTTGTGTTCGCTTTGACTAATCCAATCAACGCACGGCGCCGCACACTTGCCTATGTCTCCCAAAAGGCATTGACGCTTGCTGCGCTTGGCGCGTTCAAAATTTCCCGTTGAGCACGATCGGATGGGAAATACTTTCAAAATGACATCGAAAGTATTTCGCAGTGCCCAGGTATGAGTAAAAGGTCCGAAATAGGTGATTCCCGGACGCTTGGATTTTCGAGTAATAAAAATGCGCGGAAACTCGTCATTGTTAGTAACTGCCAAATAGGGATAAGACTTGTCGTCTTTAAACTGAACGTTGTAATGCGGGTTGTACTGTTTAATCCACGAGAACTCCAGCCGCAAGGCTTCTACCTCGGTTGCAACAATCGTCCAATCAACTCGTACTGCCTCATGCACCATACGATCGGTTTTAGTTGCAAGGTTGCTTTGAAAATAGTTACTCAAACGATTCTTAAGATTTTTAGCCTTGCCTACGTAAATAACTGTGTCATCGCCATTGTAAAACCGGTAGACCCCAGGGTGCTCAGGGATATTGCTGGGGCGATAACTCTGTGGATCTGCCATCGCCTTACTTCTTCGCTGTTACTTTTCTATTTGTAGCTAGCATCGGTGCCAGATATTGACCCGTGTAACTGGCTGCAACTTTTGCAACATCCTCTGGCGTTCCCTCGGCAACGACTAATCCCCCGCGGAAGCCTCCCTCTGGGCCCATGTCAATAACCCAGTCTGAGCACTTAATGACATCTAAATTATGCTCAATAACGACGACGGTGTTGCCGGTATCAACGAGGCGATTGAGAACAATTAACAATTTGCTGACATCTTCGAAGTGCAGGCCAGTTGTTGGTTCATCTAGCACATAGATCGTGCGACCAGTAGATCTACGTTGTAGTTCGGTAGCCAGTTTCACTCGCTGGGCTTCACCGCCTGAAAGAGTTGGTGCAGATTGACCAAGGCGGACATATCCCAGACCAACATCGTTGAGCGTCTTAAGAAAACGCGCGATATTTGGCACAGATTCGAAGAAGGCGTGAGCTTCCTCAATTGGCATATTCAACACATCTGCGATGGTCTTACCTTTGTAATGAACTTCCAAGGTTTCGCGGTTATAACGCGCTCCGTGACAGACTTCGCACGGTACATATACATCGGGTAAAAAGTTCATCTCAATGGTGATGGTTCCATCGCCTGAACAGTTCTCGCAGCGCCCGCCTTTAACATTAAAAGAGAAACGCCCTTGTTGGTAGCCACGTATCTTGGCCTCAGTGGTTTCAGCAAAGAGCGCACGGACTTTGTCAAATAGACCAGTGTACGTAGCTGGGTTAGATCTAGGTGTACGGCCGATTGGTGATTGATCAACGTGCACAACTTTATCCAGTAAATCCACGCCTGTGACACTTCGATGGCGTCCGGGTACAAGTCGTGCGCCATTTAATTTATTAGCCAGAGTTGTATACAAAATATCATTGACTAAAGTGGACTTTCCAGAGCCGCTAACACCAGTGACTGAAACAAAAACTCCCAGTGGAACCTGCACGTCAATATCTTGAAGGTTATTTTCTTTAGCACCTTTAACCGTCAGTACTCGTTTGAGATCAACTGGTCTACGAGTTTGAGGAATTTCGATTGATTTGCGACCAGATAGGTATGCACCGGTGATCGACTCTTTAGATGCAATTAACTCTTCATAACTTCCCGAAACCACTACATGGCCACCATGTTCGCCAGCACCTGGACCGATATCAACGATCCAGTCGGCAGTACGAATGGTTTCCTCATCGTGCTCGACGACAATCAAGGTGTTTCCAAGATCACGCAAATGCGTGAGTGTCTCAATCAATCGCCGATTATCACGTTGATGCAGACCGATACTTGGCTCATCTAGTACATAAAGAACTCCCACTAATCCGCTTCCGATCTGGGTAGCAAGGCGAATACGTTGAGCTTCTCCCCCAGAAAGTGTTGCCGCTGGACGTGCCAACGATAAATAATCGAGGCCGACATCGAGCAAGAAACCAAGGCGTGCATGGACTTCTTTCATCACTCGTTCAGCGATTTGAGCCTCGCGCTTATTGAGCTTAATATGTTTAAGAAAATCAGCGCACTCCGATATTGAGAGTTCGGTAATGTCGGAGATATTTTTGTTGCCGATAGTTACTGCTAGTACTTCAGGTTTGAGTCGAGCACCCTTACACACAGGACATGGAATCTGACGCATATATGCTTCGTATTTATCGCGGCTGTAATCGCTGTCAGTCTCACCATGACGACGATGGATAAACGGCACAACGCCTTCAAAGCCTGTCGTATAGTTCTTAGTTCCATAGCGACCTTTGTACTTCATCTTAATTTCATACTCGTAACCATTGATAATGGCCTCACGAGCTTTAACTGAAATCTTCTTCCATGGAGTACTTAGTGAGAATGGCATATCTTTGGCCAGCGCCTCGAGCAAACGGATGAAGTAATCAGCTGATTGCCCGCCAGACCATGGTGCAATCGCGCCATCATTAATTGATATTGAATCATCGGGAATAATGAGATCTTCATCTACTTCAAGTTTGGTGCCGATTCCTGAACATTCAGGGCAGGCTCCAAATGGGGAGTTGAATGAAAAGGATCGAGGCTCAAGCTCTTCAAAAGATAGGTTGCAATCGTGACATGCCAAATGCTCACTAAATGTTCGCTCTTTATCGGCCGACTTTGAATCAACGAGATCTAGAATGACTATGCCTGATGCCAAACGCAGGGCAGTTTCGATTGAGTCGGTCAGTCGGGTCTTACTTTCAGCTTTAGCAGTAAGGCGATCAACGACAACTTCAATTGTATGTTTTTCTTGCTTCTTTAATTTAGGTACCTCTGTCAGGGCAACAACTACGCCATCAACTCGAGCGCGCGAATAGCCTTGAGTGATCAACTCTGCAAATAAATCTATGAACTCACCTTTTCGAGCCCGTACCACTGGCGCTAAAACTTGAAACTTTGTTGTGGCCGGCATGTCCAAGATTTGATCCACGATAGCTTGTGGCGATTGGCGTGAAACTGCTTTTCCACACTGAGGACAGTGCGGACGACCAGCACGTGCAAATAACAGCCGCAGGTAGTCATAAACCTCAGTAATTGTTCCTACGGTGGAGCGAGGGTTTCGATTTGTAGATTTCTGATCGATTGAAACGGCAGGTGATAGACCCTCAATGAAATCTACATCTGGCTTATCCATCTGGCCTAAGAACTGGCGCGCATATGCCGATAGAGATTCGACATATCGCCTTTGACCTTCAGCAAAAATAGTGTCGAAGGCTAGTGAGGATTTTCCGGAGCCCGATAAACCGGTAAAAACAATGAGTGAGTTACGAGGCAACTCAATGGAGACATCTTTGAGATTGTGCTCACGTGCTCCACGCACTACTAACTTATCGATACTCACTAAACCCCAGCCTCTTCCATTGAACGTAGCTCTTTCTTTAATATCTTGATCTCATCACGCAGTCTTGCCGCGACTTCAAACTGTAATTGCGCAGCAGCGTTCTTCATCTGATCAGTGAGCGAGCCTATCAACGCCATCAAATCTTGTCGCGGCAACGTAACCAAGGCTTTGGTGTATAGACCCACCGATGGAGCACTCTTTTGGTTGGCCTTCTTATTGGCAGCCAATAAATCCTCTGTATCTTCGGATTCGCGGTTGATCAGGTCAGTGATATCTGCAATCTTCTTTCGAAGAGGCTGAGGATCGACTCCACGTTCTAAGTTGTAGGCAACTTGTTTGGCTCGGCGACGATTTGTTTCATCTATAGCTTTGGCCATTGAATCTGTGATGTTATCGGCATACATATGCACTTCACCCGATACATTTCGAGCAGCACGACCAATTGTTTGAATTAACGAGGTCGCAGAGCGCAGAAAGCCCTCTTTGTCGGCATCTAAAATTGCGACAAGTGACACCTCTGGAAGATCCAAGCCTTCGCGCAGTAAGTTAATTCCAATCAAAACATCGTATTCACCAATACGTAGCTCACGCAGTAGTTCGACTCGCCTTAATGTATCTACTTCAGAATGTAAGTAACGAACTCGCACACCCTTTTCTTGCATGTAATCGGTTAAGTCCTCAGACATTTTTTTCGTTAAAGTGGTAACAAGAACGCGTTCATTCTTATCGGCACGAATCTTTATTTCATTGAGCAAATCATCAATCTGTCCTTTTATAGGCTTAATCACAATCTGAGGATCTACTAATCCGGTTGGGCGAATGACCTGCTCAACGACATCGCCGTTGACTTTAGCCATCTCGTACTTACCTGGTGTGGCCGATAAATATAGTTTTTGCCCGGTGCGCTCTAAGAATTCAGGGAATTTAAGTGGACGGTTATCTAGCGCGCTGGGTAAGCGAAAACCATGTTCAACTAATGTTCGCTTGCGTGATGCATCGCCTTCAAACATGGCACCCAACTGTGGAACTGTCACGTGACTTTCATCAATGACGACAAGAAAATCCTCTGGAAAATAATCGAGTAAACAGTTTGGTGCAGAGCCTGGCTCCCGACCATCTAAATGGCGTGAATAGTTTTCGATACCACTGCAGAAACCAATTTGCTCCATCATCTCGATATCAAAGGTAGTTCTCATACGAAGACGCTGGGCTTCTAGCAGTTTGCCCTGTTTTTCAAAGAGATTGAGCTGAATCTGCAGTTCATCCTCGATTTCGCCAATCGCACGTTTAATAGTCTCAGGTCCAGCTGCATAGTGGGTGGCAGGAAAGATATACATCTCTGTTTCATCGCGAATGATCTCACCGGTGAGTGGATGTAAAGTTGAAATCTTCTCAATTTCATCACCAAACATCTCAATGCGAATTGCGAGCTCTTCATACATTGGAATAATTTCAATAGTATCCCCGCGAACTCTAAAAGTTCCGCGCTCAAAGGCCATATCGTTACGCTTGTACTGCACATCTACGAATCGACGCAGCAGAGCATTTCGTTCGATTTCATCACCCACTCGCAAAGTGACCATTCGATCGATGTATTCCTGGGGCGTTCCCAAACCATAGATACACGAGACCGTGGCAACCACTATGACATCGCGACGTGTTAAAAGTGAGTTGGTGGCCGAGTGTCGAAGGCGTTCAACTTCATCGTTAACGCTGGAATCCTTCTCGATGAAAGTATCAGTTTGAGGAACGTAGGCCTCGGGCTGATAATAATCATAATAAGAGACAAAGTATTCAACGGCGTTGTTGGGTAATAGCTCTCGGAACTCATTAGCTAGTTGAGCTGCCAAAGTCTTATTAGGCGCTAGCACCAGTGTTGGTCGTTGAAGTTTCTCAATGAGCCAAGCAGTTGTTGCAGATTTTCCTGTACCTGTTGCACCCAATAGAACGACATCTTGTTCACCTGCCTGAAAGCGTCGTGCGATTTCAGCGATAGCTTCGGGTTGATCACCGGCGGGAATATAATCACTAATAACTTGGAATGGCTCGACTCGGCGTTGTAAATCTGAGACTGGGCGCATTGAATAAGTCTAGTTTGAAGCCGTCACTAATCCATCCCAAATATTCTCGACTTGGCGCAGCAAATCATCCTCACTGCCACTGTTTTCAAGGACATAATCGGCAACGCTCACTCTTTGCTCACGGCTGGCCTGTGCGGCGATACGAGACTCGATCTCAGACATGTGCAGCCCCTTGGCACGCAGGCGTTCGATGCGTTGCTCCATATCGGCCTCTACTGTGATGACGCTATCGAATCGATCATGGGCGTTTTTTTCAAAGAGTAAAGGAATTTCATAGATAAGTATCTGCTCACCCGTCAGAGATTGAACCGCTTCATTGAACTCGGCAGTAACGCGAGGATGAACAATTCCCTCTAGAGCGCTCATCGCCTTGGGATCATTGAAGACTAATTGACCGAGTGCACGTCTATCAATGTCCCCATCTTTCAAAATCGAATCGCCAAAATAACTAACAACTTCGTCAAAACCTTCCGTGCCTCGAGAAATAACATCGCGTGCAAGCTGATCGGCATCGATGACTAAAGCCCCGAGCTCTGCGAAATACTGAGCCGCCAAAGATTTCCCGCTGCCAATGCCACCTGTTAAACCAATCACGCGCATGGATAAAGGATAGCGTTATGGACAAAAACCTATGAAAATAGAAAAGACCCGACGTATGTGTCGGGTCTTTTCTATTGAGTTAACTTCTATTCTGCGGTTGCAACCTCTTCAACAGCGTCAACTACGCCATCTTCAGGTGTTGCTGCAGCATCAGCGGCCTTGGCCTCTGCCTTCTGCTTCTTGTGTGCCATGAAACGCTCTTGAGCTCGAGCATATTGTTGCTCCCACTCTTCACGTGCAGTTTCAAATCCTGGCTTCCACTCTTGGCTTTCAGCATCGAAGCCTTCTGGATAGATGAAGTTTCCTTCAGCATCATAACGGGCAGCCATTCCATATTGAGTTGGATCAAATGCTTCGATCTCAATCTCATGTCCTTCATTGGCCTGCTTAAGAGAAAGGGAGATGCGGCGACGCTCTAAGTCGATATCGATAATCTTGACGAAGAGTTCATCATCAACGGCAACAACCTGCTCTGGAATTTCAACGTGGCGCTCGGCCAACTCTGAGATATGAACAAGGCCTTCAATGCCTTCATGAACGCGGATGAATGCTCCAAATGGAACAAGCTTTGTTACAACGCCTGGCACAACCTGATTGATTGTGTGAGTGCGAGCAAATGCCTGCCATGGATCTTCTTGTGTTGCCTTAAGTGAAAGTGATACACGCTCGCGCTCAAAATCAACTTCAAGAACTTCTACAGTTACTTCATCGCCAACTTCTACAACTTCACCTGGGTGATCGATGTGCTTCCATGAGAGTTCGGAAACGTGAACGAGACCGTCAACGCCACCTAGATCTACGAATGCGCCAAAGTTGACGATAGATGAAACGACACCTGTACGAACTTGACCCTTTTGAAGCTGGTTCAAGAAAGTTGTGCGTGACTCTGATTGAGTCTGTTCAAGGAATGCACGACGTGAAAGAACAACGTTGTTACGATTCTTATCAAGTTCGATAATGCGAGCTTCAACCTGCTTGCCAATGTATGGAGTTAGGTCGCGTACGCGGCGCATTTCAACAAGGGATGCAGGCAAGAAGCCACGAAGTCCGATGTCAACGATGAGGCCACCCTTAACAACTTCAATAACAGTTCCGATGACAACTTCATCGCGCTCTTTCTTACCTTCGATGTCTCCCCATGCACGCTCGTACTGTGCGCGCTTCTTGGAAAGAATGAGGCGGCCTTCTTTGTCCTCTTTTTGAAGAACAAGGGCTTCAATGCTTTCTCCGACTTTAACAATCTCATGTGGGTCTACATCGTGGCGAATTGAAAGCTCACGAGAAGGAATAACGCCTTCAGTCTTGTAGCCGATGTCGACGAGAACTTCTTCGCGACCAACTTGAACGATTGTTCCGGTGACGAGATCTCCGTCATTAAAATTTCGAATTGTTCCTTCGATTGCCGCTAGAAAATCTTCGGCTGATCCAATGTCATTTATTGCAATTACTGGTGTTGTAGACAAGTGAGCTCCGTAGGGATAGATGAGTAGTAGTTCCCGCTTTCGCGGCTGAGGGGCAAGAGTACGGTTTAAGCGTATAAAGGAGCAAATCCACTCCAGGAATCAAGCGTAATCGTTAGAATGGAACACCTATGAAGCGCTACAGGCAACTCTTTGCGATCCCCAATGTATGGGTGCTCGTGCTTGCCGCTTTCCCAGCCCGAGTGGCATACGGCATGGTCGGTTTGTCCCTATTCTTCAAAGCCCAGCAAGAGACTGGATCCGTCGCAATTGCTGGCCTTGTCATTGGTGCAAACTCATTGGCTGGCTCATTGACTGCAGGCATTAGAGGCTCGGTCATCGATAAATTTGGTCAAAAGTGGCCGCTTCGAATTCTGGTCCCTGGATATGCGACGATGATGATTGTTGTCAACACATCTCACTCATCGCACGTAATTGTTGCAATGGCAATCGTGATGGGACTTACTGCGCCACCAATTAATCTTTCTGTGCGCCCACTGTGGAAAACAATTGTGCCAGCTGATTTCTTACGTACAGCATATGCCGTTGATTCATCGGTAATGAATACCGCTGGAGTTTTAGGACCAGTTATCGCTACTACATTGGCACTTTCTTCCCACCCAGGAAGTCCACTTCTTACAGCGGCGATCTTCATGAGTATCGGCGGTGGCGCACTAGCAATGGTGCCCGTTTCGCGTGACTGGAAACCAGAAAAGAAAGAGAAAGGTGCTGCTTCATTATGGAGTAACCCGGCGCTGCGATTGATGATGCTCGAAGGATCTTTTATTGGTTTTGGTTGGGGTCTATTCGATGTTGCCGTTCCTGCATTTGCGACGCTTGAAAAGGTTGCACACCGCACAGCGTGGGTCTTTGCCGCTATGGGTATTTCTAGCATCATCGGTGGTTTAGCTGCAGGTCTAATTTCCAAACGAACTTCTTCGCTATTAGCGTTGCGACGAACATACTTCATGTGGTTCTTAGTTGCCATTCCGATGGCATTTACATATCCGGGCTGGTCTATGGCAATTGCCGGTGCTTGTTTAGGTTTTGTAGGGGGCGCAATACAAGTTTTTTACTGGGAGGTCATGGAAGCGGTTCGGCCAAAAGGCTCGGCCGTTTCATATATGGCCTGGCTCTGGACTGTAGAAGGAAGCGTTATGTCACTTGGCGCAGCAGTGGGCGGCTTGCTCTCAGATAATATTTCACCGCAGTTCTGTTTAGCACTGACTGCAGTCTCCATTGGTATGGGAAATCTCGTTTTAACTATTGGCAAAAAACGCTTACTGGCCGCCGATCGAATTCCTACAGAGGCCGAAGATACTGCAGCTATGGAAGGCAACGCCCCAACGACAACTTAGTGCGCAGCCTCATGCCAGGTTAAACCAAGGCCAGCACTGACATCTAAGGGAGCGCGCAGAGGATAAGCCGCACCCATTTCACGCTTTACTAATTGCGTTATCTCAACTTCCTCGCCCTTTACTACCTCAACAATGAGCTCGTCGTGAATCTGTAAAAGTAATCGCGATTTGAATCCTCCATTTGTTATGGCGCTATCTACCTTCAACATTGCCATTTTTATTATGTCGGCGGCCGATCCTTGAATGGGAGCATTCAGGGCCATGCGTTCGGCTACTTCGCGACGCATTCGATTATCACTCATTAAATCAGGCAAATACCGGCGACGCCCCATAATCGTCTCGGTGTATCCAACTTTGCGCGCATCATCAACTACAGTCTTTAAATAATCTCGAATCCCACCAAAGCGTTGGAAGTACGTATCCATTAATCCCTGCGCCTCACCAGGGCTGATATCTAACTGGGCAGATAGGCCATAAGAAGATAAACCGTAGGCAAGACCATAGGACATCGCCTTTATTTGCCGACGCATCTCTGGGTCAACATCGTGTGCTTTGACTCCAAAAATCACAGCCGCGATCGTTGCGTGTAAGTCTTCGCCTGATTCAAAGGCGGCAAGAAGTTTTTCATCATTAGATAGATGCGCCATAATGCGCATCTCGATCTGACTGTAATCTGCGGTAAGTAGTCCCACATAACCCTTGCCGGCAATGAAAGCATTTCGAATCGTTCGACCCTCTTCAGTGCGCACTGGAATATTTTGTAGATTCGGTCCAGTAGAAGATAGGCGACCAGTTGCGGCAACAGTCTGCTGAAAATGCGTGTGGATGCGTCCATCCGAGGCAATCTCGTTGATCAATCCCTCTATCGTGGAGCTAAGTTTCTTTGTCTCACGAATTCGCAATAGATGCGTTAAGAGTGGATGACCTGTCTTCTCGCGAAGCCAATCCAAACTGTCAGCGTCGGTCGTGAATCCCGTTTTTATCTTTTTAGTCTTAGGCAGATTAAGTTCATCAAAGAGAACAACCTGTAACTGTTTCGGCGATGCGACGTTGAATTCATGTCCGACGCAATCGTGGGCTGCCTTGGTCTCACGTGATACTTCACCTTCAAAGAAGCTAAAGAGTTTTTCAAGCTCCTTTCGATTAACTGCGACCCCGGCCATCTCCATTTTCGCTAGGAGTTCTGCGATTGGAAGCTCCATAGATATGAAGAGGTCGTAGAGATCGCGCCCCTTTAACTCAGCGGTCAGTGAAATTTGAAGAGCAAAGAGAGCTCTGGCGCAGGTGAGTAACTCTTGCTCGGGACTAGACGTATTTATCGCAGAGCCATCTCCCCAACGCTCTTGAATATCTGTGAGCTCTAGTGATCGCGTCCCGGGATTTACTAAGTAGGCGGCAATAGATGTATCGAACTCGACGCCGCTTAAACCATTGATGCGTGCCAACGCTTTAGCATCGTGTGCAATCTTTTTGACCTTAGAATCTGTGGCCCAATCCCCCATCACCGACGAATGAACAAGGAAGATATCTTCTGCAGACAAGGCCACTGCATAACGATGCAGTTTCTCATCAACAAGTGAAAACGCGATCCCAATCACGCCAGAGTGAGCAGCAATCTTGGTCGAAGCCTCCTGTGCAGTTAAGACACCTTCATTCATTTCATCGGCAAAAAGCGTGAACTCAGGCTCTGGAGTTAACGGTGAAGCGCTCTTTAAAAGAATTGGCTTCATGCGATCCTTAAGCGTCTTGAACTCCAACGTATCAAAGAGAGGATTTGTCATTGACTCATCTACCCCGGCCCATTCAAGGCCATCAATAGAGAGATCAAGCGGTACATCATCGACCAACTTAGTGAGCTCGCTATTTTGAATCACGTTATCAATTGAATCTCTCAGTGACTGCCCAACCTTTCCGGCCAGTTTATCGACGTTAGATAAGAGTTCTTTAAGTGAGCCGTACTCAACTATCCATTTAGCGGCAGTCTTTTCTCCAACGCCAGGAACCGATGGAAGATTATCGCTTGGGTCACCTCGCAACGCGGCAAAATCAGGATACTGCGCAGGAGACATCCCATATTTTTCTTGAACTGCCTCTGGTGTCATTCGCGCTAAGTCACTGACTCCGCGCTTTGGATATAGGACAGTTGTCTTCTCGTTGACCAACTGAAAAGAGTCACGATCGCCAGTACAAATAAGTACCTCGGCGCCTTCTCGCTCTGCTTGTTTGGCAATAGTGGCCAAAATATCATCTGCCTCAAATCCCTCAACTTCAAACTGGGATATTCCAAAGGCCCCAACAAGTTCATGCAAGTAGCTCATCTGAGAACGGAACTCATCAGGGGTCTTACTTCTATTTGCCTTATATTCTGGGAAGATTTCAGATCTGAAAGTCTTACGAGATACGTCGAAGGCAACTGCAACGTGCGTAGGTTTCTCGGTTGTTAACAGCGAAAGCAACATCGTTGCAAAGCCATAGATGGCGTTAGTGTGCTGGCCGGTTGCGGTCGTGAAGTTCTCTGCTGGAAGTGCATAGAAAGCACGGTATGCCATTGAGTGCCCATCGATAAGTAATAGGCGTTTGCTCATGGGAACATCTTAGGTTGCCCACTAGAATACTTCTTATGATCAATGAGGAGTTTCTAAAGTTTTATAAAGAGCGTGGTAGCGGCGCACTAGATCAAAAGATGGGCATCGTAATCACCGAGGCCAAACAAGGACGCGTGGTTGGCACGATGCCAGTTGACGGCAACACCCAGCCATTAGGCCTTTTGCACGGTGGCGCAAATGTAGTTCTTGCCGAAAGTTTGGGCTCTATTGGAACTTCCCTGCATGCTGGTCCAACGCGCAAAATCGTTGGCGTCGATATCAATGCCACTCATCATAAGTCGGCAACCAGCGGATTAGTAACTGGAGTTGCAACTGCAATCTCTCTTGGAAAAACACTGTGTTCATGGGAAATCATCATTACAAATGAACAAGGCCAACGAACATGCACTGCCCGTATTACTTGTCTGATCTTGGCTGAAAGAGCGTAGCGTCTTCAGCACATGCATCTAGCTGTCAAAGGTTAAGCGTGCGCGCCAGTTCCTAAGTAAGCCTCACGAACAGCTGGATCATTCAATAAGTCTGCCGCAGCGGCCTCTTTAACAACATTTCCAGTCTCTAAGATGTATGCGCGATGAGCGCGTTGCAAAGCCTGCTGTGCATTTTGCTCCACCAGCAGAATAGTTACTCCGGTCTTATTGATTTGAGTAATGATGCGGAAGATATTGGCAATCATCTGGGGTGCAAGACCCATAGATGGCTCATCGAGAAGCAGTACCTTTGGTCGGGCCATCAATGCCCGTCCAATCGCTAACATCTGCTGTTCTCCCCCAGATAATGTGCCGCCTGCTTGAGATGTGCGCTCTTTTAAGCGTGGGAAAAGCGCATAGACCTTATCGAGGTCTTCATCCATCTCATGGCGTCGATTCTTACGGTGGAACTTTCCCATTTCAAGATTTTCTAAGACAGTCATTCCTGGAAAAATTCCTCGGCCCTCTGGAGCTTGTGAGATTCCAAGATCTACGCGCTCGTGAGCTGGCACTTTAGAAATATCTTGACCATCAAATATAATTGAACCACTGGAGACTTTGCGAAGACCTGAGATAGTTTTTAAGGTCGTTGTCTTACCGGCGCCGTTAGCTCCAATGAGAGTGACAATCTCACCTTCATTGACAACAACTGAAATACCCTTAATTGCCTCGATCTTGCCGTAGTGAACACGCAGATCTTTAATTTCAAGACGCATCGGCAGGAACTCCTAAATAGGCCTCGATAACCTTGGGATCATTTTGAACCTTACTTGGCAAGTCATCGGCGATTTTTACGCCGAAATCTAAAACTGCAACGCGATCTGAGATTCCCATAATTAGCGACATATCATGCTCAATCAAAAGCACGGTATATCCCGCATCACGAATCTTTTTAATCAACTGTGCAAGCTCGACTTTTTCCGCTGGATTAAAACCGGCAGCTGGCTCATCAAGAAGCAGAAGTTTTGGTTCAGTTCCCATAGCGCGTGCAATCTCTAAACGGCGTTGATCACCATATGGAAGATTTTTTCCTAGCTGATCAGAGCGATGTCCAATGCCCATAAAGTCCAACAACTCTTGCGCACGCTGACGCCCGGCCTTCTCCTCGCGACGAGAACGTGGCAGACCAAAGAGGGCTCCTGGAAGACCTGAGCGCTTGTGAACATCGGTAGCTGTAACGACATTTTCCAATGCAGTCATTTCTCCCCACAGCCGAACATTTTGAAATGTGCGCGCTAATCCAGTTCTGGCGATGATGTGGCGTTTCTTTCCGAGGATGCTCTCGCCATTAAAGAAGATATCCCCTTCAGTGGCTTGATATACGCCAGTTATAACGTTGAAAATAGTTGTCTTGCCGGCGCCATTAGGGCCAATCAAAGCGCAGATTTCACCCTTAAAAACATGAAGGTCAACTTTATCCAGGGCAGTAACTCCGCCAAAGCGCATTGTTAAGCCCTTGAGTTCAAGAATCTTTTCGCTCATCTACTTCGCCTCCTTCTGCTTAATTTTTTCGCGCTTCTTACGTGGAAGCAGACCATCTGGGCGAACATTCATAATAATTAAGAGCACGAGTCCAAAGACTAATTGACGTGCATTGCTGATGAAACGAATTCGCTCTGGTAAGTAACCCAGAATAGAAGCTCCCAAAATAACGCCCCAGATATTTCCTAGTCCGCCGAAGACAACGCAGGCAAGGACAAGAATTGATGTATTAAATGTAAACATGTCAGGTGCGATGAACATAGTTTTCGAAGCATAGATAACCCCACCTGCGCCACCAACGGCAGCGCCAATAGTAAATGACCAGAGTTTGTAGACCAAGAGATTGACGCCCATCAAAGCTGCTACGTCTTCGTCTTGGCGGATTGCCTCCCACGCTCGTCCTGGTCGGCGAACTGTAAAGCGGCGTACCATCCAAATTACGAGCAAGATCATGACCAAAATAACCCAGAAATATGCGGCGTGATCATCGAGCTCAAACTTCTGCCCAAAGATTGGCGGAGGATTAGGAACGCCAACGACTCCATTAGGACCGCCAGTAATGTTCAAGTTCAGTGCAACGATTCGAACAATCTCACCAAAACCCAAGGTCACAATCGCTAAGTAGTCACCGCGCAGACGAAGAGCAGGCAGTCCGAGCAGTAGTCCGGCGATCATCGCAAAAAAGATTCCAAAAGGCAGAATCTCCCACGTATTAAGTGAAGTCATCGTTCCCATGATGCCCATGGTGTAGGCACCGATCGCAAAGAATGCCACGTAGCCCAAATCTAGAAGTCCAGATTTTCCAACCACGATATTGAGACCAAGACCCATCAGCACAAAGAGTGCGATTGGGTAGACCAACACCGCCTGGTATGAAGAGATTGGGGTGTTCAGGAAGCTCGTTGGGCCAAAGCCGCCGGCATATGGCATGAGAGCTACAACGGTGATTGATATCAGAACAAAGATAGTTCGTTTAGTTCTATTCCAGTTCTCCCAGATAGAAGCGCCTTTATCGCGAAGATTTATCATCATGTCCTCGTCTGCTGAACGGCTTCACCAAAGATGCCATTTGGTTTAAGGAGTAGAACAAGTACTAAGACTAGAAAGACTGTTACTGACTTCCATTGAGAGCCAAGAATGGCTGATGCGAACTGCTCAAGGACTCCAAGAAATAGGCCGCCATAGAAAGCTCCACGAAGATTTCCAATCCCGCCAAGAACTGCAGCAGTAAATGCGGCTAGACCTAAATTAAAGCCAACATTGAACTGAGTCGTCTCATAAACCGTTGTGTAAAAGAACGCTGCCGCACCAGTTGTGAGACCACCGATGAAAAAAGTTAGAGATACAACTCGATTGAGGTTCACTCCCATTAACTTGGAGTTCTCTTCACTCATCGATACTGCACGGATTGCTTTACCGAGCCTAGACTTTGTAACAAAGCGATCGAGTGCAAAGAAAATGACAATTCCAGAGACGATCACAGCAACCGTGTCGATACGAAAATTCGCTCCTGCAACTTCACCGAATGACCACTTATCCAAGAGTCTGGGTGATGTCTGAGGTCGCGAGAATGTGACAATACGAGTCGTTTCAAGCAAAACTATTGAGACCGCGATAGCAGAAATTAAACTTGCAAGCCGGTTTGTACCAAGTGCACGCAACCTTCGGTAAGCAACTAGCTCAACTAATACACCTAAGATTCCGCAGATCAGCATTGAAAACGCTAATGAGAATGCGAGGGTGTACAGGAGCCGAAAACCATGCAGCGGCTGCGAATTTGTTTGGTTCTGCAAAATACCAACCTGTGCAACTACAGTTGCGAAGGTGCCGACCATAAAGACTTCAGAGTTGGCAAAGTTGATGAGGCGAAGAACGCCGTAAACCATGGTGTAACCCAGCGATATCAAAACATAAATAAAACCCAGGGCGATACCCTGCAAGCACAGTGACCAGAATTGACTAGATAAAACTTCTAAATTCATGTTATCCACTTCATTGTAGTAATCGCAGCCGCCCCTAGCTTTAACTAGAAGCGGCTGCGATTAGGCATTACATTTTTTTATAGCAATTAAGCAACTGCTACGTAAGTGATCTTTCCATCCTTGATTGTGAAGGCTCCAACTGCAGCTCCACCGATGATGTCGCCATATCGGTCGAACTTAATTGTGTCGCCAGCAACACCCTTGAATGATCCGCTAGTGATGCAGTTCTGTATTCCTGCGCGAGAAGTCTTGCCCTGCTTGATGCAAGTAAGGAAGATATTAGTAGCGTTATATGTTGATGTTACATAAGTTCCAGGGCTCTTGATTCCTGTGAGCTTTGTGTAAGCAACCATTTGTGCAGCTGTTGCAACATCTTCAAATGGAACATCTGCTGCAGTTAAGCGTGCGCCTTCTGCTGCAGTGTTACCTGCGTTATTTGGGAAAGTTGCCTTAAGTGTTCCGTCACCTGATGCGAAGATACCCTTGTATCCACCATCGCGAAGTGCCTTAACAAACTTAGCTGCATCTGGTGCGTAACCACAGTAGATAACTACGTTAGCTCCTGATGCCTTTACCTTTGCAACTACTGATGTGTAATCGCTTGTGTTCTCAGGAACGCTGTCGGTTCCTGCAATTTTGCCCTTAAGGCTTGGTGCTGTGTAATCAGCAAGACCCTTGCCGTAAGCAGTCTTATCATCTACAAGATAAACACTTGGAGCTGTAACACCCTTGGTTGCATAACGTGCTAGTGCTGGACCTTGGTACTGGTCATTTGCAACAACGCGCTTGAAAATTGGGAAGCCGTTAACTGGAGCCTTGCGATCTGTCAATGAAACACGTGTTGCTGACATTGAGATAAGTGCTAACCCACCAGCTTTGTAAGCAGGAAGTGATGCCTGTGTAGCACCAGAGAATGCAGGTCCGATAAGACCAATGATCTTCTTGTTTGATGCAATTCCAGGTGCAACAACTGCTGCAACTTCTGCAAGACCCTGATCATCGGCTAGAACTAGCTCAACCTTGATTGATGGGTTTGTTGCGTTGTACTCTGACAGTGCAAACTTTGCACCAGTTAATTCATCTTGACCTGTTAATGCATTTGGTCCGGTTAGTGGCGCCTGAAATGCTAGATAAACAGTCTTTGGTGCTGCCATCGCTGATGAAACTGCTGAAACGCCTAGAACTAGCGCAGCTGCAGAAACAACGGCGAGGGACCGCTGGATCTTCTTATTCATGTAGTGCCTTCCTATTGGTTTTTTGCTGTCCCGGGATGGGGAAGGTGTAAGGGTAGGGCTCATTACCCCAAAGCAACAACTGAAAGGAGCTCTGGTTGGTTACTTTTGTATCACGAAATTCCTGACCTCTACATCAGTCAGGAATTGGACTACCCGCCTAAATAGGCCTTCGTAACGGCCTCATCCTTAGCTAGATCTGAGGCATTTCCACTCATTTTGATGAGGCCAGACTCTAAGACATAGGCGCGATCGGCCACATCTAGGGCTGCGGCGGCGTTTTGTTCAATCAGCAAGATTGTAACTCCCTGCTCACGAATTTTGATGATTGTTTCAAAGATCATGTCTACGAGAACTGGAGCCAGACCCATGGATGGTTCATCCAATAACAAAAGCTTCGGGGCGCCCATGAGCGCGCGGGCGACGGCAAGCATCTGTTGCTCTCCGCCAGACATCGTTCCACCCTTTTGTTCATAGCGCTCACGAAGGCGTGGAAAGAGATCCAGAACTCTTTCACGATCGGCCTCAATGGCAACTTTGTCATTGCGCAAGAAAGCTCCGAGATCCAAATTCTCACGGACCGACATGCGAGGAAAGATTCGCCGGCCCTCTGGTGATTGGCACAGACCCAGAGCAACAATGTCATGACCGGCTTTGCCGGCAATCTCTTGGCCTTTAAAAATGATGCTGCCTGAAACTGGTTTAAGCAGACCCGAAATTGTCCGAAGGGTCGTTGATTTTCCTGCGCCGTTAGATCCAATAAGCGTAACTATTTCACCCTCATTGACAGTCAGTGACAAGCCTTTAACTGCCATGATCGAGCCATAAGAGACTTTAAGATCTTTAACTTCAAGTAGCGCGCTCATGCCTTCTCACCCTTTGCCTTGCCGAGGTATGCCTCGATTACTCGTTGGTTGGATTTAATCTCAGCCGGTAGACCTTCGGCGATTTTTTCACCTTGATCTAAAACAGTTACTCGTTCAGAGACCGACATAACAACACTCATATCGTGCTCGATTAAGAGAATTGAAACATCTTGTTCATCGCGCAGTTTGTACACGAAGTTAATAAAGGTAAGGGATTCCTGAGGATTCATTCCAGCAGTTGGCTCATCGAGTAAGAGAACTTTTGGTTTCAATGCCAAAGCTCGTGCAACTTCTAGGCGACGCTGATCACCGTATGAAAGATTTCTTGCATACTCCCCCGCCATCTTTCCGATTCCCACAAAATCTAGAAGTCTGCGCGCATCCTCATGCGCCTGTTTTTCTTCACGTCGCTGACCTGGTGTACCCAGAATTGTTGCGACGATGCCGGCCTTCATATGTGAATGCATTGCGACCATGACATTTTCTTCAGCAGTCATAAGTCCAAATAATCGAATATTTTGAAACGTACGAGCGATTCCACCAGCGGCGATTTTATGTGGTGGCCTGGCAGTAATATCTTCTTCGCCAAATAGTACGTTGCCACTAGTTGGCTTATAGAGACCAGTAAGCACGTTGAAGAAGGTAGTTTTTCCAGCCCCGTTGGGACCAATCAAACTAACGATTTTTCCTTCAGGAATATCAAAGGTTACGTTGTTAACTGCAGTAAGACCACCGAACTGCACGGTAATGTCTTTAGCAAGAAGGGCGCTAGCCATTAGTGACTACCTCCTAAGTTCGACGTTTCATCATCTGATTCGTGCAAGATCGCCTTCAATCGTGACTCAGGAATCATTCCTTCTCGCTTATAAAGCATCATCAAGATTAGTACGCCGCCAAAGAGTAAGAAGTTATACGACGGGAAGTTAATGCTTGTATTGAAAGTATTATTAACCAAATCTCCAAAGGCTGGAAGACCAGTTGAGTTAATCCATGCAATAAGTAATGCACCAACCATTACGCCCCAGACATTTCCCATTCCACCAAGTACAACCATCGCTAGCAAGATAATCGAGATTGAGAAGTTGAAGCGATCGGCAAAAATTCCGTTAACGTGAGTAGCAAAAGCTACGCCGCCAACGCCGCCACTAAAAGCACCAACTGCATAAGCAGCTAACTTAGTTGACATCAATGGGACGCCCATCATGCTGGCCGCTAATTCATCTTCACGAATTGCAAGCCAGGCGCGACCTAGGCGACCCTTACGAAGTCGAAGTGAAACAAAGACCATGATCGCAGTGAGGAAGACAAAGATTGCAAACTTCCAACTAAAGTCGAAGGGTCCAAGAATCTTTCCCGGAACAGCAACGTTATCAATAGGAGAAATTCCCTTAGTTCCATTAGAGAGATTGAAGCCAGCGATATTTTCACCGTTAGTGAAAACCTGAGGAATAATCTCACCAAAGCCCAATGTTACGAGGGCTAAGTAATCACTCTTTAATCTCAGCGTTGGGGCACCGATGATGATTCCAAATATCGCGCAGATAATTCCGCCGACTCCTAGAACAGCCCAAAAAGTTAAGTGGATTCCAGGCTGATCTGCAGCATCTGAGGGTGAAAAGATATGGATATTTACTTGTCTGAAGAAAGAGGACATGAACCAACCTGCGCTGTATCCACCAATTGCCCAAAATGCTACAAAGCCAAGATCTAGCAAGCCTGCATAGCCAACTACGATGTTGAGTCCAAGAGCGCAAATGACCCAGACCATCGCCTCATTGACGGTGGTAGGTGGCAACCAGTTTTGGAAAATAGTCTGCGGGCCATCGGGCAGGTTGTACATGATGTACGTATAGAAAATCCAGATGGAAAGTGCGGCGATAGAAAAACCTATCGTCCACTTCTTGTGGCTTGCACCGGCTTTAGGCGTCTTTGATCGTCGTAGCTTCATCATCACACCTTTTCCGTAACGGCTTTACCAAGAAGGCCAGTTGGTTTAAAGGCCATAAGGAGAATCAAAATTGAGAAGACTACGGTCTGAGACCACTGCTGGCCTAAGCCGATTGGAAGGCCATCGTTGAGACCTTGGACTAAGCCAATGAGGAGTGCGCCTAGAACTGCGCCTTGAAGATTGCCAATTCCTCCCATGACCGCAGAGGTGAAAGCGATCAGTCCTAACTGGTAACCCAGGTTATAACTGGTAAGACCACGGGTCTGTTGAAAGAGAAGTCCTGCGGCACCTGCAAGTGCCCCGCCAAGTGCAAAAGTAAATGAGATTGTGCGATCTACGTTAATGCCCATTAGGCGCGCTGCATCTTGATCTTGAGCAGTTGCGCGCATCGCCTTTCCTTGGCGCGTGCGTGTGACAATCCAGGACATCAGCAGCAGAAGAGGAATCGTTACTAAGAAGGAGATGATTGTTGTATATGGAATTGAAATTCCGCTAAAAGATATTTTGCCGGCAGGCAAGACGCTATTCCATGTCTTAGGTCCTGAGCCATTCCAACGAAGACCTATGAATTGAAGTACGAATGAAACTCCAACGGCTGTGATCAGCGGAGCTAACTTCGGCGCTCGTCGCAATCGCCTATAGGCAAACCTCTCAATTCCCACGTTTATCGATGCCGCTGCGATCATTACAGTTACTAAACACATAAGAAAAACGCCCCACGCAGCTGGGCCTGATGAATCCTTATGAAACCAGATGGTAATGAAGTTAGCTGAAAAAACCGCACTCAACATAAATAAGTCACCGTGTGCAAAGTTAATGAGCTCGATAATTCCATACACAAGCGTGTAGCCAAGTGCGATCAAAGCATAGAGAACGCCGTTACTTAAGCCGATAATCGAGGCTTGAAAGAACTGCGAAGGTGACTTAACAAAGTTAATTCCAAGCCAGAACAAGATACCAAATGTTGCAACGGTACTTAGTGCTCGCTCAAAATAACGTCTGCGAAGTTGTCGGGCTTGATATCCGCCGGCTAATAGTGACACGCATTCACTCCTAAACTTATTCTTGCAGTAAAAATGATTGTAATGCACCTGCGAACTAATAGTGAAGGAGTGGGACTGAAGTCCCACTCCTTCACTTATTTAATGTAAACCGTTGCTTGGACTACTTTACAGTCCATGCCTTTACGGTTGTCTCTTGTCCACCCTTGACTACCTCAATGGTGATGTCCTTAGCCAATGTGTCACCTGAAAGTGTGCTGATTGTCAGCGCCTTTCCGAGTACAGACTGTGCTGCAGGAATTGTGATTCCAGAGCCAGAGAAGATTGCATTGGTCAGACCCTTACGAGTTCCATCTGACTTTGCAAGAGCTGCCAAGATAACCTGGACTGCTGCAACGCCGTAGATAGGGTATGAACCAATTGGATCCTTCTTGTATGCAGCCTTATAAGCCTTAACAAACTTTGCACCAGCTCCATTTGGAGAGTTCTTCAATAGGAGCTCAGTTGAAAGACCGGCAAATGATAGGTAAGCACCATCTGCTTCAGGCATTGAGTTAAAGTCTGGGTAACCAGTAAATCCATCTGGAGCCATAACCTTTACAACAGTGTTATTGCCAAGGACCTTGAACTTGTCCTTCATCAACTGTCCGCCGTTGTTATCAAAGATTCCAGCGATGTAAACCATATCTGGCTTCAATGCAGCAATCTTTGTGAACATAGCTTCGTATGAAGACTGCTTGGCATCCCAGCCTTCGCCGTATGCGCCACTTGAAAGGACTTTAAGGCCAATCTTGTTAGCTTCAGTTGTGAATGCCTGACCAACACCCTGACCATAAGTCTGTGTATCGTTTAGAACATAAACACTCTTGATGCCGATTGACTTTGCAAACTGTGCTGCTGCTGCGCCCTGAATATCATCAGTTGTGCATACACGTGCATAGTTGCGGATGCCCTTTGGATAGTAAACATCAGGCTCGCCTGGGTTCCATACCTTGGTTAGACCAGGGTTTGTGTTGGCATTTGAAATCATTGTCATAGCTCCACCTGGAGCTTGGTTAAGAATTGGAACAATGATCTTTGCGCAACCTGAGTTATATGTACCCATAACGGCTACTTCGCTCTTGTTAGCTACGTGTGCTTGTGCATTTGCTGCGCACTTTGCATCATCCCAGCCACCCTTTGCTGCTGTCGCATTGTCATAAATCTTTAGCTTAACTGTGTACTTACCAGCCTTGTATTTAATCTGCTTCAAGTACAAAGCGATTGCCTTGTTGGTTGAGTCATTTGAATCGAATGATGAACCCTGTAGAGGTAGATCAGTTGAAATAGTAAGAACTGTTGCAGCATTAGTTGCTGCAGGTACTGCTACTAGTCCTGCAACTACCATTACGGCAGAGGCAATGAAACTAATCGCGCGAAAACGCTTTTTCATGTATTACCTTTCCTGTACTTTTCGTCCCGGGACAGGGAGAAACAGAGGGTAATGGCACCAGCGCTGACTTATCAAGGTTTAGAGCGCCGAAATTGGTTGCAGTTTCGTTATAGAGAGCAAGTGCTCAGTGCTCAGGTACGGCATCCGGACTGATAACGGCCTCTGCCACTTGTTTCATGGTCAAGCGGCGGTCCATGGCTGCGCGTTGAATCCAGGAAAAAGCTTCTGGCTCGGGCAGATTGAGCGCCTTCATGAGAATCCCCTTTGCGCGATCTATTAGTTTGCGCGTCTCGAGTCGATCATGAAGATCGGCCACTTCATCGGCCAGTGATCTCATTTGCAGATGTCTGCTGATCGCAATCTCAATTGCTGGAATTAAATCAGAAATCGTAAATGGCTTAACCACATATGCCATGACTCCGGCATCTCGCGCTCTATCGATCAACTCTTTTTGAGAGAAAGCGGTCAACATCAGAACAGGTGCTAAATTAATAATCTTTTCCGCTGCTGATATTCCATCCATGATCGGCATCTTCACATCGAGAATTGCAAGATCTGGTTTATGAAGAAGCGCTAAATCGATAGCTTCTTGGCCATTGGTCGCCTCAGCGACGATTTCATAGCCAGCGCCCTGGAGCATCTCAACTAAATCCATACGGATGAGTGCCTCGTCCTCGGCAACGAGAATACGAACGCTCATGTCCAGTTCGCCCTTTCAGGATATAGATGTGGCTAGTGTGCCCCGAGTCGGATTCGAACCGACACTGTGCAGTGTTTGAGACTGCCCTCTCTACCGTTGGAGTACCGAGGCCTACCGGAGAATCTTAGCGGTAGGCAGGGGCGACGCCACCAACGGCATCTCCCACAACGTGAACGCGCATCGCATTGGTTGAGCCTGGAATTCCAGGAGGCGAACCGGCGACAATCATGACGTTATCGCCAATGTGGGCACGTCCTGAGTCGATAAGGACTGAATCTACCAACTTAACCATTTCATCGGTTGCACCGACGATTGGAGTTAACATCGATTCAACTCCCCACGAGAGTGCAAGGCGGTTATATGTTCCAACTTCTGGTGTCATAGCAAGAATTGGAATCGGTGAGCGAAGTCGCGACATACGTCGCGCCGAGTCACCGCTCTGAGTAAATGCAACGAGGTATTTAGCGCCAACAATTGCGCCAACTTCAGTAGCAGCTTTAGTGATTGCCCCGCCCTTAGTGCGTGGCGCAGTTTTGATGGGACGAATGCGATCCAGGCCGCCTTCTTCAGTCTTTTGAATAATGCGCGCCATAGTTTCAACTGCTTCGATAGCAAACTCACCAACGCTGGTCTCACCTGAGAGCATCAACGCATCTGCGCCATCTAGTACTGCATTGGCGCAATCCGTAGCTTCAGCACGAGTAGGACGTGAATTTGTAATCATCGAGTCAAGCATCTGTGTAGCAACAATTACTGGCTTAGCCATATCTCGCGCAAGTTCAACGCAGAGTTTTTGTACTAGTGGTACATCTTCTATCGGAAGTTCAACACCTAAGTCTCCACGTGCAACCATGATGCCATCAAAGGCATCGACGATCTCTTTAATATTTGCAACGGCTTGTGGCTTTTCAATCTTTGCAATAACTGGAATTCGGATTCCTTCTTCATCCATGATCTTATGGACGTCATTGATATCAGCAGCATCTCGAACAAATGAGAGCGCAATAAAATCAGCACCAGCTCGAAGGCCCCATCGAAGATCTTGTATATCCTTCTCTGACATCGCTGGTACTGAGACCGCAACGCCAGGCAGATTGATACCTTTGTTATTACTGACTGCTCCCGGTTCAATAACCTTAGTTACGACGTCGTTACCTTTAACTTCAATAACTTCAACGGTAACTTTTCCATCATCGATCAAAATACGATCTCCTGGCTTGCAGTCTCCAGGTAGACCTTTATAGGTAGT
>JBMOET010000004.1:0-55216 GCA_049314595.1 Candidatus Planktophila sp. | reverse complement strand
ACCTTTTCAGGCGTTTCAACTGCAGGACCCATCGTGCACACAATCTTCGCTCTACGCATGAGACAACCTTAAACCATCAATTGACGGGTAGTGGGTTCGATGGGCGATGGCAGTTGCGTATCACCCGTGAGATATTTATCAACGGCAGATGCCGCACTTCGACCTTCTGCAATTGCCCACACGATTAAGGACTGTCCACGCCCTGCATCTCCGGTGACAAAGACTCCATCTTCATTGGCAGCAAAATCGGCGTCGCGTTGTATGTTTCCGCGTTCATCGAGATTGACCTCTAGCTGGTTCAAGAGTTCAGAACGCTCTGGACCCGTAAATCCCATTGCCAAAAAGACAAAATCTGCGGGAATCTCTTTTTCAGTACCAGGAACAGATTCAAACTTTCCATTAACAAAGATAGTTTCCACGATTTTTAATGCCCGTAGATTCCCATTGGCATCACCTAAAAATTCTTCGGTACTGACAGAGAAAACACGATTATCTTTTTCTTCATGTGCACTAGAGACTCTATAAATCATTGGGTACGTTGGCCATGGTTGCGATGCCGGGCGCTCTTCGGTTGGACGAGGCATGATTTCAAGCTGGGTAATACTGGCTGCGCCTTGTCGAATTGATGTTCCTAAACAATCGGCGCCAGTATCTCCGCCACCCAAAATTACAACATGCTTGCCCTCAACATTGATTCCAGGCACTTCAACTTCACCGAGAGCTTGTTTATTGCCCCATGGCAAGAACTCCATTGCTTGGTAAACACCTTTGAGCTCACGCCCCGTTATCGGCAAATCACGCCATTGAGTTGCTCCGATAGCCAAAACAATCGCATCATATTTTTTACGAAGCGCCGACCCGGTGAGCTCTCCCCCAACGTCCACACCTGGGCGAAAACGTGTGCCTTCTTTCTCCATCTGCTCTAAGCGTCGATCTAAAATATGTTTCTCCATCTTAAACTCAGGAATTCCATATCGCATGAGGCCACCAATTTTATCTGCACGTTCATACACAACGACAGTATGACCGGCGCGAGTTAACTGCTGGGCTGCAGCAAGCCCGGCTGGTCCAGAGCCAATGACAGCAACCGTCTTTCCAGTTAAACGATCTGGTGCTAGTGGCTTTACATCGCCACTTGCAAAGGCCTCTTCAATTGTGCGCAGCTCAACTTGCTTAATAGTGACTGCATCTCGATTGATCCCAACAACACATGCAGTCTCGCACGGTGCAGGACATAGGCGTCCTGTGAACTCTGGAAAGTTATTAGTTGCATGCAAGCGATTAATTGCCTCGTGCGTGTCCCCTCGCCAAATTAAATCGTTCCACTCCGGAATTAAATTTCCCAGAGGGCAGCCGCTGTGGCAGAAAGGTATTCCACAATCCATGCATCGACCAGCCTGTTTTTGTAAATGTTCAAAGCTCTGAGGCTCATAGACTTCGCGCCAATCTTGAATGCGAACATCTACTGGTCGCCGAGTTGGCATTTCACGTGGTGTTGTAATAAAACCCTTTGGATCAGCCATGTGCTGCAACCTCCATTACTAACGCATCGACCGGCAAGCCTTCGCGAGTTGCCCGCTCCATAGCTTCAAGAACGCGAGCGTAATCTCGTGGCATCACTAATGAGATTCGATGAATCGCACTGTCCCAGTCAGATAATAACTGAGCAGCTATCAATGAACCTGTGTTTTCATTAAAACTTGTAATGATGGATTTGAGCAGAGTCTTCTGATCATCAGGGACAGCTAAGACGTCGACCATGTCAGTGTTTACATTGGAAGGATCTAGATCTAATACGAAGGCACGTCCGCCCGACATTCCAGCGGCAAAGTTTCGACCAGTGCGCCCTAAGACAACAACAGTTCCGCCAGTCATGTATTCGCACCCATGATCGCCAATACCTTCAACGATTGCAGTAGCTCCAGAGTTTCTGACACAGAAGCGTTCTCCCACTACGCCACGAATCATGATTTCACCAGATGTTGCACCATACCCAATGACATTTCCGGCGATGACATTCTCGTGTGAAAGATACGTTGAAGACTCATCAGGTCGAACTATCACGCGTCCACCTGAAATTCCCTTTCCAACGTAGTCATTGGAATCACCAAAGAGGCGAAGTGTTAAACCACGTGGAATAAAGGCTCCCAGCGACTGACCGGCAGAGCCATGCAGTGTGATATCAATCGTTGAATCGGCAAGACCTTCGCCACCAAATCGACGAGTAATTTCAGCACCCAGCATTGTTCCTACTGTGCGATTAACATTTCGCACTGGAAGATCGATTCGGACAAGCTCTTTGTTTGTTAAAGCCGGCTCTGACAAACGAATCAACTCATTATCCAGGGCTGCTTCCAACCCATGATCTTGCTTCATTGTATTGTGAAGCGGGCTGTTGACCTGGGGTTGGACTAGCAATGGCGAAAGATCTAAGCCGCTGGCCTTCCAATGCTCTACTGCACGCCGTGTCTCTAGATACTCAACATGGCCAATTGCCTCAAGCAGAGTTCTAAACCCTAAGCTAGCAAGGATTTCACGGACCTCCTCTGCAATGTATTCAAAGAAGGTCTCAACGAACTCAGGCTTTCCGCTAAATTGCTTACGCAGCTCAGGGTTTTGCGTTGCTACACCTACTGGGCACGTATCTAGATGGCATACGCGCATCATGATGCAGCCCGAGACAACTAGCGGAGCTGTAGCAAAACCAAACTCTTCGGCCCCTAGCAAGGCTGCAATTACAACATCTCGGCCAGTCTTTAACTGTCCATCGGTCTGAACAACAATTCGATCGCGCAAGTTATTCAGAAGTAATGTCTGTTGAGTTTCGGCAAGACCTAGCTCCCACGGCGCCCCTGCATGCTTGAGAGATGTAAGCGGAGAAGCACCGGTTCCACCATCATGGCCAGAGATTAAAACCACATCGGCATGGGCTTTGCTAACTCCCGCAGCAACCGTTCCAACGCCAACTTCGGCCACGAGTTTGACATGAACACGAGCATTCTTATTGGCATTCTTTAGATCATGAATAAGCTGAGCTAAATCTTCAATTGAATAAATATCGTGATGAGGAGGCGGAGAAATAAGGCCAACTCCAGGAGTTGAATAACGTACCTTTGCAATCCATGGGTAGACCTTGTTGCCGGGCAGTTGCCCGCCTTCGCCAGGCTTTGCACCTTGTGCGATCTTAATTTGAATATCATCAGAGTTTACTAAGTACTCACTTGTTACTCCGAAACGTCCGGAAGCAACCTGCTTAATTGCCGACCTCTTAGAATCACCATTTTCCATGACGACAAAACGAGATGGATCTTCACCGCCCTCGCCAGTGTTGGATTTTCCACCCAGACGATTCATTGCAATCGCAAGAGTTTCATGAACCTCTTGCGAAACTGAACCATAGGACATGGCGCCAGTTGAGAAACGTTTAATGATTGCACTTGCCGACTCAACTTCATCGATAGAAATAGGAGTTTGATCCTTAAATTCAAAGAGTCCGCGTAAAGTCATTAATCTCGTGCTTTGATCATTCACGCGATTTGTATAACGTTTAAAGACGTCGTACCTCTTTGTTCGAGTTGAGTGCTGCAAAGTGAAAACAGTTTCAGGATCAAATAAATGTGGTTCACCTTCACGGCGCCACTGGTACTCACCACCGATGGGTAGACGCTTCGTACCGGGAACTTCTCCCCCAGGTGGATAAGCGATGTGGTGACGGGCAATTGTTTCAGCGGCAATTACATCCAGTGAGACTCCGCCGAGTCGGGAAGTTGTACCTACAAAGAACTCGTCAACGACCTCTTTGCTCAGACCAATAGCTTCAAATACTTGTGCGCCCGTATAAGAAGCGATCGTGCTGATACCCATCTTAGACATTACTTTTAGTACGCCCTTACCCAAGGACTTAATTAAGTTGCGTACAGCCTTTTCGGGGGTAATGCCAGTAATAACACCTTGCAGGACTAGATCTTCTGCACTCTCCATAGCCAAATATGGATTTACTGCAGCTGCTCCGTAACCAATAAGCAGTGCAACGTGATGGACTTCGCGAACGTCTCCTGCTTCAACAACTAAGCCAACTTTAGTTCGAGTCTTTTCACGGATTAAATGGTGATGTACTGCAGATGTAAGCAGAAGCGAAGGAATCGGTGCATCTTCAGCATCGCCATCACGATCAGATAAAACAATAATGCGTGCGCCGCGTTCAATAGCTTCAGATACTTCTGCCTTAATCTCTCCCAATCGCTGACGCAATGACGCACCGCCGCCGGCAACTAAGAAGAGTCCGCGAACTACGTGCGCCTCTAAACCTGGGTGATCTCCATCTGCATTAACGTGAATGATCTTTGCAAGTTCATCATTATCAATGACCGGAAAAGCCAAGGAAATTTGGCGGCAAGAAAATGGACCTGGGTCAAGCAGATTGTGTTCAGGCCCCATAGATGTTCCAAGACTTGTAACAAGCTCTTCGCGAATTGCATCTAAAGGCGGATTAGTAACTTGGGCAAAAAGCTGTGAGAAATAATCAAAGATTAAACGTGGTTTATTTGAAAGCGCTGCAATTGGAGTATCTGTGCCCATAGAGCCAAGGGCTTCCATGCCATTTCGAGCCATAGGCGTAACTAAGATACGCAGCTCTTCTTCGGTGTAACCAAATGCGCGTTGACGTCTAACAACTGATGAGTGGGGATACACAATGTGTTCGCGTGCTGGCAGATCATTGAGCTTGACCATTCCAGCATGTAGCCAATCACCATATGGCGCAGCATTGGCAAGCTCTTCCTTGATTTCATTATCTTCAATGATGCGGCCAGCTTCAATATCGACAAGGAACATCTTTCCTGGCTGCAAGCGGCCTTTGCGCTCAATGTTTTCTGGAGCTATATCTAAAACGCCAACTTCGGATGCAAGGACTACCAGGCCATCTTTAGTGACCCAATAACGTGAAGGACGCAGGCCGTTGCGGTCTAGCACTGCACCTACTTGGTGACCATCGGTAAAAGTGACACATGCTGGACCATCCCATGGCTCCATGAGTGAAGCATGGAAGGCGTAGAAATCACGACGGGTATCAGATAAGGATGTGTGATTTTCCCATGCTTCAGGAATCATCATTAATACTGCGTGCGGAAGCGAACGACCACCCAGATAAAGAAGCTCTAAGACTTCATCAAATGAGGCCGAGTCACTGCCTGACATTTCAACGATTGGAAAAAGACGTTTCAAATCACCTGGAATTAAATCGGATTTAAGAAGAGATTCGCGCGCCCGCATCCAGTTTCGATTTCCCTTAACAGTATTGATTTCACCGTTATGGGCAATGTATCGATAGGGGTGGGCAAGCGGCCAAGAAGGAAAAGTATTGGTAGAAAAGCGGGAATGGACAAGTGCCAATGGTGAAACAACACGCTCATCGCTAAGGTCTGGGAAGAACTCTTCAAGTTGCCCGGTTGTGAGCATTCCCTTGTAAACAATTGTCTGCGATGACAACGATGGAAAATAAAGCTTCAAACCATGCTCGGCACGTTTGCGTAGACAAAAAGCCATTCGCTCTAAAACTAAACCAGACTCGTTTTTTAAACCACTCATAAATATCTGTTTGAAATCTGGCATTACCGATAGTGCAGTTTTTCCAAGGGATGCCGAGTTGATAGGAAGTGCGCGCCATCCTAAAATCTTTAATCCTTCAAGGGCAGCTAGTTCGGCGATCGATTTAGTGATATCAACGCCAGATTCTATAAAAGCGATTCCCGTTGCATATGAACCAGCTGCAGGCAGTGAGAAATCAGTGACTTCTCTATAAAACTGATCTGGAATTCGAATAAGGATGCCAGCGCCATCGCCACTATCTGGCTCGGCCCCTGAGGCTCCGCGGTGTTCAAGATTTCGAAGCGCTGTGAGTGCTTTTTCAACTATGTCATGTGTTGCAACTTTGTTGAGCGTTGCAACCATGGCTACACCGCATGCATCATGTTCTTGGGCAGGGTTGTAGAGCCCTTGTGCATGTGGATAGTTGGAATTCAAAGCCATATGTGTGTACTCCGCTTGTTCAAAGAGATGCGGGACAACCTTGGCCCTAGTACAAATATTTTTTGCTGTGCCTAGACTAGCAAGAAACCACCAGTTTGCTAGAGCCTAGATACCAGAGACTTGAGCTATCTGACCAATACCAGCGGTAATGAGCATGCCCAAACCTCCACCAATGATGACTCGCAGGGTTGTGCTGAGTACGCGAGCACCGGCAGTTCTGGCGCTAATGATGCCAGTCAGGACTAAGCCACCAACAGTGAATCCCACGATGCTCCACGCCTTTGCGCCCATCGTTGGAGCAAATGCACCAGCAAATGGAACTAACCCGCCAACCGTAAAACTTATTGCAGATGCAATCGCTGCCTGAACCGGACGTGCCTTTGTATGTGGGTGCTGACCTAGCTCGTCACGAAGGTGAGCAGCCAATGGATCTATTTTGTGCATCTCGGTAGCAACTTGCAGAGCTAACTCTGGAGTCAAGCCACGATTGATATAGATATGTTGAAGCTCAATTAATTCGGCTTCAGGGTCTGCCGCTAAATGTTCAATTTCAAGTAAGCGATCAGATTCTTCTACATCATTTTGCGAACGAACTGACACGTATTCACCGACTGCCATTGACATGGCTCCAGCAGTTATTCCGGCGATACCGGCAGTGACAAGAAAATCATTCTTTCCTGCTGCAACGACACCAATCATCAGCGAAGCTGTGGAAACTAAACCATCGTTTGCGCCAAGTACTGCCGCACGTAACCATCCGGCTCGATGCGTGCGATGGCTCAAATTTCGCTGGTAAACCTCTTCTAAAGTCATAATAATTAGTCTACTCGAATCTAGTGGGCGTGTTTAGGGATTCTCAGAAATGACACGAGGGCAACTATGGCGACGATGAGACTTACCCAGATGTTGATGCGAAGCCCGGCGACTAAGTGCGCTGAATCAATTCGAAGAGATTCGATTGCCATTCGCCCTATGCAGTAGCCAAAGACATAGAGAGCAAAAACTTGACCCGGACGCAAGCGTTTTCCAATTCTCAAAAGAACAAAGGCAAGTGCGATACACCACAGTGCTTCATAGAGAAAAGTTGGGTGGAAAGTTTCAAAGGCTGAGAAGCCATAGGGGCGATCTCTTACTGGAATTTCGAGCGACCATAGAGCATTCAGCGGCCGACCAAAAAGTTCGTGATTAAACCAGTTACCAAAACGTCCTATCGCTTGAGCCAGCAACACACCTGGAGCAAGAGCGTCCATAAATACTGCAAACGGGGCTAGCTCAAACTTCTTACTGAGTGCGCGATAACGCCACCAGGCACCAACTGTGCCAAGAGCGATTGCACCCCAAATTCCAAGCCCACCCTCCCAAATCTTGAAGGCATCTAATGGATGTCCACCTGTGCCAAAGTAGGCATCAGGTGATGACAGCACATGGTAAATACGCCCACCAATGATCCCCAAGGGCACAGCAGTAATTGCAACTTCAGCGACAATGGATTGTGCATGTGGGCAAGCTACTTTAAAGCGTCTATCACCTAACCAGATTGCAACAGCGATTCCAGAGATGATGCACAAGGCATACATATGAATCGTAAGCGGTCCGATTTCCAAGACCGAAAATGTTGGCGATGGAATCGAACGTAACAAAGATTAACCAGCCTCTACAGCCAAGCGGAACTCAGCGAGATTAAAGTCGGTTGACTTACGCTCCCAAAGCTTTCCATTGATAAAGACAGTTGGAGTTCCAGTTACTTTATATTTCTCCATGGAGTCATAATTTGCTTTTACAATATCGAACTTGGTTGCATTAGTAACACAATCGGTGAAAGTTTTGGAATTGAGTCCAATGTAATCACCGATCTTCACCAAATTGGCGTTAGTAAAAAATCCCGAGTTTTCAAGCGCTGGCTGAACCAAATAGACGGCCTTATGGAAATCCAAATAGTGCCCTTCATCTGCGGCACAAAACTGTGCATTAGCAGTTCTAACAGACTCGTCGCCCAAGAATGAAAGCACATGGAAAACTACTGTTGCTTTCTTTGTGCGAACTAATTCATCTAAGTAATCACCGTTGGCTTTTTCAAAACTCCGACAGACTGGACACTGAGGATCTTCCCACAAATCAATCTGCGTCTTGCTACCAGGGTTTAGAACTAAGCCTGAACCTTGTGCCGGATCAATTGTTCCAAGAATTGGTGCCGCCATTTTATAATCTTTGAGAGCAGTGAAAGAGGCTTTGGCCTTTGTGGATTGACTCATTAATGAGAAGGCAACACCTGTGACTACAACTAATGCAACCATTCCAATAACTAACCAACGCGTAAAATTATCTCCACCAGATGTTGTTTTGGCCTTAGCTTGCTTTGACATCACTGCTCCTCATTGTTAAGTGCTAACTTTTCAATTCCAAACCGTCCGTATGGGAAAAAGTATAGATATGTTGCACATAATGCCAAACCACAATCTCGCATAATCTCGATGAAATACGCCTTATGAACGGCGGCGGCCTTGGTTGGGTCGATCACCCCACCCCCACCGAAACACCCGCAATCGATCAAAATTCCACGAATCCACACTGAAATAATCGCAGCGATAAAGATCAGCATTACGGCACCGCCAGTAATGGCGGCAAAGCGAACAGATACTCCAATAATAAGGAGTAGACCAATTGCAATTTCTAGCCACGGCAGGGCGTAGCCAAGAATATGCGCCATCTGATTTGGCAGAATCTTGTAGGCGGCCACTGCGCTAGCTGATTCAGATGGCGAGAAAGCCTTCAAGCCACCGGCTACCACTAACACACCGCCGAGAATCAATCGTGCGGCAAAAGTTATAAGACTTTGATATCGATCGTTAATATTTCTCATCGTCCCTCTCTCACTCCGGCGGCTAACTCTTTAGCCAATCCCGATATTGCATCTAAGCCCTCAGATTCCGATTTGGCATTCAAAAGCAGTTTGATAAAGGCTGAACCAACAATCACTCCATCTGCATACCCTGCAACCTCGCGCGCTTGTTGGCGAGTTGATACTCCTAGGCCGACAGCAATGGGAAGTTGAGTGGTTTTACGAATTCGTGAAACAAGTTCGCTAGCATCAACTGAAATACTAGTTCGAGCTCCAGTGACTCCCATAACACTAGCCGCGTAAACAAATCCACCAGTCTTAGTGGTTACTTGCGCAATTCGCTCATCACGACTACTTGGTGCAACTACGTAGATTGGGTTGATTGCATGCTTGTGAGTTGCCTCTAACCATTGGGTCGATTCTTCAATCGGAAGATCGGGGGTAATAACACCCGAACCCCCATTATCTGCGATTGCTTGAGCAAATTTCTCTACTCCGAATTTTTCTATTGGATTCCAATATGTCATTACAACACTTGCTACTCCACAATCACTTGCAACTTTTAGCGCAGCAAAAACATCGTGTGCGCCGGTTCCCGCTTTTAGTGAAATGTCAGCAGCTTCTTGAATCGTTGGTCCATCCATTACTGGATCGCTATAAGGAAAACCAATCTCTATTGCATCCACTCCAGCTGCAGCAAGTGCGGCAATCGCCTTATTGCACCCATCAATAGTTGGAAAGCCCGCGGGAATATATGCGATGAGCGCGGCACGATTTTCAGCTCTAGTTTTTTCAAATAGAAGCTCTAGCGAAGTACTCATAGTGGAATTCCAAAATACTCTGCTGCAGTCTGAACATCTTTATCCCCGCGTCCAGACAAGTTAATCAGGAGTGTGGCATCCGGGCCGATTTCTTTACCAATAATCATTGCTCCGGCTAATGCATGTGCGGATTCGATTGCTGGGATTATTCCCTCGCTCTTGCAAAGAAGTGCAAAGGCCTCCATCGCCTGATCATCATTGATTGCCCGATACTCGGCACGACCAATGTCATGAAGATAGGCATGCTCTGGGCCAACGCCTGGATAATCCAAACCGGCTGAGATTGAGTGCGATTCAATAGTCTGGCCATTTTCATCTTGCAAAACGTAAGAGCGAGTTCCATGTAATACACCGGGTGAACCACCAGTAATCGTTGCAGCGTGACGGCCGGTTTCAACTCCATCTCCACCTGCTTCAAAACCGATCAGTCTTACTTGAGAATCTGGAATAAAGGCATGGAAAATTCCGATTGCATTTGAACCTCCACCGATACATGCAAGAACAGCATCTGGCAGTTTTCCAGTTAGCGCTAAGACTTGTTCGCGTGCTTCTTCACCGATGATCTTGTGAAAATCACGCACCATGCTTGGAAAAGGATGTGGCCCGGCAACGCTTCCTAACAAGTAATGGGTATCGGCAACATTTGTCACCCAATCACGCATGGCTTCGTTGATGGCATCTTTTAATGTACGAGATCCAGATGTTACGGGAATTACTTCGGCGCCTAACAACTTCATACGTGCAACATTGAGTGATTGTCTGCGGGTATCTTCTTCGCCCATATATACAACGCATTCAAGACCCATGAGCGCTGCAGCAGTTGCTGCCGCTACGCCGTGCTGACCTGCACCTGTTTCAGCGATGATGCGCTTCTTGCCCATTCGCTTAGTTAATAACGCTTGGCCTAATACGTTGTTGATCTTATGGCTACCAGTGTGATTGAGATCTTCGCGCTTAAGTATTATTCGTGCACCACCAGCATGCTCGGCAAAACGCGGTACCTCTGTAATGATGCTTGGACGACCCGTATATGTTCGATGCAGCTCGGCTAGCTGGGCTAGAAAAACAGGATCTTTTTGGGAACTAATGTGAGCATCTTCTAGCTCATTGAGCGCACCAATCAGGGCTTCAGGTACAAAGCGACCACCATATTCTCCAAAGTGGCCATCAAAGTCATTGATCTGGGTGCTCATTGTTCAAGCCTATCTAGCCCAAGAAGTTCGCGCACGGCAGTAGCTGGGTCAGCTGCTCGAACCAAGGCCTCCCCCACGAGAATTGCAGTGGCGCCATTGCTTTGTGCAAAATCAACATCCTTGCGATGTGAAATCCCAGACTCGGCAACTCTCACCAAGGTATTAGGAATGAGAGGAATTAACTCTGCAAAGGCGCTAGTGTCAACATCTAGCGTCTTTAAATTTCTTGAATTTATTCCAATAATCTCAGGCGAGATTTCCAAAGCACTTTCAAGTTCATCATGAGTATGTACTTCAACAAGTGCGCGCATTCCAAGTTCGCTTGATAATTGCAAATAGTCATTCAGTTGGTTTTTACCCAGTGCTGCAACAATTAGTAATACTACATCGGCTCCATGCGCACGTGCTTCAAAGAATTGATACTCATCGACCATAAAATCCTTACGCAAAATTGGAATGTCCACACGTGAGCGAACCGCGTCTAAATCATCAAGAGATCCGCCAAAACGTCGGCGCTCTGTTAGTACGCTGATCATCGATGCGCCAGCTTGGGCATACTGCTCGGCTAATGCCGCCGGATCTGCAATGGTTGCTAATGAACCTTTGCTAGGCGATGACCTCTTTACTTCTGCGATGAGTGACATCTCGGCATTTAGCATTGCTGGCAAAGGGTCGCGTACTGTCGACGCACGATCAATGGCCTCTTGAATTTGCGCAAGTGGCTTGCGCCGCATTGCTAGATCTTCACGCACACCTTCGATGATGGAATCAAGAACGCTCATGGTCAGCCTCCGTACTTGGATCAAGACCTTGATCCTGCGCACTCCATGTATTGAGCTCTTTTGGGCCGCGCTCATACTTTGATGAAAGACGAAACCTTTTACCGAGAACAACAACAAGTACATACACGGCGCCAACACTGATTCCGATTGCTAAAGATTGATTCATTAACTCTTGCGCAATCTATTAGCCGCATCGACTGCGCTTAAAACCGCTGCAGCTTTATTGTGACACTCTTGATTTTCAGATTCAGGGTCAGAGTCGGCAACAACACCTGCGCCAGCTTGCACATAGGCAGTGCCGTCATGAATCAAAGCTGTACGTATAGCTATACACGTATCGATATTTCCGGTGAAATCTATATATCCAACTATTCCGCCATAGAGACCGCGGCGGGTTGGCTCAAGCTGCTCAATGATCTCCATGGCGCGGGGCTTAGGTGCACCAGATAAAGTCCCCGCAGGAAATACCGAAAATAAAGCATCAATCGGTGTTGATGTGTCGGCAAGCTGTCCAGTAACCGTTGAAACAATATGCATCACATGTGAATAGCGTTCGATATGCATGAAGTCAATTACTTCAACGCTGCCGGGTTTACACACTCTGCCTATATCGTTGCGGCCTAAATCAACGAGCATGAGATGTTCTGCACGCTCTTTTGGATCAGCAAGTAGCTCTTCACCTAAGCGGTGATCTTCTTCAGGTGACGCAGATCGTTTTCTGGTTCCTGCGATTGGGTGAATCATTACCTCTTGACCACTAATTTTTACGAGTGCTTCTGGGCTTGAGCCAACTACTTCGATCCCATCGTTAAAGCGGAATAGATACATATAGGGGCTGGGGTTATTCAGTCGCAGCATTCGGTAGACATCTAGGGCATCGGCCGAACATGGCATAGAGAATCGCTGTGAGAGAACGATTTGAAAAGCCTCACCAGCCAAAATCTCCTCTTTTGCTGCTAATACTTTCTCTTTAAAACTATCTGAGTTGATATTTGAATGAAACTCAGGTTTAGCGTGAGTATCTATCAGTGCAACATCACCAGAGAGCGCAGAATTGAGATCTGCCTGCATGCGATCTAGACGCTCGTTGCATGTCTCAAAGGCTTCATCGATTCGGTCATCGCTTCCATCCCAGTTAATTGCATTAGCAATCAAAGTGATAGTTCCATCGCTGTGATCTAATACAGCCAAATCGCTAGTTAACATAAAGCTCAACTCTGGCAATGGCAGATCTTTAGTTGAAAGTTCTGGCAGTTTTTCTAAACGGCGAACAACGTCGTAGCCCATAAAACCTACAAGCCCACCAGTGAGCGGTGGTAGTCCAGCAATCTTTGGAGACTTTAAATGTTGGGCCGATAATCGAAGTGCAACCAATGGATCGATTCCAGTTGGAGCTCCAGCTGGGGCTACGCCCTGCCAATAAGCCAGACCATTGGACTCGCTTAACGTTGCTTCACTTCGGACGCCAATAAATGAGTACCGCGACCATGCTCCCCCATGCTCGGCCGACTCTAAAAGAAATGTGTTGGGAGCATCTTTAGCTAGTTTTCTATAAACACCTAGCGGAGTTTCACCATCGGCTAATAGGCGACGCGACACTGGAATTACATTTGAAAGCTTTGCATATGCGCGAAACTCATTTAAGTTCATTTCATATCCAAGGGGGTATGAAAACAAGTTGCATTTCCTGTGTGGCAGGCGACACCGATTTGTTTCACAATGATGAGCAGGGCATCGCCATCGCAATCAAGTGCAACTGATTGCACTTCTTGAAAGTGTCCAGATGTTGCGCCCTTAATCCACAGTTCTTTTCTACTTCTGCTCCAATAAGTTGCTTTGCCTGTTGTAAGTGTCAGGGCGAGGGATTCTGTGTTCATGTAGGCAAGCATCAATACGTCACGGCTGGTCACATCTTGCACAATTGCAGGAATCAGAACGCTGGAATCCTTCAGAAGGGATTCGATAGCAGGATCTAATGGCGCCATGGCTTAATTCTGCCTTACCCGATGGTGTTGGTGCGCACGGGATAGTTGTGCTTTGCCAGATAAGACTTTACATCGCCAATACGGTGGATTCCGAAGTGAAAGACGCTAGCTGCCAACAATGCATCAGCTCCAGCATCTAGAGCTGCAGCAAAATCCTCCAAAGCCCCTGCCCCACCACTTGCTATTAATGGGACATCTGCAACCGCACGTACAGCTGTGATCATTGAAATGTCATAGCCGGCCCGGGTGCCATCTGCATCCATGGAGTTAAGAAGAATCTCACCAACACCTAAGGCGCAGGCTTTCTCAACCCAGGCTAAGGCATCGATATCTGTGCCTTCACGGCCACCATGTGTTGTGACTTCAAAACCCGATGCAGTTCGAGCTCTGCGTGCATCAACTGATAAAACTAAAACCTGCGAACCAAAACGATCGGCGATTTCGGATATTAATTGCGGTCTAGCAATTGCCGATGTATTGATTGAAACTTTGTCGGCACCTGCACGCAATAAGCGATCTACATCCTCAACGCTTCGAATTCCCCCGCCCACAGTCAACGGAATAAAAACCTGCTCTGCCGTTCGGCGAACTACATCCAAAGTAGTTTCGCGCTCCGCGCTACTTGCTGAAATATCTAAAAATGTAAGTTCATCGGCGCCTTCATTGCCATACAGCGCAGCCATCTCTACTGGGTCACCGGCATCGACAAGATTGGTGAAGTTAACTCCTTTGACTACTCGGCCCTCTGTCACATCAAGACAGGGAATTATGCGAATGGAAAGAGTCATGCCGATGCAATCGCTAAAGCTTCTTGAAGAGTAAATGCACCCGCATATAAAGCTTTTCCGACAATTGCGCCTTCGATACCTAATGCGCGAATGGCAGCAAGGGCTGCTATGTCATCAAGAGATGAAATTCCACCACTTGCTATCACAGGTTTATTTGTCGCTGCACATACTTGTCGTAAGAGTTCAATATTTGGACCCAGCAAAGTTCCATCTTTCGTTACATCCGTGACGACATAGCGTGCACACCCATCTCTGTCTAAGCGTTCAATAGTTTCAAAGAGTTCGCCACCCTCTTGCGTCCAACCGCGCGCCGCCAATGTGTGACCTCGTACATCTAATCCAACGGCGATCAAATCCCCATATTCAGCTATGACATGCGCGGTCCACACTGGATTTTCCAGCGCCGCTGTTCCTAAGTTAATACGGCGACACCCAGTTGCAATTGCACGTTTGAGAGATTCATCATCGCGAATTCCGCCAGATAACTCGACTTTAATATCTAGTTTTCCAACAACCTCAGCCAATAACTGCGCGTTGTCTCCCCGACCAAATGCTGCATCTAGATCAACTAAGTGGATCCATTCGGCACCAGCGGCTTGAAACTCTAAGGCAACATCAAGCGGAGATCCATAGATGCTCTCCTTAGATAATTCACCCTGCACTAAGCGAACGGCTCGAGCATCTTTGACATCAACTGCCGGCAATAGCTCTAAATAGCTCATAGGGAGTTACTCCAATTCTTTATTAAGGCTAGGCCAGCGGCACCAGATTTCTCAGGATGAAACTGAGTTGCACTGACGTATCCATCTTCAACTGCAGATAAGAATCTTTCTCCGTACGTTGTCCACGATTGGTGCACCCCAACAGCTTTCTTGGCTGCAAAAGAGTGCACAAAATAAAAGGCTTGATCTTCAATACCTTTGAAAAGTGATGACCCTTGCGCTGCATCTACCGTATTCCAGCCCATGTGAGGAAGAATTGGTGCAGAGATCTTTGAGACCAATGCATCCCAGACTCCTACCCCGCTGTGCGGCGCGCCATCTGAGTGTTCATCACCTTGCGAAAATAAGATCTGCATTCCTATGCAAATGCCAAGTACCGATCGCTCACTAGTGACGCGCTTTCGAATAATCTCTGAACCATCAATTGCATCTAGGCCCTGCATGCAAGCAGCAAATGCACCCACGCCGGGAACGACAAGACCATCTGCTTCAAATGCAATACGTGCATCTGATGTAACAACTACATCATGGCCAGAGGTTGCAAATGCGCGCTCAGCAGAGCGTAAGTTTCCCGATCCGTAGTCGAGTATTGCGATCAAAGAGAACCCTTAGTCGAAGGGATCCCTGCAACTCGCCCATCCAATGACACTGCATCGCGCAATGCACGCGCGACAGCTTTGAACTGTGCCTCAAATACGTGATGAGCATTTCGGCCTTCGAGAACTCTGATGTGTAGTGCAATGTGGGCTTCGGCCACAATCGATTCCCAAATATGTTTACCAAGTGTTGTATCGAAAGTTCCAATGAGCTCAACGATTTCTGGTTGACGGTGCACTAAGTATGGTCGACCAGATAAATCTACTGCCGCCTGAACTAAGACCTCATCCAATGGAACCATCGAATCGCCAAATCGACGGATGCCAGCCTTGTCCCCAAGGGCTTCGCGAAGTGCCTGGCCAAATGCCAATGATGTGTCTTCAACGCTGTGGTGAGAATCAACATCGATATCCCCAGTTGTCTTAACGGTTAAATCAAAGCCTGAGTGCTTACCAAGTTGAGACATCATGTGATCAAAGAATGGAACACCCGTGCTGACATCGATGACACCTTGTCCATCAAGATTGAGCTGGACTAGTACATGTGATTCTTTGGTCTCTCGTTCAATGCGTGCGGTTCTCATGGTGCTCACTTTCTATAACAGTTGGGTCAAGGCATCAATAAAGCGTTGATTGTCGGCCTCATTGCCGATTGTTACTCGAAGATATCCCGATAATCCCACATCTCTAATCAGAACTCCCTTTTCTAGGAGACTGGCCCATAGTTGTGGCGCACTTGCATTAAAACCTGTGAAGAGAATGAAGTTGGCGCTGCTTGGCAGCGTCTTTAATCCAAGGTTTGCCAGCGATAGCACCATAGCCTCACGAGCGGCAATCAGAGATTTAACTCCAGCGAGTAATTCGCTGCGATGATCAAGTGCGACTTCGGCAGCTGCTTGGGTCAGGGCGCTCAAATGATATGGAAGGCGAACGAGCATCATCGCATCTACAACATGTGCATCAGCAACTAAGTAACCCAAGCGCGCCCCGGCAAATGCAAAGGCCTTACTCATAGTGCGAATCACTATGACATGAGGTTTGCGTGCAATTAATGTGACCGCTGAGGTCTCCTGTGAAAACTCAGCATAGGCCTCGTCAACAATAAGAAGGCCGCCATGTTCGGCTACAACGTCGGCTAAGACATTGATATCTGCAATAGCGATGGCATCACCCGTTGGATTATTGGGAGTTGTAATAAAGGTCAGGGTCGGCTTATGTTCACGGATAGCAGCGACGGCTAAATCGATATTAAAGGTAAAGTCGAGATTTCTTGGGCCATTTATCCAATTGGTATCTGTGACTTTAGCAATGAGTGAGTGCATCGAATATGAAGGAGTAAAGCCGATGGCATCACCATCTCCGAATGCTAAAAAGAGCGACTGGATGATCTCATTACTTCCATTTGCAGCCCAGATATTTTTTACGTCCATTTGTACATGTGAGGATTCATTAATATAGGTAGCAAGTTTAGAGCGCAGGACTAAGGCATCACGATCTGGGTAGCGATTCAATGTCGATGCCACTAATGCAACTGATTGAGTTATTGCCTCTTGTAATGCTTGTGACGGTGAGTAAGGATTTTCATTGGTATTGAGTGCGGCTTGAGCCGGAAGTTGAGGTGCTCCATAAACTGTCAAGGCATGCAAATCTTTGCGCAGTGGTAACCAAGTTGGCCAGCTCATTCTGAGTCCTCTAATCGCACAAGCATTGCTTCTCCATGAGCAGGTAGATCCTCTGAATTAGCAAGAGTTACCACCGTTGGGACTAAATCGGTAAAGGCGCTTTCTGAGTATTCAATAAAATGTAGCCCGCGTAGAAAACTCTGCACTGACAATCCGCTGGAGTGACAGGCACATCCCCCAGTAGGTAGAACATGATTAGAGCCAGCTGAATAGTCTCCTAATGAAACAGGTGAAAACCGTCCCACAAAAACCGCACCAGCGTTGCGAATACTTAAGGAATCTTCACGAGCATTGACGGTTTGAATCTCTAAGTGTTCGGCGGCGTATGCGTTTACAACATCTAAACCTTGTGCAATTGAGTCAACTAACACTATTGCTGACTGCACGCCACTTAGTGCTTCACGTATTCGATCTCGGTGTTTTGTCGCAGGTACACGCACTCTTAACTGCGCCATTACTGCATCGGCTAGCTCAACGCTATCGGTTACCAAAATAGCTGCTGCGATCACATCGTGCTCGGCTTGGCTAATGAGATCGGCAGCAATGTCGGCCGGCAATGCACTGCTATCGGCCAGAATTGCAATTTCGGTTGGACCTGCCTCTGAGTCGATGCCTATAACTCCGCGCAGAGCGCGCTTTGCAGCAGCGACATAGATATTTCCAGGACCTGTAACTAGATCGCACTTCTGACAAAGATCGGCCATTCCATAAGCAAAGAGCGCAATTGCCTGTGCGCCGCCAACTGCATAAACCTCAGTGATGCCTAATAATGCACAGGTCGCCAAGATCGTAGGATGCGGAAGTCCCCCAAACTCTCTTTGAGGAGGAGAGGCAACTGCTATGGACTGTACCCGTGCAATCTGAGCTGGGATCACATTCATCATCACGCTGCTTGGATAAACCGCACGACCGCCAGGAACATACAACCCAACACGATCAACTGGAATCCACTTTTCTGTAACAGTCCCGCCATCTACGACCGTTGTAGTTTTCTCTGTTCGAATCTGATCTGTGTGCACTTTTCGAACACGCTCGATTGAGATCTCTAAAGCTTTACGCACGTTGGGATCAAGGGCTAACAGCGCCTCATCTAATGCCTTTTGTGGAACACGAATTCTTTCCGGGCGAACTCCATCAAACTCCTCGGCCAGGGCTATTAAGTCGGCTTCATTTCCAGTCTTTACCCGGTGTAAAATCGGCTCTATAAGCAGCATGGCCTCGGTCACGTTGAGATCAGCCCGGGGAAGTTCGCTGTTGTACTCACTCTTTGACAGAGCACGACCGCGTAGGTCAACGGTACGAATCATTGTCCAATTGTAACTGTAGTCAGAGCCTTCTCGGAGCGTAGTTATCGCCTAGGCCAAGCAGTGAGGCCCCAAGATCGATTTTAGATCAGCGCTCAAACTTGGAGAAGACGTGATTAACGCATCAATCTTCATGTACGTATCACTGCCATTGTCTTTGATTTGTAGATGAACTTCGCGTTTGCCCGGATGTGAGCGCAATATCTCTTTGATCCGATCAACAATGGGTGGGGTGCACTGAGCAATTGGCAATGCAATAACTAGAGGGCCAGTTGGACCCGATGAGATATCTGGCATCGACATTTCCAAGGCGGTAAATCGAAGCGTATCTTCACGACGATCAACTCGACCCCTGACGGTAACAATTCGATCTTCAGTCAATGACATTGAATATTGATTATACGTATTAGCGAAAAAGAGAACTTCCAGTGAACCCTCTAAATCTTCAACACTGACAACTGCCCATGAAGCGCCTTGCCTTGAAACTTTGCGAGTAACGCTAGTAATTAATCCACCAATAGTAACGATTGATTCAGTCTGTGCCCCGTCATCTAATAACTCACTTATCGTCATGTCAGTATTTGCCCGCAGTACGTGTTCGACGCCTAGCAGTGGATGATCTGAAACATAGAGACCTAACATTTCACGTTCATAACTGAGCAACATGGCCTTATCCCATTCGCCCTTTGGAATCTCTAAATCAATTGCTGCTACATGACTAATAGATTCACCGCCAAAGAGATCGAACTGCCCAATTGCTTCTGCGCGTTTGGTCTCACTAACAGAGTCGATCGCCTCAAGATATACGGCCATTAAACCTTTGCGGGTTGCACCCATCGAACCAAATGCACCGGCCTTAATGAGGGACTCAATGGTCTTCTTGTTGCAGACTTGAGCATCGACCTTTGCTAAAAAGTCTCCGAATGAGGTGAAGCGGCCCTTTGATTCACGTGAAGCCTTAATCGATGCAACGACGCCTTCACCCACATTTCTAATTGCAGCTAGACCAAAGCGGATGTCATTTCCGCGTGGTGTGTACTCGGCATCAGATTCATTGACATCGGGCTCTAGAACTTTTATACCCATTCGCCGGCACTCACTTAAATACAACGCCGATTTATCTTTGTCATCACGAACACTCGTTAAGAGCGCGGCCATGTATTCAGTTGGATAATTGGCCTTCAAATATCCCGTCCAATATGAAACAACTCCGTAACCGGCTGAGTGAGCACGGTTAAATGCATAGTCAGAGAATGGAATAAGAACATCCCATAGTCGTTTTATTGCAGCAGTAGAAAAACCATTTGCCTTCATACCAGCTTCAAATGGTACGTACTCTTTATCTAGAATCTCTTTATTCTTCTTACCCATTGCTTTACGCAACAAATCTGCGCGCCCAAGTGAGAAGCCAGCAACTTTTTGTGCGATGGCCATAACCTGTTCCTGATAAACGATCAAACCGTATGTGTCACCCAAAATCTCCTGCAACGGCACTGAGAGCTCAGCGTGGATTGGCTCTACAGGTTTGCGATGATTCTTTCGGTCTGCATAGTTATTATGCGCATTTTCACCCATTGGCCCCGGTCGATACAGGGCAATTACCGCAGAGATATCTTCAAATGAATCTGGAGACATAGAGCGCAGCAGCGCGCGCATTGGACCACCATCGAGTTGGAAAACTCCCAGTGTGTCTCCTCGGGATAAGAGCTCATATGTTTTCTTATCATCTAGAGTCAAATCTTCAAGGACTACATCGATACCTTGATTCGCTTTGATATTGAGCAACGCATCATCTAGGACTGAAAGGTTTCTTAGTCCCAGGAAGTCCATCTTAAGAAGCCCGATGGCCTCGCAGGCGCCCATATCAAATTGAGTGATGATTGCGCCATCGGCTTCGCGGCGATGAATCGGGATGACATCTAGTAACGGTTCGCGGGACAAGATCACGCCTGCTGCATGAACACCCCACTGGCGTTTAAGCCCTTCTAACCCACGGGCTGTATCTACAACTCGTTTTGAATCATTATCGGTTTCATAAAGGTTTCGAAACTCGCCAGCTTCTCCGTAGCGATCATCTTTTGGATCAAAGACTCCACCTAAAGAAATATCTTTACCCATTACTGAAGGTGGAAGCGCTTTCGTTAATTTTTCACCCACGACATATGGATAACCAAGCACTCGTGTGGAATCTTTAATTGCTTGTTTAGATTTAATCGTTCCATAAGTGATGATCTGAGCAACTCGATCTTCACCATATTTAGTTGTTGCATAACGAATCATCTCGCTGCGTCTGCGCTCATCGAAGTCCAAGTCAATATCTGGCATCGAGATACGTTCTGGATTGAGAAAGCGCTCGAATAACAGACCATGCTCAAGTGGATCAAGACCTGTGATGCCTAATGAATAAGCAACCAGTGAACCTGCAGCAGAGCCTCGACCCGGTCCAACTCGGATACCAACCTCTTTAGCGTGGGCTACGAGATCTGCAACTACTAAGAAGTAGCCCGGAAAACCCATTGTCTGCATAACGCCGAGTTCATATGCCAAACGGTCAATGTGGGCTTGAGTTACCCGGGCACCTAATCTGGCCGTAAGTCCACGTTCGGCCTCTTTTTGTAGCCAAGAGTCTTCGCTCTCACCTGCCGGTACGGTGAACTGTGGCAGCAGATTTTCACCTTCGCGCAGCGTTACATTGCACCGTTCGGCGATTAATAATGTGTTGTCACAGCTTTCAGGAATCTCTTTGAAGAGCTCGCGCATCTGGGCAGGGGTTTTTACATAGAAACTATCGTTATCAAATTTAAATCTTTTGGGATCTGCAAGCGTTGATCCGGATTGAACACATAAAAGTGCCTCGTGTGCACCAGCATCACTTTGCAGTGTGTAGTGCAAATCATTTGTTGCAAGCAACGGTAGACCCAGATCTTTGCCAAGCTTTAGTAAATCTGCCTTTACTCGAGATTCGATCTCAATTCCATGATCCATGATTTCAAGGAAGAAATTATCTGCACCGAAAATATCACGGTAATCACTGGCCGCCTTTATCGCCTCTTTGTAAGCACCCATTCGCAGACGAGTTTGAATTTCTCCACCTGGACATCCAGTTGTTGCGATCAATCCAGTTGAATACTGCGCAAGAAGTTGGCGATCCATTCGAGGTTTGTAGTAATAACCTTCAAGTGAGGCAAGGGAGGAAAGCCTAAAGAGATTTCCTAAACCAAGGTTATTTTCAGCAAGAATTGTCATGTGTGTATACGCGCCACCACCAGAGACGTCGTCTTCTCCGCCATCTGCCCACTTAACGCGCTTGCGGTCAAAACGCGATTCAGGAGCAACATAGGCTTCAATTCCAATAATCGGTTTAACTCCAGCTTTTTGTGCACTCTTATAAAAATCATATGCACCAAAGACATTTCCATGATCTGTCATGGCAATTGCCGGCATACCTTGTCGTGAAACCTCGCTCATTAGATCTGTGACGCGCGCAGCACCATCGAGCATCGAATACTCGGTGTGTACGTGGAGGTGAACGAAGTTGTCTTTAGGCATTGTTGCGCAAGGTTATTACTTACGGCAGAACGGCGTCGGAAAGCAACGCCAGTGAGCGTGTGAGATCGGGCGGATATGGGGCTATAAAGCTAAGAGCCTGCCCAGAGATTGGGTGGGCAAATCGCAACTCCTTGGCGTGTAGCCATGGTCGAGCCATCTCAAGGCTCTTTGCTAAGACTGGATCTGCACCATATGTCATGTCCCCCACCAGCGGGTGATTCAGGGCTGAAAAGTGAACACGGATTTGATGTGTGCGTCCGGTTTCTAACTCAACTTTTACAAGTGAAACGAAGCGGTAGAACTCGATGACTTCATAATGTGTAATCGATTCTTTACCTGTTCCGACAACGGCAAATCGGTGATCTTCTTTTGGATGCCGATCGATCGGCGCATCGATGGTTCCAGTAGTTGGATCCATGTGTCCCTGGATAAGTGCATGATAGATTTTTTCCACACTTCGGGTACGGAACGCATCTTTTAATACGGTAAATGCACGGTCACTTTTTGCCACAATCATCAATCCACTTGTTCCAACATCGAGTCTATGAACAATTCCCTGACGCTCTGCAGCTCCACTCGTTGAAATAATAAATCCCGCCGCACTCAACGCCCCAACTACCGTTGGTCCAGTCCAACCTGGGCTGGGATGAGCGGCGCAACCTACAGGTTTATTGATAACAACAATGTCGTCATCTTCATAGACAATCTCTAGGCCATCAAGGGGCGTCAAAGGAATAGGAATAGTGTTTATTGGCGCTGGCATCAAAACATCGATTATCTGTCCTGCTGCAACGCGTTCAGATTTAAGCATCGCATTTCCTGAAGTTGTAATGTCACCATCTTCTAGAAGCTTTACTACTGCTGTGCGTGATAGTCCTAAGACCCGCGTAAGCGCACTATCGATGCGCTCTCCGGCTACACCTTCTGGAACCGACAGAGTTCGTAGTTCTCGATTTGTCATAGTGGTAGATCCTTTTTCGCAATTGGAGGAATATTCCTTGCGGATAGGACTATCGAAATTGCAGCGGCAATGACGATTGCAGAATCAGCGATATTGAATATAGGCCAATGTGGCAGTTGCATCCAATCAATCACATGCCCGCGCAAGAATCCAGGCTCACGGAAGATGCGATCGGAGAGATTGCCCAAAACTCCACCCATTACTAGGCCTAACACCACGGCCCACCCTCGTGATGTGATTCGAGGCGCGAAGGTAGTTATCGCTATCAAAACGCATATCGAGAAGATGGAAAACGCGAGTGTGGCCCCTGTTGCAAATGAAAAGGCCGCGCCAGAGTTTCGAACAAATGTCAGCTGGAAAAATGAACCTACCACTTTCACAGAACCTCGATGTGCAAGCTGACTAACTGCCCACGCCTTAGTTGCTAAATCGAGGATCCAGATAGACCAGGCAACACTTAAGAGTGTTCGCCAGTTTCGCACTGTTAGCGCCGTTCTTCCTTCTGCTTGCAGAGCATGCAGAGAGTTGCGCGAGGGAATACTTGAAGTCGAGCTTTTCCTATTGGATTGCCACACTCTTCGCAGTTTCCATAACGCTTTGAATCAATTCGCTCTAGTGCGCGCTCTGTTTGCAAAACCATGTCACGGGCATTGATGACCAGAGACATTTCATGCTCTCGCTCAAAAGTTTTAGTACCAGCGTCGGCTTGGTCATCTCCCGCACCTTCACCAGACTCTTGAATCAGTGAGTCCATCTCAAGTTCTACAATTGCTAATTCGCGGCGAAGACGTTCAAGCTCTTTTGAAATATCTGTGCGCATTACCTTGAGCTCTGCGGCAGTCCATGATGGTTCAGATTCACTTACTACAACCGGAATAGGTGCACTTTTAATTGGCTTAAGTGGAGCAACTTTCTTTGTGCTCTTAGCTGGCCTTGGTGGTGGTGGCATTACAAGTCGACGCTCTTCAATGACTGGGGCGACAACTGGTGCGGTAATAGTTGATACTGAAACAGTCTGTGATTTTTCATCGACCGTTAATGTCGTCTTTGATGGAAAGGGTTTTCCTGGCGCCTTCTTAATTGGAATGCTCTTAGGGGCACTCTTCTTTGCGGCGGCCTTCTTAAGCGGAGCTTTCTTGGCTACGGCCTTTTTGGCTGGAGCCTTCTTGACCGCGGCCTTCTTGGCAGGAGCCTTCTTGGCAGGAGCCTTCTTGGCTGCGACCTTCTTTATTGGCTTCTTGGGCATGACGCGAACCTTATGCCGATTGGGCAATAGATACCAACTGCGCCACGGGTAATCTTCATCTGCTTATGGCGTAGACTCTGTCACCTGACATAAACAGAGCGATGACGGGGCTATCACCTCACGAGTTCGTTGGAAGAAGTGAGCAATCAGCTCATGTAGAACCAACAGTCAGGGATATAAGTGGCGCTACCTAAGCGCAAGGCGGGTGGTACCGCGACCTCTGCCAACTAGCAGAGGTCGTCCCTCCAGAGTTTTATTACCTGGAGGATTTTTTATGTCATTTCGAGCCATCTCCCCCTCAGTAGATCTACCTGCACTTGAGCATTCGATCTTAGATTTCTGGCGCGATAATCAAATCTTCCACAAGACTGTCAATGCTCGTGAAGGCGCCGCTCCTTGGACGTTTTATGAAGGCCCACCAACGGCCAATGGAATGCCTGGCACTCACCATATTGAAGCCCGTGTATTTAAAGATGTCTTCCCGCGTTTTCAGACGATGAAGGGAAAACATGTAACGAGAAAAGCTGGTTGGGACTGCCACGGTCTTCCAGTTGAAATCGCAGTTGAAAAAGAGTTGGGCTTTGCTGGAAAAGGCGATATTGAAAAATATGGAGTAGCAGCCTTTAACGATAAATGCCGCGATTCAGTTCAACGCCATGTTAGTGCATTTACAGATATGACAGATCGCATGGGCTTTTGGGTTGATTTTGATGAAGCGTATTGGACCATGTCACCAGAGTATGTAGAAAGTGTGTGGTGGTCGCTCAAAGAGATTTGGAAGAAAGGTCTACTTGTTCAAGATCATCGTGTTGCCCCTTACTGTCCGCGATGTGGAACAGGGTTATCTGATCACGAACTAGCTCAAGGGTATGAGACTGTTATTGATCCATCGGTCTTTGTACGTTTTCCAGTGACATCAGGTGAGTTAGCAGAAATGCACGCATCACTTCTTGTCTGGACTACTACACCGTGGACGCTTGTATCTAATACTGCAATCGCCGTTCATCCAGATGTTGAATATGTCGCCGTGCAGGTCAGTGTTGATGAAAAGAGTGAAGTTCTTATCGTTGCTAAAGCCTTAATCGAGAGTGTTAGGGGTGAAAAAGTAGTTCTTAAAACTATGCTCGGTAAGGATTTAGAGCGCATCACATACAAGCGAGCATTTGATTACGTAGAAATCCCTGATGCTCATTACGTAGTCCTTGCAACATATGTAACAACTGAGGATGGAACTGGTTTAGTTCATCAATCCCCTGCCTTTGGCGCTGACGACCTTGCGGTCTGCCGTGCCTACGGTCTGCCCGTTGTAAATCCAATCGCACCCGATGGAAAATTTCTTGCTACAACACCTGTCGTTGGCGGAATGTTCTTTAAAGATGCTGACAAAACCTTAGTGAAAGAGTTAAAAGCCAGCGGTGCTCTCTATAAGCACCAACCATATGAACATACATATCCACACTGCTGGCGCTGCCACACAGCGCTGATGTATTACGCACAGCCATCTTGGTATGTACGAACAACTTCGATAAAGGATGCTCTTCTTCGCGAAAATGCAGCAACCGATTGGCATCCACAGACGATTAAAGAGGGTCGTTACGGTGACTGGCTCAATAACAATATCGACTGGGCGCTTTCACGTAACCGCTATTGGGGAACTCCGCTACCAATTTGGCGATGCGAGAATAAGCATGAAATCTGTGTGGATTCCTTGAAAGAACTCGGAGCACTTGCCGGTCAAGAGCTTTCAAATCTGGATCCACATCGCCCGTTCGTTGATGACATTACATTTGCCTGCGCCGAGTGCTCTCAAATAATGACTCGAGTGCCTGAAGTAATCGACTGCTGGTATGACTCTGGTGCAATGCCATTTGCCCAGTGGGGATATCCGCACAAGGAAGGTTCTGTAGAAAAGTTTAATGAGTCATACCCTGCAGATTTTATCTGTGAAGCGATCGATCAAACTCGTGGATGGTTCTACACGTTGATGACTATTGGAACACTTGTCTTTGATAAGTCATCGTATAAAACCGTTTTATGCTTGGGGCACATCTTGGATAAAGATGGTCGCAAAATGAGTAAGCACGTTGGAAATGTTCTAGAGCCAATGGCGCTTATGGATCAACATGGTGCCGATGCAGTGCGCTGGTACATGTTGGCGGCAGGCTCTCCATGGGCTGCACGTAGAGTCGGGCATGAAGCAATTAATGAAGTAATCAGAAAAACACTTCTCACTTACTGGAACACCGTCTCTTTTCACGCGCTTTATGCCAACGCATCGAATTTTGATCTCGCCCAGTCTCCCCCACTTGCCGAGCGTCAGTTGATGGATCGTTGGATAATCTCAGAGCTCAATGTTCTTGTAGGTACCGTTGATGAAGCACTTGAAGGATTTGACTCACAGATTGCTGGTAAAGCCTTAGCTGAATTTATCGATGATTTATCAAACTGGTATGTGCGTCGCTCACGACGACGTTTCTGGGATGGCGATGTCGCTGCAATGGCCACACTTCATGAGTGTCTAGTCACTTTAACTAAACTCTTGGCGCCGATGGTCCCCTTTATTACCGAACAAGTCTGGCAAGAACTAGTACGCCCAACTGATTCAACTGCAGTGGATTCGGTGCACTTAACTGATTTCCCAATAGTTAACAAGGATGCAATCAATGTTGAACTATCGCAGCAGGTAGCTCTTACTCGGCGCATCGTTGAATTAGGAAGAGCATCTCGCGCTGAATCTGGAATCAAGATTCGCCAACCACTGCAACGCGCACTTATCGCTGCAACTGGCTGGGCCGGATTACCACAAGCAATGCGTGAACAAATCGCCGATGAGCTCAACGTAATAGAGCTCGAAGATATCGCCACCGCCGATGGTGACCTTGTAGATATTTCTGTAAAGGCAAACTTTAAGAGTTTAGGTGCACGCTTTGGTGGCGCAGTTCAAGAGATTGCCAAAGCTATTGCAGCTACTGATCCAACGGTGCTTGTGAAGCAGTTGCGAACTCAAAGCTTGACTACCGTGGGTACATGGCAGATAAGCCTTGAAGACTTAGTTGTTACAGAGGTTCCAAAGAGTGGCTGGATGGTCTCTTCTCATGATGGGGAAAGCGTGGCCCTTGATCTGGCGCTGTCTCCAGCGTTAATTTTGGCCGGCAATGCCCGTGAAGTGGTTCGTTTTATTCAGGAGCGTCGAAAGAGTGATGGTTTTGAAATCTCTGATCGGATCAATATCACCTGGAATGGGCAGCAAGAAATAATCGATGCTATCGACAGTGATGTGTTGCGCATACAGGATGAGACTCTTGCTTTATCAATGGTGCGTGATACTTCCATGGCTTTAGACCAAGGTGATCTTGGACTTGCAGTGAAGTTAGTTAAAGCCCTCTAACAAGGCCCAAGAGAAGCTGTACCGCAAAGAAGAGCACGATAAAACTTAGGTCAAGACTGACTGCACCAAGGCGAAGTGGTGGAATGAATCTACCTACAAAGCGCATTGGCTGATCTGTAATCGAGTAGATCGCTTCTACAAAATACAGAGATATTCCACTTGGACGCCAGTTACGCGCAAACATGCGGATGTAATCAAGTATGAGCCGACCAAGGAGTGCAAATAAGAAGAGTTGTAGAATGCCCGCTAGGAGCGAACCGATTGCCATAAAATCAGCTCTGGTTAAAGAAGCTAGCTTGAGCAGCCGCTGATTTATCTTCAGAGCTCACTTGCAAGTTGGCAGGTGAGATAAGGAAAACCTTTTTAGTGACACGTTCAATAGTCCCATGCAAACCAAATGCAAGGCCACTTGCAAAATCTACTAGGCGCTTGTGCTCGGATTCGTCCATGTCAGTTAAATTAATGATTACTGGATTACCTAGGCGGAAATGCTCACCAATTGTTCTGGCCTCATTATAGAAACGAGGATGCAAAGTGATGATGCGATCTAAAACTGGAAGATCAAGCTGCGGTGCAATTTCAACCGATGATGTATGAACAGATGAAACCGAGCGTGCTGCTCGAGGCTTAATCCGAACTTCGTTGGAGGTTTGAACTGCAGGTACTGATGAAGAGACATGAGTATCAAACTCCGGGTCATCCATCAAACCAAGATAGTTTGCGACGCGCTTAAGGGCATTAGTCATAGATAAAATATACCTACCTATCTACCTAGAACCCAGGATTGAGCTACCAATTCGCACATGTGTCGCACCGTGCACAATCGCCTCTTCAAAATCCCCGCTCATGCCAGCTGATAAACAAGTCGCCTCATTGAACTCAGTAATAAATTTTTGGTGAATCTGGGCCAAGGAAGCAAAGGCCTGCGCAGCACTTTGTCCTAACGGGGCAACAGCCATAAGCCCCATTAGTCGATGAATACTAGATGCTTGAACAAGGCCGGCTAAGAGATAGAGAGCTTCATAATTGGCACCCCCACGATTGTCGGCACCATCTAGGCTGACTTGTAGAAAAAGATCCAATGGGTGTGCAGCTGATTTTTCAATAATTTCAAAGTGTCGCGCATCATCTAGTGAGTGAATGACATGACTCCACCTGCAAATTGATTTTATTTTGTTGCTTTGAATCTGGCCTTGAAAATGCCATCGCGCGGGCACAATACCTGCCTTTTCGGCACCATCTGAATCTCGGTTTTCACCAAAATCATGGATGCCTAGCTCTTTGAGAATTTCAACATCACTGACCGGAAATGTCTTGGTTACTGCAATTACAGTTATATCGTCTGCAGAGCGGCCAGAAATCTTTGCGCTAGCGGCGATGCGCTCCCTTACCTCGGCAAGGTTTTGCGCGATTTCATTGAATCTCGTCATAGCCAGACCACACCAGCGCTTCGGCCCGTTATGTTATGGCGTCGATATGAAAAATGGTTGGGGTCTTCTAATGTGCAGACCGTCGAAGCTTCGTACGTAACTCCTTGTTCCACCAATCGTGCAATCAACGCCTTAGGTAAATCAAGTGCTGGGGTCTGCTCACGTGTTAACGAAAAAGCCTGGGGGTTCGATGCGCAAACCTCGTCCTGTATTGCCTGCGAAACTTCATAACACCGCCCACAAATCGATGCTCCCAGCGTTGCGTGAATATCAACGGCTCCCAGACGTCGCATCTCTGCAACAACTTTTAAAGCTATGCCATTATGCACACCTTTGCGACCAACATGGACTGCAGCAGCAACTGATTGCGATTGCAGTAAAAGTGGAATGCAATCTGCCACCATTACTGCAAGAGAAATACCTTTAGTCGTCGTTATAAGTGCATCACAGATTGGATCGACCTCTGTTGTGCCATCAACTCGAACAAATACATCTCCATGAACCTGATTCATGAACTGAGTAGGCCCAACCATTGAGACCAATAAGGCACGATTCTTATTGACTGCTTCTACGTCATCTCCAACGTGGTGAGCCAGATTAAAAGACTCATACGGCGCCAGGCTAAATCCCTGGCGCCTGTCGGTAAAGATTGCCGGCAAAGCCTTACTTCATAAAGTCTGGAACGTCGATCTCATCATCTTCTGCGACGAGCTCTTCAAAAGTAACCCGACGTCTCGGTGTTGGCTCATCGCCAAGCTCGAGGGCAACTGAGATGGGATCGTTACTGGCGATTGGATCTGCAACGCCACCAAGAGTTGCTGCATCTATGACTGGAGTAGAAACCCGCTTGGGCTCTCCCCCTTCAAAGCCAGCTGCCACAACGGTAATACGTACTTCATCACCCAGCGCATCATCGATGGTGGTTCCAAAAATAAACTTTGCATTTGGATGAACGGCCGATTGAACAAGTTCACAGGCTTCATTGACTTCAAAGAGTCCCAAATCAGATCCGCCAGATACAGAGAGAAGCACACCCATTGCGCCATCGATTGATGCTTCAAGAAGTGGAGAAGAGATAGCTAGCTCTGCAGCGCGCAGTGCACGATTTTCGCCACGAGCAGAACCAATACCCATTAATGCAGAACCCGCGCCGGACATAACTGCCTTAACATCGGCAAAGTCTAAATTGATCAAACCTGGCTGTGTAATGATTTCTGTAATTCCTTGCACTCCAGATAACAAAACCTGATCGGCGCTCTTGAAAGCATCGGCCAACGTTATTGTGCGATCAGAGATTGCAAGTAGTCGATCATTTGGAATAACAATTAATGTATCAACTTCTGCGCGCAAAGCTTCGATACCAACATCTGCTTGGCTTGCGCGAAGCTTTGCTTCAAAAGAAAATGGACGTGTTACAACACCAATTGTTAACGCGCCAATGTCACGTGCAATCTTTGCAACGATAGGTGCAGCTCCAGTTCCGGTGCCTCCGCCTTCACCCGCGGTTACAAAAACCATATCGGCACCGCGCAGAATTTCTTCAATGTCATCGGCATGATCGAGTGCAGCTTCGCGCCCTTTTTCAGGATCCATTCCAGCACCAAGTCCGCGTGTTGTTTTTCTACCAATATCTAACTTAACATCGGCATCGCTCATTAAAAGATGTTGTGCATCTGTATTAATTGCAATGAACTCAACGCCTTTAAGTCCGACATCGATCATGCGATTGATTGCATTTACTCCACCGCCACCAATGCCTACAACTTTGATGACTGCTAAATAATTCTGCGGTGAAGCCACGTTTCTCCTCCTTGTGAACCATAAACCTCAACTTGAGCCTTATAATTCAATCTTTATTGATAAGGCGAAACTAAAGTGCCAGCCCTTCTTAATCAAATACCGACTCGAACTATTTATTGTGTCGTTAATTATAATTTATTTAACGATGGGTGCATGGGGAGCAGATACATCAATACGCTTCACTGCAGAGTTTTCGGGTTGTAGCAAAAGCGCCTTATAAACCTTTGCTTTAAGCAGGTTTTCTTCACCGCGCCCCCATCGAAGTTCAAGGGTTCCTGAATTGGCCTTCATCTGCATAATGAATGTTTGCCCGCTGTGGACTTTAAGCACTGTGACTTGTGAGGAGATATCTGCCGGAAGCTGCCTGAAGAAGGCGGCGGCAATGATCGCAGAGTCAACAGTTGGAGCCTGAATTTTCGGGAGCTGGGATACGTCCTGGCCACGAACTATAAAACTCTTTCCGGATGCATCGATTGCCATGTTGTTGTAAATCGCAATTGGAGTTCGTTCAGTTATTGTGATTCGAACCTTGCCATTAATCCAGTTTCTCGATACATCCGCGCGCTCAATGAAGTCGTATTTTTCATACGAGCTCGCAACTACGCGTGGTTCAACCCGCGCTAATTTTTCACCCTTTTCGATATTAATTGGAAGATAGATACCTGTGCCTTGAATTTCGATATCGCTAACGGTAAATAGTGATGACCAACCTAAGATATATGCAGCGCCACTTAGTATGAAAACGGCTCCCAGTAAATATAAACGTCGCCTTTTCATCAACTAAAGCGCCGACTCAATCCATCGATAATTATTGGTGCCAGAGAGCTGACATCGCCAGCACCAAGAGTAATTATCACATCGCCGGGTTGGGCATCGTTAACTATTAGATCTGCTACTTCTATGAAGTTGGGGATGAACTCACCTTTTGCCATTGCATCAGTAATGAGTTGTGAGGTGATGCCCGGAATAGGTTTTTCACTTGCTGCATACACTTCCAGAACAATTACTCTATCTGCAGCATCTAGTACTCTCGCAAAGCCTGTCGCAAATGCTTGCGTGCGAGAATATCTATGCGGTTGAAAGATAACTAAAAGTCGCCCATCACCTGCAAATCGTCGCGCAGCTGCAAGCGTTACTTCAATCTCTGTTGGATGGTGACCATAGTCATCGACAACCCGAATCCCATGAACCATTCCAACTAATTCAAAGCGTCGCCCTGTGCCTCGAAAAGTTGCAAGTCCTGTTAATAAATCCGCTGGAGCAAGACCTAATTCGATACCGGTTGCTAAAACACCTGCGGCATTGAGAAGGTTGTGGTGGCCTGGAACTACTAGTTCAATAAAACCAATCGCCTTACCGTGCCAAAGAGCTCGAGCCTTTGAGCCTGTTGCACCGAGTTCGATGTGGTCTAACCTCAAATCAGCGTTCTCAGCCACGCCATAAGAGATCACTTTTAGATCACCAGTCTTAGCCACAAGGGTACGTGCGCCAGAATCATCGGCGCAATAAGTAAGAAAGCCCGCAGGATTTATTGTTGCTGCAAATGCTTGAAACGCCAGCTCCACATCGAGCGGTGTCGCGAAAAAATCTACGTGATCATGTTCAACGTTAGTTACTATCGCTGCGAATGGGTGGTACTCAACAAAAGATCCATCGGATTCATCGGCTTCGGCCACAAATATATTTCCAGTGCCTCGGTGAGCATTTGATCCGGAGGCAGTGATAGTGCCACCAATTGCAAATGACGGATCCTCTGCGCAGGCTTGTAAAGCGACTGCCAGCATTGAGGAAGTTGTTGTCTTGCCATGAGTTCCAGCAACTGCAATCGATTTTGACTCTGACATCAATATCGCTAAAGCGGCTGCACGTGTAAGCACCGTTAAACCAAGCTCGTGCGCACGAATCATCTCTGGATTACTTGGCGCTATTGCCGTGGAATACACCACAAGATCTGCGCCATCAACATTGTCGGCACTATGTGTGGTTGAAATACTTGCACCGAGTGCTTGAAGTGCTTTAACAACAGAAGAGTCTTTGGCATCAGAGCCACTTACCGTAATTGAATGCGACAGTGCGATCCGCGCTAAACCGCTCATACCGGCGCCACCGATACCTATAAAGTGAATACGTTTGCCGGTAAGGGAGTTCAATTTGATACGTATCACTTAGCACCCATTGCGAACTCACCCAATGCTACGATTTTTTCTCCGGCCTCTAGATCTTTTATATCTCCTGCCATTGGCGCCTGACTTGAGCGAAGCAAAAGTTCATCAATTGAGGCGACTAAATACTCTGCGCTGAAATCGGATTGAGTGACTACTTGGGCGCGACCAGTTTCAACTAATGTGCGAGCATTATGGAACTGCTCGCCGTTTCCAATTGGGAGAGGCACGAAAAGAGCATAACGTCCAAGAGCGCCGAACTCGCTACAGGTAACGGCTCCGCTTCGCGCGATTATCAAATCGCTTGCTAAATACGCTTGTGCCATGTCATCTATATACGCAACAGGGCGATAGGTGCCTTGCGCAGGCGGAAGCAGGTTAAGCCGACCCACAGAGTGAAGAATTGAGATATTTTTTAACTGCAACGCTGCTAATGATCGATCTATTATCGAATTAATTGCAACAGAGCCTTGTGATCCACCCATAACAAGAATTAACGGTTTCTTTGGATCAAAGCCCAGAGCTATCTTTGCTCGTTCTCTGGCCGCGCTCCAATCCTTACTGGATTCGACAAAAGAGTTGGCAACATCTGATCGTAATGGAATACCAGTTATAAGCGCATCAGTGAACTCTCTGCTATCTACTGGGTTAGCAACGGCTAAGTAAGGAGTCAAGAGCGCCCCTAATCTGTTTGCCCATCCAGGCTTTGCATTTGCTTCGTGAACTAACGTTGGAACGCCAGCCAATCGTGCAGCTAGATAGGCCGGTGCGCTGACGTATCCTCCAAAGCCTATTAATAAATCGGCGGATTTAACTATTGAATACGATGCCTTCACTGAATTGATTAAATCCATTGGAACCTTTATCCAAGACAGCGATGGCCTTCTAGAGATCGCTATCTTTGGAATGAGAGTGAGCGTAAATCCACTGGCTGGAACTAAAGTATTTTCAAGACCAGTTCTTGTACCGAGAAAAATAATGTCATCCTCTGGATGAGCTGCCTTCCAGATACGCGCAACTGCCAATGCAGGCTCGATATGCCCGGCAGTTCCGCCTCCAGCTAGAACTACCGTAGCCATGGGATTCCCGTTGCTTGCAGCTCTTTATAAATTGCAGGATCTCGACGTGCAGCACCGATAACGAAGGCTATGCCTAGGTACGTCGCAATTAACGCTGAGCCACCATATGAGACCAGGGGCAGAGTTACTCCTACAACTGGAAGAATGCTAATGGCCGAACCAATATTGAGAATTGATTGAATAGCGATCCAGCAACCAATACCTGAACTCACATATCGCACCATAGGATCTGCGGCGCGCAGGGCAATCTTAAATATCGAAAAGATTAAAACGGAAAGCAACAATAAAGTTGAGAGCGTTCCGAATAAACCTAACTCTTCACCGATGACTGAAAAAATGAAGTCGGTGTGTGCTTCAGGTAGGTTTCCCCACTTTTGGCGGCTGGCACCAAGACCAACACCAAATAACCCACCGCTTGCAAGGCCCAATAAACTATGAGCTGGTTGCCACCCAATGTTTTTGTATTGATCGGCAGCGAATGGATTGAGGAATACTGAAAAGCGCGCCACTCGATATGGCGCAGAGAGAATCAAGGCCCCGATGCCTGCAAAACCTACTGCAAGAATCCCCGAAAATACGCTCAGTCGTACTCCAGATACCCACAAGAGCCCAGCTAAAACAAAGCCAAAGACCGACGCTGTTCCTAAATCCTTTCCAACCATTACGAGCACAATACATATGAAATAGGCAGGGGCTATTAGTTTTACTACATTGCCGTAAATATCACCAGAGCGTTCGTGTTTAGCTAAAACATATCCAGCCCAAAGAATCATCAGAAATTTCGCAATTTCACTTGGTTGTACATCGACGAAGCCAAGGCTTATCCAGTTGTGATTTCCATTAACGCTCTTGCCTATTATTTGAACGCTGACTAATAAGCCAAATGAAATAATGACTCCCATTCGTGCAAGAACTTTCCAGCGTGATAATGAAAATCGCGAAAGTACCCAAGCCATCGGAATCGAAATAAGTAAGAAAATAAACTGTCGCAAGACAATGGCATATGTGGTTCCCTTTGTCTCAAGTGAGTGAATCGAAGAGGCAGAGAAAACCATAATCAGTCCGAGCAAACTCAATCCCAGCGAGCTAAAAATCAACATGTAATAGAGATTGACAGGCTTGCTAAAGATCGTCTGCCTAGATTCAGGTTTCATCTGCTACCAACTTCATTACTGCCTTAGCAAAGCGATCGCCTCGATCTGCATATGTTACAAATTGATCCATCGATGCACATGCAGGTGCCATTAAAACCGTGTCCCCTTGAGCTACGTGGGTTTGAGCGGCTTTAATAATATTCTCCATCAGAGAGTTTGAGGCGCCGCCCTTAACATAATCAGGATCAGGATCAACCATAATGAGTGGTGTCTTCGGAGAGTACTCACGGAAAGCCGCCTCAATAAGCCCACGATCGGCGCCAATAAGAATTGCGACTTTAATACGGCTGGCACATCGCTGAATCAATTTCGACATATCGGCGCCCTTAGCCAGTCCCCCAGCAATCCATATGACACTTAAGTGAGACATGAGTGATGCCGAAGCTGCATGCGGATTTGTGGCTTTCGAATCATTTATCCAGCCCACGCCATCGGCCTCATAAACAGTTTCGATTCGGTGACGCCCAGGATGAAAATTGGCTAGTGCACTTTGAATCCTCTCGTGCCCTACGCCCACACTTCTGGCCAATCCAGCTGCGCCTAAGGCGTTAGAAACACTGTGCGGCAAGGTTGGTTGAATATCTGAGATCGCTGCAATCATTTCGGCTTCTTGTGAGTCGTCTACGAAGGCTCTATCCACGAGTAAATCTTCTACGACTCCGAGCTCCCCCGGTGCCGGAGTATCGAGTGAGAAGAAAACCTTACGACCAGTCCAAGATTGTGCTCGTTTGAGTATTTCTTGATCTTCGGCATTTAATATTGCAATCTGTGTTCGATCTAAAATTGAAAACTTAGCTAGGCAGTAATTCTCAAAACTTCCATGCCAATCAAGATGATCATCGGCAATATTTAGAATCGCTGCACTAACAAACTCTGCCTCCTTCATCCAATGAAGTTGAAAGGATGAAAGCTCTAATATCAAATAGTCAAAGGCATCGCTTCGATCGACGGCGTCAATAACTGTATCTCCGACATTTCCACACGCTATTGCCTTGAGCCCTGCGCTCTGCAACATTGCCGCTGCCATCTCAACTGTCGTAGTCTTTCCATTTGTTCCAGTGAGTGCTAACCATTTCTGAGATGGAGATATCTGCCGTGAGATATTCCATGCAATATCAATTTCATTGTGAATTTCGATTCCAGCGCCAATTGCCTTAACGATGATCGGGTGTTTTTCATTCCACCCAGGTGAAACCACCACTCTGTCGTAACTACTTATTTCAACATTTTGTGGTGTCAGTAGAGTGAACTCAGATCGAGCATCAGGGTTTTCATCGACAATGCTCACGCCAGCCCCGCGCTTAACTATCGCCCTGGCTATTGAATTGCCGGTCACGCCAGCCCCTAAGACTAAGTAGTTGTGACCTGCAAAAGATTTGTCCATCGAACTTACTTAACTACCCATTGCGCATAAAAGAGCCCTAAGCCACCGGCCACACTTAAGCCAGCAATAATCCAAAAACGAATCACTACGGTGATCTCCGCCCATCCTTTAAGTTCAAAGTGGTGGTGAAGCGGCGCCATTTTAAATACACGCTTTCCGCCGCTCAATTTGAAATACAAGGTCTGAATAACTACAGACATAGTGATTATTACGAATAAACCACCTAGTGGGATAAGTAGGAGCTCTACACGAAGGGTTGCAGCAAGTCCTGCAATTGCAGCACCCAGTGCAAGTGATCCCGTATCTCCCATAATTATCTTTGCTGGTGCTGTATTCCACCAAAGAAAGCCCGTACACCCTCCGGCAAATGCCGCAGCAAGTACTGCCAGATCTAAAGGATCGCGAACTTGATAACAGCCGCTTGCCGCAATGACGGCACAACTTTGTCCGAACTCCCATACTCCAATGAGTACGAAAGATAGAAATGTCATTATCGTTGCGCCAGTAGCTAAGCCATCTAAACCATCTGTGAGATTAACTCCATTACTTGCCGACATCACCATGATGATGATCCAGATGATTGCAATAATTGGGCCTAAGTAAATGCTAGTTTCACGAACTCCAGAGAGATAATGTGAGATAGGTGTCAGTGAATCGGCATCTGCAAACTTTAAACCGAGGAAACCAAAAATACCGGCCAAAGCCGCTTGGCTCATTAACTTATAACGACCTTTTAATCCACGAGAGTTTTGCCGAGAAACCTTTAACCAATCATCGATGAAACCTATTGCGCCTAAACTCACAACTAATCCGATAACTAGAACTGCAGATACCGTGAATGAGTTACCCGAAATTACATGTGCTGCGACATAGCCAACAATGGCGGCAAGAATAAAAATAATTCCACCCATGGTTGGTGTTCCACGTTTGGTGTGATGACTACTAGGGCCATCATCTCGAATTATCTGTCCGTAGCCTCTGCCAGCCAAAATCTTTATCAAACCTTTTGTTCCAAAGAGTGAAAAGGCAAGTGCGATTGCCGCAGCGATTAGGATCTGTCTCATTCATTCACTCCATTCTTTTCTATCCAATAATCTTTTAACGACTCTGCAAGTTTTTCAAAGCCCTCTGAACGTGATGCTTTAACCAGGACAACATCACCAGGAGCTAAGTATTCGAAAAATTCCCGAGCGGACTCAATCGAAGAAACATGATGTACTGCAAGTTCCCCCGCCCCATCTCCGTATTCAGGGGCATTGACTACAACTAAGTGATCAATGCCAATCTCTTGGGCAAGAGTGCCAATACCTGCGCTCAGAGCTGGACCTGACTCGCCGAGTTCATGCATTTTTCCTATGAATGCCCAGGATTGCCCGCCCCGCTCTTGAGCAAAGAATAGTAAGGAGCGAAGAGCTGCTGCCATTGAAACTGGATTGGCGTTGTAAGAGTCATTGATGACCAGGAGATCTATTAACTCAATCAACTCCATACGCCATTTACTGGAGCTTTCAGCCGTCGATAGTGAACTTGCAATGAGCTCGAGTGGAAGTCCCAATGAAGTTCCTACAGCTGCTACAGCTAAGGCGTTGCAGATTTGATGTGCTCCCACTAAACGCATACCAACTGCGTCTCTTCCGGCTGGAGTCACCAGATCAAAGTGTGGTCGCCCTTCGCGAATTTCAATATTGGCTGCCCGAACATCTAAATCGCTGCTCTCGCCAAATCTAATGACTGGACCTGCATGCAGCGTGGACATGAGAGGCGTGAATTCATCATAACTTCCAAGAATTGCAGTCCCCGTTTGGCCCAGCGATTGGATGAGCTCACCCTTTGTTTGCGCGATCGCCGAAGCTGATCCAAATTCGCCAATATGTGCCGAACCGACTGATAGAACAACTCCAATGTTTGGTTCGGCGATTTCGCAGAGTCTAGAGATATCACCCTTGTGCCTTGCTCCCATTTCTAAAATACAAAACTTTGTTCTCTCATCGCATTCCAACAATGTGATTGGAAGACCTAAATCATTATTAAATGAACCTGCAGGTGAAACTGTTGGTCCAACTGCGCTGAGCATATGTGCCATCAAATCCTTTGTGCTGGTCTTGCCCTGCGAACCCGTGATACCAATGACGATCAAAGTAGATAATCTCTTTCGTACAAATGTTGCAAGAATTGACAGCGCGGCGATTACGTCTTTTACAATGATGCAGGGCCCATCGATGATGTGAGTCGTTAAAGAAAACATCGCTCCCAAGCGATATGCCTCAGCCACAAATTCATGGCCATCCTGTTTTTCTCCCTGTAATGCCAAGAAAAAACTACCCGGGGTTGCAAGGCGCGAATCAAACACTGGTGCCTTAGATATCAAAAGATCCTTATCGCAATGAAGTTCTCCTCCGACTAAAAGTGCGATTTCACCAGCTGTTAGCGTAATCATTTCTTATCCTCAATTGCCTTTGCTAGCTCTAGGCGATCGTCAAAATCAGTAACTACACCATTTATTTCCTGACCCTTTTCATGGCCTTTACCTAAGACAATTACTACATCACCAGCTCGGGCGGCATTGACCGCTGATCTAATTGCATGTGCGCGATCAGCTATAACTGCATGAGGTTCAGTTACATCTATATCCAAGACCATTTGCACAAGAATATCTTCGGCATTCTCGCTTCGAGGATTATCACTTGTAAAAATCGCAATATCTGCGCCCTCATAGAGTGCCTTACCCATCAGAGCTCGCTTCGTTGTATCTCGATCTCCCCCGCACCCAAGAACTGCTATGACAATTCCGTCGGCAATCTCACGTGCAGTTTCCAATACTCGTACAACTGCATCCGGAGAGTGTGCATAATCAACTAGCGCGGTGAAGTTTTGACCTAGCCGAACGGCTTCAAGGCGTCCTGCAGCACCCGTGAGTCTAGGAATTATCGCTGCAATATCAATTGGGTCAATTCCGCTCTCAACGGCAATTGCAATGGCCATCAATAGATTGTCATAATTAAAAGCTCCATGCAAACAACTCTTTGCTTCAATCAAGATTCCGCCGCTTCCGCGAATCGAAATTGCCGCTCCAACGTAATCTGGCGTAATTGAGGTGAAATGCCAATCGGCGTTTATATTAAAACGCGAAAGTCTCACTACTGGAATCTCTGTAGTTTTTGAGAGTCTCTCACCATATGCATCATCAATATTAATTACAGCTAAGTCTGCGTATTCAAATGTAAATAGCTTCGACTTGGCTAAGAAATACTCTTCCATAGTTTTGTGAAAATCTAAGTGATCTTGAGAAAGATTCGTAAAACCAACAACTGCAAAGTGGCTTCCTCTTATGCGATCAAGTGTTATGGCATGGCTGGAGACTTCCATCACTAAATTTCGCATGTGTCGTTCACGCATTACGGCAGATAATGCAGCAATCTCGCTGCTCTCAGGCGTTGTTCGCTTACTGGTCAGGACTTCAGCGCCGATTCGGGTCTCAACGGTGCCTATTAGCCCGCTTTCTCGTCCGGCAAAGCTCATGATTTGATGCAATAACGTTGTAACCGTTGTCTTTCCATTCGTGCCTGTAACGCCAACGCTATATAAATCACGCATAGGCTCGCTATAAAACCAGGCGCTAACGATTCCTGCTGCACGACGGGGATTTGCGGTAACTAATACTGGTAAATCTTTAATCATGAGCGCTCCGGCGGCATCGGTCAGTATTGCGACTGCGCCTTTAGCTTTGGCTTGCTCTGCAAATTGCGCTCCATGAAACTTCGCACCTGGAAGTGCAATGAATAGATCGCCTTCGCAGATCGAATCACTCGATTGCGAGATTCCACCCACAAAGATCGATTCTAATTCTTCTTTACCGAGTGACGATGTTGCATCGATAACATTGCTGATTGCACCCAAACTCTTGCGAGAACTAGTTAGTGGTCTTAGCATCTGCGGCCCTCTTTGCTAGTAACGCTTTTTCATTGAGTGCAACTGGAACTACCTTCGTTCCAGTTGGGGGGACATGGCGACTCTGAAGCACAAAGGACATAACCTTTTTAAATACTGGACCGCCAAGTGCTCCACCCCAGTGCAAACCCTTAGGATCTTGAATCGTGACGCTTATGACGTATGCCGGCTTGTCGGCTGGTGCAAAGCCGATAAAAGATGCTGTGTATCCACGGTAGCAACCACAAGTGTCATCGATTCGCATTGCAGTACCTGTCTTGCCTGCTACTCGATACCCAGCAATTGCAGCAGTCGGGGCCGTTCCTGAAGCAGAAACAACGCTCTCCATCATGATGCGCATCTGACGAGCGGTCTCAACACTAATAACGCGTTGACTTGTTCTACCAGCAGCTGGCGTGAAGTTACCGCTGACATCGCTAGTACCTGCAATAACGGTAGGAGAAACACGCACACCATCATTGGCAATCGTTGCAAAAATACTTGTAGCCTGCATAGCTGTTAATGAATAACCCTGACCAAAAGCAACAGTAGGCGCTGTTGTTCCAGACCAATCGGCGACTTTTGGAAGAATTCCTTTTGACTCCCCCGGCAAACCAGAGCCTGTCTTAGTTCCAACTCCAAACTTTGAAAGATAGTCATGCAGAGTTTCGTGTGACAAGAGCTCACCAATTTGAATGGAGCCAGTATTAGATGACTCAGCAAGAATGCCAGATGAAGTTAAACGCTTTGTAGCATGGCGCTCGTGATCATGGAAAATCTTTGTAGAACGCTTGAGTGCATAAGGGACAGAAAAAACTGTCTCAGGTGTAATTTTCTTTTCTTCCAAAGCAGCTGAAAGCGTCATAACTTTTCCAGTAGACCCTGGCTCGTATACATCTTGAACCGAAGGGTTACGCATTGCCACTAGTGCAACTTTGGATGTGTGGTTTGGGTCAAAGGTTGGAGCAGTTGCATGCGCCAAAATTTCACCAGTTCTTGGATCCATAACAATGACAGTTCCACTGATTGCATGTGATGCCTTAACTACATCTGAAATCGCTTTAGAAGCTACCCACTGAATATCTCTATCAACTGTTAGCCGAACTGTTGTGCCAGTTTGAGCGGGAGTAATCTCTGATTGGGATCCTGGAATTTCAGCGCCATAACCATTGGCATATGAGTATTTACCGTCGACCCCAGAGATCACTGAGTTCATGCTGGATTCCAAACCAGTCGCACCTTTGCCATCGTGGTTGACGAAACCAACTAGGGATGCGATTAATGAACCTGATGGATATTCGCGTACATAACTGCGTTCAGGGAAAAAGCCAATGATGCGTTCAGGGCTCATTGCTGGAAATGCCAGATTGTATTGAGCGATTGCCGTGCTTAGTTCCTGCCATTTTGCGGGCTTGGCATTTTGAAAAACCATATTCCATTTTCTGGTTCCGGTAATGCTGGCTTTAACCTGCCCAACCGGTAGTCCAAGAATTGGTGCAACGAAATTTGCCGTACGTGTTGGATTAGAAATTTGAGTTTGGTCTACGACGATACTGGTGGCAGCGACACTTCTAGCAAAGGCAACTCCATTGACATCGGTGATTTCTCCGCGTGGCGCAAGTAATGAACGAGTATTTTCCATCTCGGTTGCAGCCCGTGCTCGGTAATCTGCTGCCTGTACCGCTTGCACTTGAACAAGGCGAACTCCAAAAATGAGCATTGCAACGGCAACTAACAAAATCAATAATCTGATTCGATTGTGCGCAATTGCAAAATTACCCATGTGTTGGACTTATCTGTGGAGTTAATGCCTGATCTAAATTAAGAAAAGTTGGGGTCTCTGAAGGCTTCATCCCAAGTCTGGCGGCAGCTTTAGCTAATGCTTCGGGTGAAGATTGCTTGTCTATTTGACGTGCAATTGCTTCACGTTCATCACTTACCATCTTGGCTTGAAGCTTAAGATGGGTAAGAGTAAAGGCATCCTGGGCCAATAGAGTGTTAATAAAGAGTAGAAAAAGAAGTCCTAGAATTCCGGCGAAAGATACAAAGGTTGCGAAGAACTTACGATTGGCTTGCTTGCCCTCCGAAATGTCTGGTACAAGTTTAAGTGCAACTTGTGATGATTTCTCAGCAATAATTTCTCGTGAGCGAGAAATTGCTGGAGCTAATGAGGTCATAGCCATTATGCGGCCACCCTTTCAATTGCGCGAAGTCGAACGGATGCAGAACGTGAGTTTTCTTCTAGCTCTTCATTAGATGGCGTTTCACTGCCACGAATAACAAGAGCAAACTTTGCGGCTAGCTCGGGAAGTTCAAATGGGAGGTCGCGTGGAGTCCCTGAAGTTGTTGATGCAGTAAAAAGCTCTTTAACAATTCGATCTTCCAGAGATTGAAATGACATAACAACTAAACGTCCGCCAACGCTTAGCAGTTTGAGTGCAGCCGGTAGGGCGCGTGTAATTGCGCCAAGTTCATCGTTGGTTTCAATTCGAAGAGCCTGGAAAGTACGTTTAGCAGGGTTTCCACCAGTGCGACGAGTAGCCGCTGGAATAGCTGCTTTTACTAGGGTTGCTAAGGCAGTTGTTGAGTTCAATGGCGCAATTGAACGTGCTTTTACAATTGATTCAACTACGCGTGTAGCAAATTTTTCTTCGCCATAGGTTCGCAAAATACGAACCAATTGACCAGGTTCATATGTATTGACAATTTCAGCGGCAGTAAGTGTTTGCGTACGATCCATACGCATATCCAGAGGCGCATCGTGTGAATATGAAAATCCTCGATCTGACTGATCAAGTTGCATCGATGAAACGCCTAAATCAAATAACGCGCCTGCAATATTGCTATATCCAAAGGATCTAACAACTGCATCAATTGAATCAAATGATGAATGCGCACTGTGAAAACGAGCTGCAAATGGAGCCAATCGAGCAGTTGCGCGTTCAAGTGCATCGCGGTCTCGATCAATTCCAATGACAGTAAGCTGAGGGAATTTTTGAAGCAAAGCCTCTGTATGCCCACCCAAGCCAAGAGTGGCATCGACTACTACGGGGTTATCGCAGGAGTTAACGGCGGGAGCAAAAAGCTCGATGCATCGATCCCGCATTACTGAAATATGCTCACTTACCATTTCTCCCCCTTTCAATATAAAAAATTTTCAGCTTCTTCTTTTACTTCAACTCTCATCTCTGGTCACCGCCGGCCGACGGATCTATTTAGTAGCGGCGCCGGGGAAGGGGCGCCGATACGTTCGAAGGGTCGGCGGTGGCCACAGATGAGAGTCATTTAAAACAGTCCTGGAAAGACCTCCTCTGAAACATCGGCAAAACTCTTTTCCCGATCTGCTAAATACTCGTTCCAAGAAGTTGCATCCCAAATTTCAACGCGAGTATTTGCACCGATGACAACGCAATCTTTTTCTAAACCTGCATATGTGCGGAGTCCTTGTGGAATCGTTATGCGTCCTTGGCGATCTGGAATCTCATCGTGTGCACCTGCAAACATCACACGGCTGTAATCGCGTGCTGATTTTGCAGTGACTGGCGCTTGTTTTAGCGTTTCTGTAATAACTGTGAATTCATTTGTTGGAAAAACATAAAGGCAACGTTCTTGTCCTTTAGTAATTACTAAACCTGACGCTAACTCTTCGCGAAATTTCGCAGGAAGAATTAAACGACCTTTTTCATCAAGGCGCGGTTCGTGGGTGCCTAGAAACATTTTTTAGCGCCCCCTTCCCCAGGTTCGCCAGCCGTGTGGATCCTCGGCTTAGTTCCCCACTTTACTCCACTTTGCTCCTTTTTCAACCACCTTTCGCCACTTTTTACCCTTTTCCACCCACTCTCCCCCCCGTTGGGCATAAAAAAAGGACCCCGCTAGAGGTCCTTGAACAGTGAAGAGGGCTAGAAATTACTGGTTATTGCGATCATCCCAGCGAGATTGCAGCTTAGAGTTTAAACCTTTGCTCTTGCGAGCGCTCTTGGTAGTTGATCCAGATGAACTGCCGCCAAAGGATGAGAGTGCCAGGATGATTCCAGCCAAGGCGATTGCAAAGCCAAGGACTCCGACTGGTGTTACTTTGGCGATCAGTCCAGTAAAGAGAACTGTGATCCCCATAAGAACTAAACCAAGTGAGGCCAATATTCGTGGGCGCTTTGGTGAGGGACCAGTGCCAGAGAGTGCTGAAAATAGGCGTGGATCCTCGGTTAAAAGGGCAGCCTCCATCTCTTGGAGCATCCGCTTCTCATGATCTGACAAAGGCATGGGCAAATAGTAGAAGATTTTATTCACACACGCCACTGCTGGGCTATTTCTCCTGCTCAGTAGGTTTAATAAGACGGGCAGGGCGCACACTTCCAGGGCCAAATCGCTCTCTGGCTCTATCTATAGCCCCATCTGCCTGTCTCCAACCGCTCTCACGCGCACCCAAGACCATCTGTTCTGGTGCCCCACTGCTTAGATTCTCAAGACTCACTCCTACCAAGCGAAGTCGCGCCCTGTCGATCTTTAGCCCCTGATAGAGCCCTTTAACGACTTCATAGATTTCATGGGTTCCCTCTAAGGGAAGTGAAAGGGTCTTTGATCTATTGATAGTTGAGAAATCTGCAAAGCGCACTTTGATAGAAACCGTCTTTGCAAATAAATCTTTGTCGCGCAACCTAGCCGATGCCCGTTCGGTTAATCGCAAGAACTCAGTGAGTATCTGAGTTGGATCATCTAAATCTTGTGGGAAAGTTTCGGCGGCGCTAATACTTTTTTCTGCATCTTGAGGTGAAACATCTCGGTAGTCGCGGCCCCACGCAAGTTCATATAAGGATGCACCGCTGGCTTCACCTAAAGCGCGAATCAGAGTTGTTCGTGGCAAATGGGCGATGTCTTCAATTGTGCGAAGACCTAAACGCTCTAATGTTTCGGCAGTCTTTGGCCCGACTCCCCACATCGCATTAATTGGCAACGGGTGCAAGAAGGTAAGAATTCGATCGGCAGTTATCTCTAACATTCCATTTGGTTTGCAGTGTTGGGATGCAAGTTTTGCAATGAACTTTGATGGTGCGATTCCAACTGAACAGGTTATTCCCTCTTGCGATTCAATCTTGGCACGAATAGCTGTAGCGATTTCGCGCGGAGAACCTAATAATCGTTGCACGCCACTGACATCTAAAAATGCCTCATCAAGAGAAATGGGCTCTACCCATGGCGTAAAGCTTTCAAAGATCTCCATAATGTGACTTGATACTTCTTGATATCTAGCCATATCAACGGGAAGGAAAATCGCATGTGGTGCTAATCGCCGTGCACGTCCCACTGGCATTGCGGCATGGATTCCAAATTTGCGCGCCTCGTAATTTGCGGCAGATACAACACCTCGAACGCCCATTCCAATAACAACTGCCTTGCCTTTGAGTTCAGGGTTATCGCGTTCGGCCACAGATGCAAAGAATGCATCCATATCCACATGAAGGATTGAGGCCGTTGTCATATTGCCAGCGTACTTTCTTTAGCTCTCCAACTTTCATATGCCGCGCGTAAATCCCACGCGCCTGTTCCGCGGATTGAAATTCCGCGCGCACCCGTACGGCGGGTTTGGCCTCTTACTAGTAGCAGGGATGTCGAATACAGCGTGCTGGCGTAGTCGCCTTGAACGTCGGTGAAAAATGCCGAGTCACTACAGCCATATCCATCATCGAGGGTTAGAAAAATAACGCGCTTTCCCGAACGTACTGGCGGGGTCTGCAGTGCCACCTTGATGCCGGCTACAAGGACGCTGGAGTTAGAACGTTGGCTTAGCAACTGTGAAGATCTCACCGCGCCGATAGCGTTAAGAAAGTCGCTATAGAACTCAATTAAGTGCGCCGACATATCGATACCTAAGCGCTCCATTTCATGGCGCACGATTTCAGCTGAGTTCATATCAGGTAGACCGCTACTGATCAGAGTAGGAGTTGGGAAAGCTAAGTTCATCTGTGCACCAGAGATGGTCTTACCCGCAGAGCGCTGCAGGTCAGAGAAATGTAATAACAGGTCGCGACGATTAACCTCGGTGTGCAGGCGATCAAATGCGCCAGTCAAAATCGCACTCTCCGTTACTGGGGCACTACTTCCCGAACGATGAACAAAATCAGCTAGATCGATATAGGGCCGCCCAGCAATAATCGATGTAATTTCAGCATCACTGATCTTTGCAATCGTCGATAACGCTATACGAATCGCAGCACCTCTTTCTTCAACACGATAGAGCGAATCTGATTCATTAATATCTAAGGGAGCAATGGCGATTCCCATCTGGCGCACTTCGTCAACAATCAAACGCTTGGGATACATTCCAGGATCGTGTGTAAGGACTCCAGCTAAAAAAGCTGCAGGGTAATGTGTCTTAAGCCAGGCTGATTGATATGTAGGCAGCGCAAAGGCTGCAGCGTGTGCTTTACAAAAACCAAAGGATGCAAAGGCGCGCAGTAGATCCCAAATCTGGGTAATAACTGCAAGCTCATAGCCTTGTGCAGTTGCTGTCGGAAAAAACCAATCACATACTTCTTGTTGGCCAACTTTGTCTCCTAAGGCGCGACGCTTTTCATCGGCGCTAGCTAGGGATGCACCAGTCATCCTGGCAATGATTTCAATGACCTGTTCGTGAAAGACAACAACGCCTTCTGTGTCGCGCAAAATCTCATATAGATCAGGGTGAATAACCTGGGCCTTACTCCACCCGTGACGGGCCTTTAAAAAAGGCGTAATCATGTCGCCTTTAACTGGGCCAGGCCTAAAGAGGGAGATATCGATAATTAAATCGGTAAAGGTTTTAGGCTCCAGTTTTCCCACTAATTCGCGCTGGCCAGGACTCTCTATCTGAAACATTCCCAGAGTGCGTGTTGATTGAATTAACTCATACGTTGCAGAATCATCTAAGGGCACTGCATCGATATCTACTTTCGTATCCTGTGCGCGCTCAATTTCAGTGAGTGCATATGAAATTGCCGACTGCATACGTACACCTAAAACATCTAACTTTAATAAACCGATAGCTTCAACATCATCTTTATCAAAGACCACCATGGGATAACCGCTTGCACTAGCCATAAGTGGAGTGCGATCGAGCAGGCCGCCATCAGATAAGACAATGGCGCATGGATGCATCGCTAAATGTCTAGGAAGACCATCAAGGCGTTCGGCAAGGGCGATAGTCATAGCCGTCAAAGGCGCAGAGATATTAAGAGATTTAAGTTCGGGCAGATTTTCTAAAGCACTAGAAATATTACGTGCGCGCACATGTGGCATTGATTTGGCCAGTAAATCGATCTCCATCGCTGGTAAGCCAAGAGCTGCTCCCGCATCACGAATTGCATGCCTGGCACGATAGGTATCAACCATTGCAACAGTGGCACATCGTGATTGATTATTAGGGCTATCCCAACTGGTATCGCCATAGCGCTTAAAAACCATGTCATAGATTTCAAGACGGCGATGTGATTCAACATCAATATCTATATCGGGTAGTGCTCGGCGCAATGGCGAACAAAAACGCTCCATCAATAGACCGTGTTGCATAGGTTCAACACCAGAGATTCCAAGTAAGTGACAGATTAATGAGCCTGCCCCGCTGCCGCGCGCGGCAACACGAATACCCGCAGTTCGTGCCATGTCACAAATATCGGCAACGGTTAAAAAATAAGATTCAAAACCAAGTGTTGCAACCGTTGCTAACTCATCATCTAAACGCATGCGCGCCTGCTTAATGCTCTTAGAATCGCTATAGCGCCAGCTGATACCGGCCTCACTGCGTGTGCGCAAAAGTGTGCGCATTTGATGCGCTGATTCGGCGCCAACAACGTGGGGTTCGGGCAAGTGCGCCCCGCCTAATCCAATATCGCGCGCAGGTGATAACAGAGCGCGCTCGGCCCATGCTCTCGTTGTTGTTAATAGTTGTCGTGGTGTGCGCTCCCCTGCTGCGCGTGCGATTTCGCCGGCTAAAGCGATCATCTCGTCACCAGATTTCAAAAATCCTTCGGCATTGCTGCGTTCTACATGGCGTGGATGCAGCGGTACTAATTGACGGGCACAATCTAAAACATCAGCAACTGGTCCATCGGTGCGATCTCTCATACGAACCGCATTGGTAATAACTGCATCGATGTCATGGTCACGTGCAAAAATTAAAGACTTAGCGGCCTGCGATGTAGAACGTGGACCACGACCTGCAGCTAAATGTGAAATACATTCAATGGCATTGCCAGCAAATAAATCGCGAGTGATATTAAATGTCGTAAAAGCTGCATCGACATGGTTATCTGTTAGTAATCTGCCGACAGGTGACTCGGGGCCGTGCAAGGCATAGAGATTTGAACTGTAATGACTAAAGCGCTGTAAGAATTCAAGTGTCAGAACTGGATTACGATTATCGGCAACCATGGTCAGTGAAGTCAGCAGGCGACATAACGAGCGCCATCCTCCATCGCTGTGAGCCAATAAAGTAATACGGTTTTTATCGCCTCCTATATCAATGCCCAGATTGACTCCGATGATCGGGGCGATACCAAACTGAACACAACTCTGCGCAAAGCGAACGGCCCCTGCCAAGCCATCGCGATCGGTGAGGGCTAGTGCTGGCATTTCAAACTCTGCAGCGCGAGCTACTAGATCACTTGGTTGGGTCGTGCCGTATTTGAGTGAATACGCACTTGCAACGTTAAGGTGTATAAAACTCATACCGATCTGATAATCCACTGACCGCTGAGTTCGTCGCGTTCGAGTTCAAATGTTGTGAGCGATCCAATAGGCGCAGCCTCTACGCGCCAGACTGCACGTGCTTGATCATCAGGGCGATACTTGCCATCGCTAATGCGATTCCACCATCCCCCGGCTTCACACCATCTTGATAAAACTGCATGGATGCGAAAGCGTCGGCCTTTGAAAGTAAATTCAATCGGCGTTGTAGCCCCATCGATAGTTACATCATGTGCGGGATTAATCTGAGGGACTGACATTTTTGGAGGCGCTCCTTGGTGCTGTGGATATTCGAACAGATGTTCGAAAAATAGCCCCTTGGACTGACAAATGGCAAGTACTAGAGCGTGTTACCACAGGAGATAGTTGAAAATTCAACTACCATTGGACCGATATGTTAACCCCTCACTAAGGAGACAGAGCCATGAATACAGTTCTAGTAATCGGTCGCATCCTATTTGCACTGATCTTCATCAATTCGGGTCTCAGCCACCTCACAAAACTTGAGGCAATGACTGGCTATGCCACGTACAAGAAGGTCCCAGCTGCAAAGCTAGGTGTCATCGTTTCAGGTCTCATGATTCTCATAGGCGGCCTATATATCGTCTTTGGGGTGTATGCAGATCTTGGCGCACTCCTTATAGCAATTTTCTTAATTCCAACAGCTTTCTTAATGCACGCTTTCTGGAAAGAGACTGATGCAGCTGCAAAGCAGACTGAATCTATTGCTTTCTTTAAAGATCTAGCTCTTGCCGGTGCTGCATTAATCATCTTCGCACTCGTCGGCGCAGGTGCAGATTTTGGCCCAAGCATTACAGGTGCATTCTTTAGCCTCTAAGAATTACCATAACTAACCCCCGTAGTTATTAGCTGCGGGGGTTTGTTAGGCCATCATTACCACCATGGAGATACTTGGAGCCCTTGCTAGCGGGGTCTTCATTGGCTCAGTTTTAGGATTTGTAGGCGCCGGTGGAGCAATGCTCTCGGTTCCGATTCTTATCTATTTCTTTGGTTACTCTGCCATCAACGCAACAACTGCATCGATTGCAATCGTAATGGCAGCTGCAACATCGGGACTAATTCCTAAGTTCAAGAGCAAAGATGTTCTGATTAAAGAGGCTATTACCATCAGCGCTATCGGCGCAGTAGCAAATATTGGATTCTCAACTAACGTGCACAAGTTTAATGATCAATTCATTAAATCTGGATTTGCTCTCGTGTTGATTGTTGCCGCGACTTTGATGCTCATCAAGCCAGTAGTTGGTAGTGAAAAAAGGGTTCCATTTCACTGGTTACTTTTAACCTCAATCATTATCGGCACAATGACTGGCCTATTTGGCATAGGTGGAGGTTTTCTAGCGATTCCAATTCTTGTGCTCTTCTTTAAGAATTCGCCGGCAAAAGCGGCAGGAACATCGCTCCTGATTATCGTACTTAACTTCACCATTGCCTTTCTATCCCGTCATGCCATTTGGAGCCAAGTAAATTGGAAGATTCCGATAGTGATGGCCATTTCTGCCGTTGTTATCGCTCGGCTAGCTTCAATTAAAGCCTCTACGGTGAATGCACAGGTGTTAAAGCAGGCATTTGCTTACTTGCTCTTTGCAATTTCAGCTTTTACATTATTCCAGACGTGGATTATTTCTTAATAATGTGTGACTGATAGCCAGCTAGCAACAACATGAGAACTGGATATGTCATAGCGATTGGCAAAGATGTTATCTGGGCTAAAGCTCCAGTCACCGATGGTCCAATAAAATAACCGGCTAAACCAATTACTCCCACACGTGCAATTGCAACCGATGATGCAATGCCTGGAACTTGCGATGCTGCCAAAATATAGGCAGGAAACATTGGTCCGATTCCAAGGCCAGCACATGCAAAGCCAGCATTAACAATTATTAAGGCGGCTAGCGGATGTGAATGCGCAAGCGGTATTCCAATTGCAAGACCTAAGCCCCACCCTAGTCCACCTAAATAGCCACCCAGTAAAACAGTCTTTCGAGCTCCAAAGTAATCGAGTGCTCGATCACCTAAGAAACGTGCAGTTATCATCGCTAAAGAAAAAGTTGCAAAGGCGGTTGCGTTAACCCCTTTACCAAAGCCCATATCATCGCGCAGCAATATAGCTCCCCAATCACTTGCTGCACCTTCGGCAATCAGGCCTCCGAGAAGTCCAATACCCATACCCCACAGTGGCAAAACACTCTTACCTATAAAGGGAATCTTGGCCTGCGTCTCTTCATCTCCGCCAGCGTGATCATCTAAGTCTGGTGGCAAGAGCGCCATTACCGATGGAATAAATAACAGAAACCCAATGACTCCGATGGCAACTAAGTTATCTCTTGGTGAAACATGCTTAGAAATTGCACCGCCAATAACTGTCGTAACAAATGCTCCAGTGCTCCACAGCGCATGAAATGAAGACATGTATCTGCGACCTAAATGTTTTTCAATAACCACTGCTTGCGTATTTGATGAAATATCGACCGATGAATAACCAAGCCCCATAACAAATAAACCAATAATGAGTGTGACTGGTGATGTAGAGAGCCCCATCAGGATTAAACCAATGGGCATAATGAAGATTGCGTAACCAATGACACGTTTAGTCCCATATGTGTGAATCAAACGTCCAGCTGATTGCGCTCCGACGATTGCGCCTATGGTGCTGGCGATCAAAATTAGACCTAACTGACCATTATTGAGGCCATTTGCATCGCGAATCTCGGGGATTCGTGCAACCCAGGCCATTGATACAACACCCATAAAGAAAAAACTCGCCCATAAGCCATTGCGAGCACGGGTGGCAATGTGAACAACATCAACTGTCATAGTGGACTTACCCTAACGGAGTAAGTCGATGATAGGGCCTTACACTCAACTATGTTCTTATCCTTCTGGCCCCACCGAAATGAATTTTCAACTTCTCGCAATGATTTGATGACAGATCTCATTGCGGGCTTAACGGTGGCAATCGTTGCGCTTCCTCTTGCAATTGGCTTTGGCATCACTAGCGGCATGTCAGCTGCGGCCGGGCTAACGACAGCGATTATTGCTGGACTCTTGGCGGCCATTTTTGGTGGATCTAAATACCAAGTGAGTGGTCCAACAGGGGCCATGACAGTTATTTTAATTCCAGTAGTTCAACAGTTTGGAATCTCGGCTATTCCAGCCCTTGGAATTATGGCCGGCGTCATGGTTGTTTTAATGGCGATCTTTAAATTAGGCGCTGTCATTAACCGTGTGCCGTGGACGGTCGTTGAAGGCTTCACTGTCGGAATCGCATTTATCATTTCGTTGCAGCAAATCCCATTAGCCCTGGGTATCGCAAAAGGTGAAGGCGAGAAGAGTTACGTCGTCGCTTGGAATACTCTTACTGATGCCATAGGCATAGGGCTTAACTTCTCTAGTTTATTTATAGTTGCTATAACTTTGTTTATTAAGTTCTCCTACCCATCAATTACTAAAAGACTCGGCCTAAAAATCCATATTCCCGCTAGTTTCGTGGCTCTTTTTATAGTCACAGTTATTACCAAGGTTTTTTCAATTAACGTTGCAACCATAGGTTCAATTCCACGCGGTATTGGGTCATTGCAACAGATTGAATTCTCAAATGTAACAACCCTGCTAATCCCAGCGCTGTGGATCGCACTGCTTGCCGCCGTTGAATCCTTACTCTCTGCCCGGGTTGCCGATGGAATGGCCCACGAGAGCGTTCGCTTTGAACCCAACCGCGAACTTTTTGGCCAAGGAGTTGCAACTGTTGCCGCCTCAGTTTTCGGAGGCATGCCTGCAACGGGTGCGATTGCGCGAACAAGTGTCAATGTGCGCTCACATGCAAAGAGTCGTCTTGCCTCAGTTTTTCACGCACTGGTTCTGCTCTTTATCGCCTTGATCGCTGCACCTTTAGTCAGCCAAATTCCAACGGCGGTTATCGCAGGATTATTACTTGGCACTAGCTATCGGATTTTAAATCCAGTCTCCATTATGGAATCTCTTCGAACAACTAAGAGCGAGGTAAGCGTTTTAGTAGTTACGGCGATTAGCACTGTAGCCATCGATTTAATTTGGGGCATGGCCATTGGTATAGCGCTTCATATGATTCTTGCCCGCTATTCTAAAACGCCTTTACCACTATAGAATTCAACCAATCACACTTAATCAGGGAGCTACCGTGGACAACATCACTGCCTTTAATAATCACCTTCCAGTAAAGGTTCGTTTCGGTGAAGGCGTGGCGCACACTCTACCGGCAGTCGTGGCCGAACTTGGCACAAGCAAAGTCTTCTTGATGGTTGATAAAGATATTGAAAAATTTAACCCAGCGGCAAAGAATTTGATTGACTCAATGATTGCCGCTTCCGACATCTCGGTTACCCTGTTTGAAAAGCCAGCGGGTGAGCCAACTATTCAAATGGTCGATGACGCTATCGCTGCCCTTAAAGCTGCAGGCTCTGACGTTGTTGTTGCACTCGGCGGAGGATCAGTAATCGATACCGCTAAAGCTGCGCGACTATGCGCACAGCTGAACTGCACATTTCGCGAGTTCCAATCAAAGCCTCCGGTTTATCCTGTGCCAACCCTTGCGCTGATTGCAATTCCAACATCTGCCGGAACTGGCTCTGAAGTATCGGGCGGTTCTGTGATCTCTGATCCAGAAGCTGGTCGCAAAGCTGGAATTGCAAATGGAAATTTGCGCGCTCAAGTAGCACTCGTTGATCCAGTACTTACATATTCAATGCCACCATCAATGACGGCTAACACTGGAATCGATGCGCTTGCTCAAGCAATTGCCGGAATCATTGCTAAGTGCAGCACACCAATCGGTGATGCAATTGGCTATGAAGCTGTACGCATCATGACACCGGCACTCGTGGGTGCATTTAAAGATGGCAATGACAAAGTCGCCCGCGCCGGAATGGCATCAGGAAGCATGATGGCTGGGCTGACCATGAATATCTCAGATTGCACCGCCGAGCACTCATTAGGACAAGCCATCGGTGGCTTAAAGCATGTTCCGCATGGTTTAACTATCGGTTTAGTTCTTGTTGAAACTCTTACCCGTGAAGCAAAAATCGTTCCTGAAAAAATGGAGCGCGTTGCCGATGCAATGGGAGTTCCCCAAGATGGCACCAAGGATGGATCTCGCTGCGTTAATGCAGTTCGCAAAATCCTCGCAGAGCTGCAATTCCCCGTTCTCTCATCCCTAGGCTTTGTTGAAGCCGATATCGATGAACTAGCAGAGATTGCACTAGCCGACTTCTTTATTACGCAGGCACCAAAGCCGTGGAGTAAGCAGGAAGTAATCGATGCTTTCATGTCTGCATTAAAGCTAGAAAACCGCGTTGCATAAATAGTGGAGGAAGTTTTAACTAACCCTTCAGTCATCCGGGTAACTGCCCTGCTTAAAGAACTGGGTTGTTCTGGTGAAGTAACGATTCTCTCTGACTCTGCCCGTACCGCCCTTGATGCTGCACAAGCTCTTGGTATTGAAGTTGGCCAAGTGGCTTCCTCTATTGTTTTCAAACTTCCTAGTGGCAATCCCTTGCTAGTAATCACAAGCGGGCGTCATCGGGTTGATACCGAATTAGTTGCCAAAAACCTAGGTGTTGAGAAACTACATCGCGCCGATGCTGACTTTGTTAAGAATGCCTCAGGGTTTTCTATTGGTGGCGT
>JBMOET010000003.1:0-55402 GCA_049314595.1 Candidatus Planktophila sp. | reverse complement strand
AGAACATTCCTCGTCACCCAGATCAGATCGAAGCCTGGATGGCCTCACTTCGCTAGTTGAAGCCCGCACCACGCCGCAAGTAAGCCAAAACCAAGAGAAAGCAGCAAGTTCAGTGCTGCCTCACGGTAGCGTCGTAGCTCATACGCCAAATAGATATCGAGCATGAAAGTTGACCATGTGGTGAAGGCGCCAGCAAAGCCAATCGCCAAAAGATCGTTTGTGTGCTCGGTACTTTTAAATGTGGCACCAAGTAAGAATGAGCCAAGAATGTTGACCAGAAATATTCCATAGGGCTTGCTTGTGAATCTACGAATATATTGATCGATTGCAAAGCGAGCTGGTGCTCCAATTGCTGCGCCAAGAATTACATATAGTGTGTTCATGAACGCACCGGAATAATTTTGCGTGCAAGAGGTAAAACGATAATTACAATTATTAGTGAAAATACAACGTTGAGCGTTAAGAACAGTAAGCCACCTTCATGTGGCTCAAGAGATTCTGCAGTAACTGCAGAAAATGTTGTTAGACCTGCGCAAAATCCCGGAAGAAGTAAGAGGCGTAACTCTGTTAACCCGCGCCGTTCCATTAAGACTAGAAGTGCGCTAGCAAGTGCAACGCCAATCATGTTGGCCGCTAATGTGCCGGTTCGATCATCTGGAATTACAAGACCTAATCCATATCGCACAAGAGTTCCTGCGACTCCCCCGATAGAGACTAAAGCCAGAGATTTCAGAGCGGTAGAGCTTTCTTGGTAACTCCACTTACTAAACGAGTAACTACGCTAATAATCAGTGCGGCAAAAACAGCTGACCAGAAGTTATTTACATCTAACTTGTCGCTCCATCGTGCAACAAGCATCAAGATTGCTGCATTCACAACTACAAGAAATAGTCCAAGTGTGAGGATTACTGCCGGCAGTGTCAGGAGTTTAAGAAGGGAGCCAAGTGTTGCGTTGAGCAGGCCAAAGAGAAGAGCTACCCACAAATAGGTTGTGAATCCCCCTTTTACATCGATACCTGGTATCAACGCTGTTGCTACCCAAAACGAAAGTGCTAGAGCGGCCCAACGAAGAATGAGTTTCATGTATTAAACGATACCGTCACGCTTGCGAATTTTGGAGCCTAACCAGCGGGCTGGATCGTATTTAATATCTACAACGCGCTCTTTCATTGGGATGATGGCGTTGTCTGTGATGCGAATGTGTTCTGGGCAGACCTCAGTACAGCACTTGGTAATGTTGCACATTCCCAATCCGTGCTCTTCTTGTGCGGTCCGCTTGCGGTTTTTCAAGGTATCTAGCGGGTGCATATCCAACTCGGCGATGCGGATGAAAAAGCGCGGCCCGGCAAATGACTTTTTGTTCTCTTCATGATCACGAATTACGTGACATGTGTCTTGGCACAAGAAGCACTCGATGCATTTGCGGAACTCTTGGCTGCGCTCAACATCTATCTGCTCCATGCGAGCATCACCTGGGGCTAGATCTGCCGGATGTGAATACGCTGGGATCTCCATAGCTTTCTTGTAATTAAAAGATACGTCCGTGACCAAATCTTTTATTACTGGAAATGCGCGCAGCGGTGTAACTGTGATCGTTTCATCCTCGTCGTATGAGGCAACCTGAGTCATGCATGCCAAACGAGGTTTTCCGTTGATCTCCATTGAACATGAACCGCACTTACCAGCTTTACAGTTCCAGCGAACAGCTAGGTCGCCCATTTGCGTAGCTTGCACGCGGTGAATTACATCGAGAACAACTTCGCCCTCATTGACATCTACTTGCACATCTTGCAGTGCACCAGTGGTTGAATCACCGCGCCAAATACGAAGATTTAGTTTGCGTGCCATTAGTTGGAACCGCCTTTCGCAATTTCCTCAGATGTCATGTATTTCTCTAATTCGTGAACATCAAAAAGGTCGAAGAGTTCTTTAGGTAAAACTGGTAGTGCTTGTTCGCGAACATTTACCCGTGTGCCATCAAAAGATGAGATGTGATTGAGCTGGCGCCATTTGTTGTTCATGCCTGGGAAATCATCACGAGTGTGTCCACCACGTGACTCTTGACGAAGCAATGCAGACTTAGCTGTTGATTCTGCAACTAACAACATGTTGTCTAGATCAAATGCCAAGTGGAAGCCTGGGTTGAACTTACGTCCACCGCTAACGGCAACATTTGCACTGCGCACTCTAATATCTGCAATCTTTGTAATTGCATCTTCAAGTTCACTTGCGGTGCGGATGATTCCAACTAAGTTATGTGCAACTTCTTGCAGTTCAGCGTGAAGTGCATATGAGTTTTCGCCGCCTTGACGATCAAAAGGAGCTTGAATCTTGGCACCGGCCGTGGCAATAGCTGCTTCACTGACTGGATTTTTACCGTTGTTCTTTAAGTATTCAGCTGCGCCTATTCCCGCACGACGGCCAAATACCAATAGATCTGTCAATGAGTTTCCGCCCAAGCGGTTGGATCCATGCATTCCACCAGCAACTTCACCGGCAGCAAATAGGCCTGGAACACCGATTGCTGCAGCGTTATCTGGCTCCACTTCAACGCCACCCATTACATAGTGACATGTTGGGCCAACTTCCATTGGCTCCTTCGTAATATCTACACCCGCTAGTTCAAAGAATTGGTGCCACATAGAAGGTAAACGCTTTTTAATAACTTCGGCTGGCAAACGCTTTGATACATCCAAGAAAACTCCGCCGTGTTCGGTGCCGCGACCTGCTTTTACTTCGCTGTTAATTGCTCGTGCAACTTCATCACGAGGCAATAACTCAGGTGGGCGGCGGTTGTTGTCTTGATCTAGATACCAACGATCGGCCTCGGCCTCGTTGTCGGCATACATCTTCTTAAATACATCTGGGATGTAGTTGAACATAAAACGCTCTCCAGTGGTGTTCGTTAGAACTCCACCTTCACCGCGAACAGATTCGGTAACTAAGATTCCTCGAACTGATGGAGGCCATACCATTCCAGTCGGATGGAACTGCAAGAACTCCATGTCAACTAAATTTGCACCGGCCTTAAGGGCAAGCGCATGACCGTCGCCCGTGCCTTCCCATGAGTTGGATGTAATTTTAAATGTTTTGCCGACTCCGCCCGTTGCAATAATTACTGCAGGTGCTTCAAATAGAACTTCGGCTCCAGTTTCGCGCCAATAACCATAGGCACCTGAAACTTTTCCATTCTCTTTCAAGATATCCGTAATAGTTAATTCAGCAAAAACTTTAATATGGCTTTCCATGTCTCCATGATCGCGACCATCTTGTTGTTGCAATGCAACGATACGTTGCTGCATTGTGCGAATTAGTTCCAGACCAGTGCGGTCTCCAACATGTGCAAGGCGTGGGTATTCGTGTCCACCAAAGTTACGTTGTGAAATCTTTCCCTCTTTAGTGCGATCAAAGAGTGCGCCCCATACTTCAAGCTCCCAGATGCGATCTGGGGCCTCTTTGGCGTGAAGCTCTGCCATGCGGAAATGATTGAGGAATTTGCCCCCACGCATAGTGTCGCGAAAGTGCACCATCCAGTTGTCATTATCGTTGACGTTACCCATTGAAGCCGCGGCACCGCCCTCGGCCATAACAGTGTGGGCCTTACCAAATAGTGATTTACAGATGATTGCAACGCGAAGTCCGGCTTCGCGAGCTTCAACTGCTGCACGCAAACCAGCTCCGCCTGCACCTATGACAAGTACATCGTATGAATGGCGCTCTATCTGTGTCATATCGATTTCCTTAGAAGAAGTAGAAGTTAGTGATTGCACCTGATGCAACCGCGCGGACATAAATATCTGCACCAGCAACTCCGAAGAGTGAGATCCATGCAAAAGTTGGGTGTTTGTGATTTAACACAGAGACAATAGTCCAGGCCTTATATCGCACTGGGTGTTTTGAGAAATGCTTTAATCGTCCACCAAGTGTGTGGCGGCATGTGTGGCAAGAAAGGGAATAGAACCACAACATCGTCGTTGAAAATAGGAACACGAGTGTTCCAACGCTCATATGTCCCCACTCTTTGTCAGGATTTCTAAATGCCAAGATTGCATCCCACGTTAAAATTACATTGAAAATTAATCCTGCATAAAAAAACCAGCGGTGGCTGTTTTGCAAAATTAGCGGTGCGCGAGTTTCGCCGGTGTACTTAGTGTGTGGTTCGGCAACGGCACATGCAGGTGGTGATAACCAAAATGCACGGTAATACGCTTTACGGTAGTAATAACAGGTCATACGAAAGCCGAGTGGAAAAATCAAAATGAATAACGCTGGAGAGATTCCAATTCCAAAGTACTTGTTGTTGAAGGGCTGGCCGAAAAATGAAAGTGCCGATCCTGGTTCACATGATGTCGAAAGGCATGGTGAATAGAATGGTGAAATCAGTGGCTCAGAAAAATAGTATTTGTTTTCAAATGCTCGAAACGTTGCATAGATAATGAAGGAAAAGAGAACGCCGAAAGTTATCGCTGGCTGAAGCCACCATTTGTCGGTACGAAGCGTACGTTCCTTGATCTTCGCTCGTGTTGGCGAAAAGACACCTGACATTGCAAGCCCCTAACCTGTACTAAAAGTGGTAAATCACTAGGGGATAGTGTCCTCTTCGAGGGAAAAACAGGCTAGGCATGTGCCCACGTAATGGCTATGAACTCAACCACACCGTGAGAAAAAATGGCGGAGGGCGTGGGATTTGAACCCACGAAACTTTCGTTTGCCGGTTTTCAAGACCGGTGCACTCGGCCGCTATGCGAGCCCTCCGTGGGAGAGGGTACCTTACATATCTCCGAAGCCGAAAATCGGCCCTATGCAGGTAGTTGCAGCAACTCTTCAATAACGATCGCGACGCCATCCTCTTTGTGGGGACGGGCTATCGATTTTGCAAAGTTGACTCCATCTGGATGGCCATCGGCCATGGCATATGAACGACCACACCATGAAAGCATCGAAAAATCATTTGGATTATCGCCAAAAGAAACACAATCTTTTGCATCGATAGATAAACGTCCCGCAACTTTGGCCAGCGTCATTCCTTTAGAAATACCCAGTGCAGAGATTTCTAATAATGATTCATTCGCATTTGAATGTGTCACCGTTACTAATCCGTCTAATTCAACTAGCGCGATCTCTAGCATTTGATCTGATGTGAATTCACCATCACTGCATCGAGCTAACATCTTAAATGCGGGACCTCGTACGGCATCTTCGATCTTTTCAACACCAATATTATCTAAGCCTATATCCCATCTTGGAACATAAATCTTTTCGCGGTGATAATAATCGTGGGACTCGATAGCAAAGGAGATTGGGGGTATTGCAGTGCGCAATCTTCGCGCTACTTCAATTTGCTGCTCACTTGAAATCATCCACTCTTCGGTAACTTTACTTTCTTGCAAGTTGTATAACATCGCACCATTGCCGCAGATTCCTTCACCAAAACCAAAAGTGTCGCGAATTTCATGCATCCAACGCGGAGGCCTGCCTGTCACAAAGAAAATATGGATTCCCAATTCATGCGCTTTAGTAAATGCCTCTACTGTGCGTGCAGAAATGCTTCCATCATGCCTAACGATTGTTCCATCTAAATCAGTTGCGATTAGTTTTGGGCGCTTACTCACACCAGCTCAAATCGCTCTTTGCCAAGAAATGGTTGCAACGCTTTTGGAATATTGACACTCCCATCGGCGTTCTGATGGTTTTCTAGTATCGCAACAATCATTCGTGGAATGGCAACTAAAGTTCCATTAAGTGTTGCGACCGCTTTTGTACCATCGGCATCTTTGTAACGAATATTTAATCGGCGGGCTTGAAACTCTGTGCAGTTCGACGTACTTGTTACTTCTCTATAAGCGTTTTGTGTAGGTATCCAGGCCTCGATATCGAACTTACGATTGGCACTTGATCCTAAGTCCCCTGATGCCACATCAATTACACGATATGGAATCTCCATTGCGTTAAGGAAATCCTTTTCCCAACCTAATAAACGCTTGTGCTCTTCTTGCGCTTGATCTGGATGACAGAAAGAAAACATTTCGACTTTGTCGAACTGATGAACTCGTATAATTCCTCGAGTGTCCTTGCCGTAAGTACCGGCTTCTCGGCGAAAACATGATGAGTACCCGGCATATCGCAGTGGAAGTTTTTCTACTGGTAATACTTCATCCATATGATAAGCAGCAAGTGGGACCTCACTTGTTCCGACTAAATAAACATCGTCTTTTTCAAGGTGATAAACATTTTCTGCAGCTTGTCCTAAAAAGCCCGTGCCTTCCATTGCTGGAGGATTCACAAGTACTGGAGGAATCACTGGAGTAAAACCAGCCTTTAACGCAGAAGCGATTGCATAGTTGACCAGGGCGAACTCCAACATTGCACCCGAGCCAGTTAAATAATATGAGCGTGACCCTGCAACTTTAGCGCCGCGCTCTGTGTCGATGGCACCCAATAGCTTGCCGAGTTCGACATGATCCTTAGCTTCGAAATCAAATGTACGTGGGGTCCCAACATGTTCGATAACTACAAAATCTTCTTCTTTTCCAATTGGTGCTGCAGGATCTAATACATTTGAGAGTTGCATAACTAAGTTCTTTGTCGCTTCTTCAAGCTCTGTTCGCTTGCTATCAGCCTCTTTTACAGCATTAGCTAAAACCTTGGCGTTCTCAAGTAGCGCACTCTTTTCATCACCTTTTGCCGCACCCACTGATTTTGACAGTGTGTTTTGTTCTGCGCGCAAAGACTCAAATTCACTCAGTGCGATTCGTCGAGCTTCATCTGCGACTAAAACCTGATCGACGATTGAGGGATCTTCCCCTCTGCCTTTTTGTGAGGCGCGAACTACATCTGGGTTCTCACGTAAGAATTTAATATCAATCATTTAGCGGCCTTTTCGCGGGGGTATGAACCTAGGAAACGAATATCCTCACAGATAGCCCGTAACGCTTCGATTGTCTCCTTTACAGCAGCATCGTTTACATGGCCTTCTGCGTCGATAATGAAATGGTAATGACCAAGCTCTAACCCTGTCGGGCGGCTTTGAATAAAAGTTAAGTTAACGTCGCGCTTTGCAAACTCAGTCAAAATATCTAGAAGCGCGCCCGCGTGATCGATTCCAATAAAGACGGCTAATGATGTGCGATCAAAGCCTGTTGCCTTAGGAGATGTTGTTGGCTTTGAAACAAGAACGAATCTAGTTATGGCACCGACTATGTCTCCAATATTGTCGGCAATAACGCGAAGTCCATAATGAGCGGCGGCAACAGGTGCTGCAATAGCGGCATCAAACTCACCGCGTCCAATCGCTTCCGCTGCTGCAGCAGTAGATGCCGTGGCAATTAATTCTGCATCTGGATAGTTCAAAGCAATGTATGCGCGACATTGAGCTTCGGCATGTGGGTGAGTGGCAATGCGTCGAATATCGGTTACATCTTGTTTAACCATTAATGCAAAAGAGACCGGCAATGTAACTTCGCCAACAATAGATAGCGGTGTGCCTGTTGCTAGTTCATCAAGGGTGCGCGCGACAACTCCTTCAACAGAGTTTTCAATGGGAACTAGCGCAAAGTGGGCCTTGCCAACTCGCACGGCATCAAGTGCGGCCGTGACGTTGGCATAAGGGATTAGAGAATCATTTGACGAAGTGATCTTTTTGAGCGCCGCTTCGGTAAACGTACCCTTTGGGCCTAAATATGCATATGTACTCACTTGCTAATGATACCCGAGCACCTTGCGTGCAAATGACGGATTATTTGTAATAAGCACTTCAACGCCGTTATCTGAACAAAAACGCATGTCATCTGCGTCATCAACGGTCCATACAAAGAGTTTGCGCTGATCATGGGTCAACTCAGGCTTTGATCTCAATAACTGCACGCTTGGACCTAAAAATGGCGCCGAAGTAAATCTGAGCATGGGTGTATAAAATCGATCTTCCAACAAGGCCACAGTTCTTTGTTGAGGGTTGATTCGTCGAATATTTTCAATTGCAAGCCAAGAAAAAGACATCACGTAAATATCTACAACCGGCTCTTCTTCGGCGATAAGTGCCAAAACTCTTTTTTCAACTGCACTCGCCGATGGAACCGGATGTTTGGTCTCGATTGCAAGCTCTTTATTATTTTCTCGTGCAAGCTCAAGCAAGTCTTCTAAAAGTATTGCCTCTGGGTAATGTCGTTGTATCTCTAGAAAATCCATCTCAGCGATTCGACCTGAATACCCAGCAACTCTTTTCATGTCGGCGTCATGCCACAAAACCAGCTGGTTATCTTTTGTCACCCGGACATCACATTCAAGGCCATCGGCTCCAACATCCACAGCGCCTTTGTAGGCGCGCATGGTCATCTCAGGGAAATCAATGGAAGCTCCGCGGTGGGCGTAAATCTTCATGATTAAAGATTAACAGGGGTTAGGCTTATCCATTATGCCCGCCTTTAATTTTGACACCAGCGCGCGCTCTGCCCTTGGATTGGTTCGAAGTGGCAACGAAGACTCTGCGCTGGTTACTGCTCGTTTAATTGCTGTTGCCGATGGCATGGGCGGACACGCAGCAGGTGAGGTTGCCTCCACAATTGCCATAACAACATTGCAATCGTTGACTCCCATGCTTACAGATTCAACAATAGATTCAGATTCCATTGAGGATTTGTTATTAAACTCATTACATACTATTGATGCAAACATCAGTGATTATGTGCAGGAAGAAACGCAGTTGCGTGGAATGGGTACAACGCTTACCGCGCTATTAATAAACGGAAGTGAAATTGCGCTTTTACATGTAGGTGATTCGCGTTGTTATCGTTTGCGTTCTAATGCTTTGGAACAGCTAAGCAACGACCACACTGTAGTTCAAGGGCTTCTTGATCAAGGAGCAATCTCTGCAGTTGAGGCGCTAGAACATCCTCAACGTTCGGTATTAACTCAAGCCCTTATGGGTGATGGAAATGTTGTTCCTGTCTTGCAGGTTTACGAGGCTAAAGAAGGCGACCGATATTTGTTGTGTAGTGATGGATTATCTAGCGTCTTAAATGAAAAAGAGATTAAAACACTGCTAAAAACCAGCGATAAAGCCGCCGCTCTTAAATCTCTTATAGATGCTACGTATATAAATGGTGCGCCAGATAATGTGACAGTGCTTATTGCTGATGTGACACATGAAGATGTCTCTGCCAACTTACTGTTGGGGGCAGCTCAATGACCGACAAACTTCTTGGAGATCGCTACAAGCTTGGTGAAATGATCGGTACCGGCGGTATGGCCGATGTCTACATCGCTCAAGACATACGTCTTGCCCGTCAGGTAGCAGTAAAAATCTTGCGCAGTGATCTAGCGCGTGATCCTTCATTTGTGGCGCGATTTAGAAAAGAGGCCTTGGCTGCCGCAGGTCTAAATCACCCTGGCATTGTTGCCGTATATGACTCAGGAGAAGTGCCCGCTCCTTATATTGTTATGGAGCTCGTTTCTGGTCACACTCTTCGTGAATTAATTCATAAAGGTGAGCGTGTCCCATTAAAGCGCGCACTTGAAATTGGAGAAGGAATTCTGGCCGCGCTTGAGTATTCACATGAGCGCGGAATTGTTCACCGCGATATTAAGCCGGCAAACGTCATGATCACCGATCAAGGTGATGTAAAGGTTATGGATTTTGGAATCGCACGAGCACTTGCCGATCTAGGCGCAACTCTGACTAGTACGTGGAACATTGTTGGAACTGCCCAATACTTATCTCCTGAACAAGCCTTGGGTGAGACTGCAGATTTTCGCAGTGATATTTACTCTACGGGTTGTTTGTTGTATGAAGTCCTAACCGGACAGCCGCCATTTACTGGTGAGACACCTGTATCAATTGCATATCAACATGTTTCAGGGCGCTTGGTTGCACCAAGCTCACTTCAGCCTGACTTGCCTGCAGGAATTGATGTAATTCTAAATGTGGCTCTTGCTAAAAAACCTGAGGATCGTTATCAATCTGCCGGTTTAATGTTGGATGATTTATTTAAAATAGGCGCGGGACAAACTTTAACTACCAAGGTTGCGCGCAAGAAATTCTCGCGTCGCAAACTTCTTATTGCCGCACTTTCAACAGTTATCGCACTCGGCGCTGTATCTGCAGCTCTTCTACTTACCCGCCCATCGGCCAATGTCGCTACTTTCCCCCAGATTCCAAATGTCGTTGGTCTAACTCAGGCCGATGCTCAAGCGATGCTCAGTGATTATGTAGTCACTTTTACGCGCGCACATGATGCGAGAATTCCAAAAGATCGAGTTGCTAGTCAGATTCCTTTGGCAACAACGCGAGCGCAAAAAGGCTCTGGTGTTGTGCTGACGCTCTCTGACGGGCCAGGCGATGCGATAGTCCCACCTGATTTAATTGGAATGTCATTAATAGATGCGCGCGCTGCCCTTGCAGCAGTTGGTTTGTTGGTTGCACAGACCGAAGCTGTTTCATCTGACAAAGCTCTTGGAACCGTATTACAAGTTACTCCCGAACCTGGTTCAACTATTACGGCTGGCAGTGGGGTGACATTGCAAATCGCTAGCGGTGAAGTTGAAGTCCCTGCACTAATTGGTATTGATGCAATTCAAGCTAAAACCATTCTGGTTCAAGCTGGCTTCTTAGTAAAAGAAGTTGAGGCCTACGATGCGAGTCAACCTATTGGAGTTGTGATTCGTCAAGCACCTGATGCCGGTATTACACAGACGATTGGCAACTCAGTAACTATTACAATTAATAAAGCGCCTTAATTTCTTGTTCCAACCACAGGAGATAAGCCAACTGCTTTTTCGCGTGCATTGAGGTCGCCACATTCAACAAGCCAGTTAGCTAACATTGCATGACCGTGTTCGGTTAAAACTGATTCGGGATGAAACTGAACGCCTTCGATTGGCAAACTCTTATGGCGCATCGACATAACAATTCCTGATTGTGTTGTGCTTGTGATCTCTAAATCTTCGCCAAGGGTTTCTGGCTCAACACATAATGAGTGATAGCGTGTTGCGGTAAATGGTGATGGAAGATTTGCTAAAACGCCCTTACCTTGATGATGTACCAGTGAAGTTTTTCCGTGAAGTAGTTCTGGTGCTCTAGAAACCGTTGCACCGAATGCGACTCCAATCGCTTGATGACCTAAGCACACACCAAAAACAGGAATTTTTTTCTCAGCGCAGTACTTAATCATTTCAATACTGACACCTGCGCGCTCGGGAGTTCCTGGTCCGGGAGATATAAGCACCCCGTCATAGTTGCTGGCCTCTTCGGCGCGAATTTGATCATTTCTCACTACGGTGCACTCGGCGCCGAGTTGGCCTAAGTACTGCACCAAGTTAAAGACGAAGGAGTCGTAGTTATCAACGACGAGGATTTTGGTGGCCATAGGAGCATTCTTGCTCATGGTGTATCTTTCGCGTATGCCTAAATCCAAGCTCCGTAAGAAAGTTATCGAAAAGCACGCCCACGAGGCCGAGGTTGTAGTCCACACCCCATCCGCCCCGCTTGAGAGCCCTAAATGGCTGGCTCCAACGATGGTCGCTGGGTTCTTGATTGGCCTCTTCTGGATCGTGGCTTTCTATGTTACCCAAACCGCCTATCCAATCCCTGGCATTGGTGCCTGGAATATGGTTATTGGCTTTGGCTTTATCGGTGTCGGCTTCACACTCGCCACTCGCTGGCGCTAATTCTCGCCCTTAAATTACACGGGTGTAACTCTCTCCACATTGTGGGTAAGTGCTGTGGATAACTTCCTACCGCTTATTGAGAAGGAGTTGGGCTGTCAGCATCCCGCCAATTAATCCACCTAGGTGTGCATGCCAGTCGATGCCACCTAAAACAAATCCGATTGCAAAGTTAATTCCAATAATTACATAGATTGATCGAACATCGGTTCCGATTCGCTTACCAACAATTGCTATAGCTCCAAATAATCCAAAGATCGCACCTGATGCACCAACGGAATAACTTGTGGCTGGAGCGAAGTATGCAGACGAGAGTGAACCAGTTAAAAGGGATACGAAGAAGATAATAAGTACTTTGTTTTTCCCGAAAGCGGCTTCAATTGGATTTCCTAAGACCATTAACGCGTACATATTGAATCCAAGATGCAGCAATCCTGCGTGAACAAGGGCTACTGTAAATAATCGATACCACTCGTTAGTTGCTCTTAAATAATCTAAGTTAGGTAAAACTAAATTTGTCTCGATTGATGGAACAACCATTTGCAGCAGATATGCACCGCAGATGACTGCGATTAAAGTGTAAGTGGCTGAACGTTTAAGCAATGGTGACGCTATTGATTGTTATGTCTGTAGCTGGCTTATCTTGCGCCCCAGTCTTAGCTTTTCCAATGGCATCTACTACTGCCTGGCTTGCAGAATCTTTGACTTCACCAAAGATTGAATGCTTGCGATTTAACCATGTTGTTGGCGCGGTTGTAATAAAGAACTGTGAACCATTTGTTCCTGGTCCAGAGTTGGCCATAGCAAGAATGTATGGACGATCAAAAACTAACTCTCCGTGAAACTCATCTGCGAAGCGGTAGCCCGGTCCGCCTGTTCCTTTACCAAGTGGATCTCCACCTTGAATCATGAAACCATCGATGACGCGATGAAAAATTGTGCCGTCATATAAATGTGCTGTTGTTTTTTCGCCAGTGTTTGGGTTGGTCCACTCTTTGGCACCGGTTGCAAGTTCAACAAAGTTAGCAACTGTCTTTGGCGCATGGTTTGGAAAAAGTTCGATAACAATGTCACCGAGTGATGTATGAAGGGTTGCGCTACTTGTCATGTGGAGACCAGGGGAATCGAACCCCTAACCCCCGCCTTGCAAAGGCGGTGCTCTACCAATTGAGCTAGGTCCCCGTATTAGAACGGGTGGGCCTAGATGGACTCGAACCATCGACCTCTTCCTTATCAGGGAAGCGCTCTAACCAGGCTGAGCTATAGGCCCGCATGAAAGATCACTCTTTAATGCAGAAGCGCAAGGTTACCTTGAACTTCGCTAACTCCCAAAATGAGAATCAATGCCCTACAACTGCAGGTGCGAACCATACTAACTTTTCGGGGAAATCTCATCTTCGCTGTTTTTTGTCACTGATACCAAGGCAACACCTTCATCGAGGTTAACCAGGCGAACACCCATTGAGTCCCGTCCGGTCTGTCGAACCTGCGCAGCTGGGGTTCTCATGACAGTTCCAGCCGATGTGATGGCCAATACTTCATCTTCATCACGCAATACAAGGGCGCTCACGAGTGTTCCACGTGAATTCTCATCGATCTTGGCGGCTTTAATTCCAATGCCTCCACGGCCCTGCAGGCGATATTCATCGATGGGAGTCTTTTTACCAAATCCACCATCGGTTGCGGTGAATACAAATGAGTGCGCAGCTAGCTCTGCATTAATACGAGCCATAGTTAATAAGGAATCACCTGCTCGGAACTTCATTCCTATAACACCGCTTGTAGAGCGCCCCATTGGTCGAAGTGATTCGTCATCTGCTGTAAATCGAAGTGACATTCCCTTTGATGAAACCAGAAGAAGTTCATCCTCGGTGTTTATCAGTGAAGCACTTACAACTTCATCACCAGGTTTTAGTGAAATTGCGATTAATCCACCGGTTCGTGGAGAATCAAATTCAATTAAAGGAGTTTTCTTGACAAGCCCACCTTTAGTTGCAAGAACTAAGAATGGTGAGATTGTGTAATCCTTCAACGATAAGACTTCGGCGATTTTTTCATCTGGTTTAAATGCCATTAAGTTCGCAACGTGTTGTCCGCGAGCATCGCGTCCTGCATCTGGAAGTTCGTGAACCTTAGATCGATAAACGCGACCTTGATTTGTAAAGAACAATAACCAGTCATGTGTTGATGCGACAAAGAAGTGATCGACTACATCATCTTCCTTGAGCGCCGCACCTTTTACTCCGCGACCGCCGCGACGTTGTGATCTGTAAAGATCGGCCATTGTTCGCTTTGAATATCCGCCTCGAGTAATTGTCACAACAACATCTTGATCTGGGATTAAATCTTCGGCGCTAAAGTCGCCCTCGCTGGCAATAATCTGTGTTCGGCGCTCGTCGCCATATTTAGTAACTAAGTCAACCAGCTCGGTCTTAACTATTTCTCGCTGTTTTTCTGGGCTAATCAAGATGGCGTTAAGCTCAACAATATCGGCCATTAAAGCATCGTATTCGTCGTTAATCTTTTGGCGCTCAAGGGCAGCAATGCGGCGCAACTGCATATCTAGAATTGCATTGGCTTGAATCTCATCTACGCCCAAAAGTTTCATTAACCCTGTGCGGGCTTCTTCAGGGGTTGTAGATGCGCGAATTAAAGCAATGACTGCATCCAAAGCATCGAGTGCTTTTAAATATCCTTGCAAGATATGTGCGCGGCGCTCTTTTTCAGTTAAGCGGAATTTAGTACGCCGAACAATAACTTCCACCTGATGTTCGATGTAATAACGGATGAACTCGTCTAAGCGCAGTGTGCGCGGAACTCCATCAACAAGGGCCAGCATGTTGGCGCCAAAAGTATCTTGCAGTTGTGTGTGCTTATAAAGGTTATTCAAAATTACTTTTGGAATCGCACTGCTTTGTAAAACAATAACTAAACGCTGTCCAAGGCGCTCATTGCCTTCGTCGCGTACATCTGCGATGCCTTTAATCTTTCCATCTTTGACTAGTTCGGCGATTTTTAACGCTAAATTATCTGGGTTTACTTGGTATGGCAGTTCACTGACGACTAAACATGTGCGTTTGTTGATCTCCTCAACTTGGACGACTGCACGCATTGTGATGGATCCACGTCCAGTACGATATGCATCTTCGATTCCGCCTCGTCCAACTATCAAAGCTTTAGTTGGAAAATCTGGACCTTTAACAATCTTTAAGAGCTCATTGAGTAGCTCGTCCTGTTTTAAATCCGGGTGCTCAAGTGTGTAGACAACGGCTTCACCGATTTCACGCAGGTTATGTGGGGGAATATTGGTAGCCATACCGACAGCAATTCCCGCGCTGCCATTGACTAGCAAGTTAGGAAAGCGGCTTGGTAAAACTGTTGGCTCTTGTGAGCGGCCATCGTAGTTAGGGATGAAGTTGACGGTATCTTCGTCAATATCGCGCATCATCTCCATTGCCAATGGCGACAGACGTGCCTCGGTGTAACGCATAGCGGCCGCTGGATCGTTGCCAGGAGAGCCAAAATTGCCATTTCCATCGATTAATAAATATCGAAGTGACCAGTGCTGGGCAAGGCGAACAACAGAGTCATAGATCGCGGTGTCTCCGTGAGGGTGATAGTTACCCATAACATCACCGACGATGCGAGAAGATTTGTAGTAACCCTTATCTGGGCGATACCCCGCGTCATACATCGCATACAAAACGCGACGGTGAACTGGTTTTAATCCATCACGAACATCTGGCAAAGCACGACCGACAATTACTGACATCGCATAGTCAAGATATGAGCGCGCCATCTCAACTTGCAGATCAACGGTTTCGATCTTATCGAATGACTCTAAGTTCTTTGGGTTCAATTCATTCATCAGATATCCAAGAACCTAACGTCTTTGGCGTTGCGCTGAATAAATGCGCGGCGTTTTTCTACATCTTCTCCCATGAGAACTGAGAATAAATCATCGGCGGCTGCGGCATCATCTAGGGTCACGCGAATCAATACGCGGTGTTCTGGATCCATGGTTGTATCCCATAGTTCTTTAGCTGGCATCTCACCTAAGCCTTTGAAGCGTTGGATTCCATCGTCTTTCGGCAAACGCTTACCGTTATCTAAACCAATTTGAATCATGCCATCGCGTTCGCGATCACTGAATGCATATTCAACGGGGTCTTTGCCGCCCCATTTCAACTTATACAGTGGTGGTTGAGCAAAGTACACAAAACCATTCTCGATAAGCGGTCGCATGAAGCGGAAGAGAAGTGTTAGCAAAAGTGTGCGGATATGTTGTCCATCAACATCAGCATCGGCCATCAAAATAATCTTGTGGTAGCGCAGTTTTGCAATATCGAAATCATCATGCACGCCTGTACCAAGAGCGGTGATTAAGGCTTGAACTTCATTGTTTTGCAGCACGCGATCAATGCGCGCCTTCTCAACGTTCAATATTTTTCCGCGGATCGGTAATACGGCTTGGTTGCGCGAATCGCGTCCGCCTTTTGTAGAGCCGCCAGCTGAATCACCTTCAACGATATAGAGCTCGCATTTAGCTGGGTCGGTCCATTGGCAGTCGGCTAACTTGCCTGGCATTCCTCGGCCTTCTAACAAACCTTTGCGATTGCGGCTTAAATCACGGGCTTTGCGTGCAGCCACACGAGCTGCTGCGGCGTCAATACTCTTCCTAACAATATCTTTACCTTCGGATGGGTTTTGTTCAAACCATGTTGTTAACTCTTCATTGACTACCTTTTGAGTAAAGGTCTTTGCAATAGTGTTTCCAAGTTTAGTTTTTGTTTGTCCTTCAAATTGTGGGTCTACTAGCTTGATAGAAACGATGGCAGTTAAACCCTCACGTACATCATCACCGGTTAGGCGATCCTCTTTCTTTCTTATAAAACCTTGTTCTTCGCCAAACTTATTTACTACTGAAGTTAACGCTGTGCGGAAACCTTCTTCGTGCGCACCACCCTCGTGAGTATGAATTGTGTTAGCAAATGTATAAACAGATTCGCTAAATCCTGCATTCCATTGCATCGAAACTTCAAGTGCGATCTTATTCTTCTTATCTTCTGACGTAAAAGCAATAACTGACTTGTGGGTTTCACCGCGCGTGGAGTTTAAATGACGAACAAAGTCTGAGATGCCACCTTGGTATTGGTATCGAACTGTTAACTGCTCACCTTTTTCATCAACATGGCCAGCACGCAAATCAGTCAGCGTTAAAATTAATCCTTTATTTAAGAAAGCCATTTCGCGAAAACGTGTAGATAAAACTTCGAAAGAAAAATCCGTGGTCTCAAAAATATCTTTTGATGGCCAGAAGCGAACGGTTGTTCCAGCCTTATCTGATGGTTCACCTTTTTTAACTGGCGCAGTTGGTACGCCTAGTTTGTAGTCTTGATACCAAAAACTTCCATCGCGTTGAACAACAACAGATAGATCAGTGCTCAGCGCGTTTACAACCGAGATTCCAACTCCGTGTAATCCACCGGATACTGAATAACCACTGTCGCCGAACTTTCCACCGGCGTGCAGAACAGTTAACACAACTTCTAACGCTGGCTTTTTTTCAACAGGGTGAATATCTACTGGAATTCCGCGGCCGTTATCAATGACTTCAACTCCACCATCGGCCATCAGTGAAATATTGATTTCGGTACAGTGGCCAGCTAAAGCCTCATCCACTGAGTTATCGACTACTTCGTAGACCAGGTGGTGTAGTCCGCGCTCACCGGTTGAGCCGATATACATTCCGGGGCGTTTGCGAACGGCCTCTAGACCTTCAAGAACTGTGATGGCACTGGCGTTATATGTATCTTCAGCCATAGCGCACCTCCAGTCCTCACACGCTTAAAAGCCCTCTGGGGGCTCTTTGCGAGGATATTCCCCGCTGTAAGTGTTTATCTTAGTGGTAAACGGCGACCATAAATAGCCAATAAAAGCCTTGGGTGTGGGTATAGCCGAACGAAGAGCCTATCGGTGAGGGTTCCTAGTGGATTGACTAACCGTAAGTGTCTCGAGGACCGCGGGCGTTGCGAATCGTCCTAATACCTTTTTTCCAGCTTGGGGCCTGCGGGCCAATAAAGAGGATTGTCGTGATCGTTGCCCCGGATGGGCTGTTGTTTATAGTTGTCAGCAAATCATTGGCCACAAGAGAGAGTTGGGTCGCCCACGCACTTGAAGATGTCCTAACAGTGAGCTTTCCATCCGCAATTGATACGGGTGTTGCATGCGCAGCAATGTCGGCGCCAACAATCTCAGCCCAGGTTATAAATAAATTACCATCAGCTAAACCACTATCCCATTCTCGTTCAGAGATTAAATTACTCAGAACTCCGCCGATTAGTTCAGGGTCTCCAGGTTGGCCACTTCTTTGTGTTGGGGCTGGTTTATTTATTTTTCGAATCACTGATGTTTTAAAGCTTCTAAAAAGGTCCAAGGCTAGATCGCGTTTTTCCATTAGCTCTTACCTTTCTTGACTAGCCCAGGTGTCACATAGAATTTTTGTGTTAGAAGCTCTGCGGGTAGATCACTTTCAACTGCAGCCGTAATTATTGTCTGTTCGGCGATATGAGTTATTGACATGAGTGCTAGGCGCCTAGAGGTGTCTAGTTCGGCAAAGACATCATCTAGAATTAAAATTGGTTCAGCGCCTTCGCTTTTTAATAAATTAAATGATCCGATTCGTAGTGAAATAGCCATGGACCATGATTCACCGTGGCTGGCATAACCTTTTGCTGGAAAGTCGCCAAGCTGTAAATGTAAGTCATCTCTATGTGGGCCAATTAAAGAGACACCACGCTCTGCTTCTTGGTAGGCAACTTCTTCTAGCCTTTTTGTTAATGCAATTACATTGCTTTCAATATTAGCGCTGACACCTTCAGTGGTGCACTTGTATGCGATAGATGCTGGTTTAACCTCATTGAGGTGCGCGTAGTTCTTTGCCACCCAAGGGTTTAAAGCATCAATCAAAGCGATTCTCTCGGCGGTTAGTTGGGCCCCTAAATTAACAAGTTGTTCGTTCCATGGAACTAAAGCACTTTGTGATGATCGTGTTTTTAATAAAGCGTTACGCTGTTTGACTGTTCTCTCATAGTCTGCAATTACGCCGGCTAGTCTGGGACTTCGCGTAATCAATAAACGGTCGAGAAAATCCCTGCGGGTTCCTGGCTCACCTCTCACTAAATCTAAGTCTTCAGGCGAGAAATAGACTATTTGGCAAGCTCCAAGTATTTCTCGTTGACTTCTGGTTGGGTTTCCATTTAAACGTGCGCGGTTAGCTTTATTGATATTTATCTCTAGATCAACGTTTAATACTCTATCGTCGCGTTCAATCTCTGCGCGAATAATTGCTTGTTGGGCATCCAGTGAAATTAACGGCGTATTATTTGAAACTCGGTGTGATGAAAGAAATGCTAAATAGATTAGCGACTCTGCGATATTTGTTTTGCCTGAGCCGTTGTCTCCTATAAAAGTCGCAACGCCCGGCTCAAAAGTGATATCAAGGGTTGAATATGAACGGAAGTTGGTTAACGCCAACTTGTTAATACGCATAGGTATCCGTTTTGTTACGAGGCGTAACGCATAGGCATTAGTAAATAACGATAGTTTTCAATTAAAGCACCATCTTTATCGCTCTTGCCCATAAGGATCGCTGGTTTATTTGGTCCAGTGAAGGATATTTGCACAAACTTAGTTCCAACAGCGTTTAACCCATCAGCTAAAAATACTGGGTTGAAGGCGATTGAAATTGGTTCACCTGTTAAAAGGATTTCTATCGCTTCGGTTGCTTGTGCTTCTTCTCCGGCGCCGGCTTCAAGTGATAGTGAGTTATTGTTAAAATCTAAACGTAGTGGAACTGTTTTATCAGTCACTAAAGCAACACGTCGCACTGAATCAAGAAGGGTGGCTACTTCTATAAGTGCGGTTGTTGTTACTTCTTGTGGAAGTAAGTGACGGTATGGGGGAAAAGTTCCATCTAGCATTCTCGACGTCATTGTTTTTCCATCACTTGCAAAGCCCGCTAGTCGATCATTACTAGAAGCTGGTGCAAAAGAGATTGATACGTTTTTTGTTCCTGTTAAAGATTTAGCAGCATCAGCGATTGTGCGAGCGCGCAGTAATGATGATGTTGAAACATTAGGTGTTGATGGCTGCCATTGGATTTCGCGCACAGCTAATCTGTAGCGATCAGTTGCAGCTAACGTGACAGTCTCTTCGTTAATTTCAATATGTACGCCTGTAAGTGTCGGGAGTGAGTCATCGCGTCCGGCAGCTATTGCAACTTGAGCCACTGCGGTTGCAAATACGTCGCTAGGAATAACCCCGGTTGTATCTGGTAGTTCAGGAAGGTTTGGATACTCTTCAACAGAGAGTGTCGGGAGTGTGAATTTGGCGCTTCCACTTGTTACTAAGACGCGGGTGCCTTCTAGCGCAAAAACGATCGGTTTATTAGGAAGAGAGCGTGAGATTTCTGCCAGTAAGCGACCTGGTACTAAAACTTTGCCGCCCTCTTTTATCTCGGCGTGAAAATGAGCCTTGCTGGCGGTCTCTAAATCAGAGGCGGATAAATAAACTTGATCACCTGTCGCATCAATGACGATTCCTAAGAGCTCTGTTTTAATAGGTCTTGTGGAAAGACTTCGGGAGACCCAATTAACACCATCAACTAAAACAGATTGCTCAACTGTGAACTTCATGAAGTACTCCAATTTAGTGAAAGGTTCGTTTCACATCTAGATCTATGTATATAAAGGTAGTCGTAGTAACCAGAGACAACTCTTGTGGGTAAGTAAGAAAAGCCCTGCTCAAAGCCTGAATTTAACAATGAAGGGGTGTGTACAACAGGGGTAAAACCGTGGAGATTTACCATAAGTACACCCACTTCCTTCCTAACCTCGGCCGTTCATTCGTTAGTTATACACAAAAAACCCTTAGATTCCCACAGTTATCCACACGTTATCCCCAAATGGGGGTAAAAAATGGCAAAAGGGACATTTCTACCTATAACGGTAGTTATCGGGCCTGCTGTTTGATTCTATTGGTGAGCTCAGTGACCTGGTTATAGATCGATCTGCGCTCAGCCATTAGTTGACGGATCTTGCGGTCGGCGTGCATAACCGTTGTGTGGTCACGCCCGCCGAATGTCTGGCCGATTTTAGGAAGTGAGAGTTCGGTTAACTCGCGGCATAAGTACATTGCAATCTGGCGGGCATTTACCAAAACCCGAGATCTAGAGGTTCCACACAAATCATCGATGGTCAATGAAAAATAGACGGCTGTTTGAGCCATGATCGTCGCCCCAGTTATCTCTGGATTGCCCTCGTTTGGAATTAAATCCTTAAGAACGATTTCAGCTAATGATAAATCCACACTTTGACGATTAAGGGAGGCAAAGGCCGTCACTCGAATAAGGGCGCCTTCGAGCTCTCGAATATTTGAAGAGATTTTACTAGCGATGTATTCCAACACATCATCCGGGGCGTTTAATTTATCTTGCGCAGCTTTCTTGCGCAGAATTGCAATACGAGTTTCTAACTCTGGAGGTTGAATGTCAGTAATTAAACCCCACTCGAATCGACTTCGTAGTCGATCTTCCAAAGTTGTTAACTGTTTTGGTGGCCGGTCACTAGAAATCACTATCTGCTTATTGGCATTGTACAAAGTATTAAACGTATGGAAGAACTCTTCCTGGGTCCGCTCTTTATTTTCTAAGAACTGAATATCATCAACAATTAAAACATCTAAATCGCGATAACGGCGCTGGAAAGCCGATGCTTTATCATCGCGAATCGAGTTAATAAAGTCATTTGTAAACTCTTCCGATGAAACATAACGCACACGCACATGGCCGTATAACTCTTTAGCGTAAGCGCCAATAGCGTGCAGGAGATGGGTTTTACCTAGTCCAGACTCACCATAAATAAACAATGGGTTGTAGGCCTTAGCTGGTGCTTCAGCAACTGCTACGGCTGCGGCGTGAGCAAAACGATTTGATGAACCAACTACAAATTTTTCAAATGTATAACGCGGATTTAATTGCGAAAGTTCAGAGACAGGAGCATTGTGAGCCGGAGCATCACCGCGACCTGTACCGCTTTTAGGAACAACGAACTCGATATCGATATCTGCTTGTGGTGTAGCTGCAGATTCCAAAGTCTCATCGACCGTAACGGCAATATTTGTTTTCTCGCCAAGCTCTCGAGTTAAGACTTCACTAACAGCTGTACGTAAACGACTTTCAAGGACATCTTTAGCAAAAAGATTTGGCGTTGCAACCAATAAAGTTGTTTGATCATTGTTATGTAAAAGACCTAGAGGTTTACTTAGTTGTAAGAAAGCTCGGTGTTGTGGGGCATCGGCGGCGACCTCTTCAATAACTCGGCCCCATAAGGCGCTGAGTTCGATCTCTTTTACGTCCATAGGGTGCCTTTCCGTTATCCACAAAGTTATCCACAGCCTGTGGTCTAAACCTCAAGTTGAGGCCTTGAAATAACCCCTAAGGCGAAAAACCTGTGGAGAGAGGTGAAAAGTAGAGCGAAATGAGAAAAAAAGCAACTAGTTATCCACAGAGTGAGAAGAGTTTAAGGGGTAAAAAACTGAGTTTGACCGCCTTATCCCCAGACCTCTACCGTTACACCCTCGCTTCCCCCGTATTTCTGACCGATCGCCAGATTTTTATCTTAGGAGTTTCACATGACAAAACGTACCTTCCAACCCAACGTCCGACGTCGCGCCAAAAAGCATGGTTTCCGCGCACGCATGGCAACTCGCGCTGGCCGCGCCGTTCTTGCAGCTCGCCGCGCTAAAGGTCGCGCCCGACTTTCTGCATAAGGATTTATACAAAGACTCCCGTGCTCGCAAAAACAGCACGTCTTACTGAGAGCGGCGATTTCGCCCGCGCAACGAAGAGTGGAATTCGATTTACTTCAACCAACTTCGTCGGCTACCTCTATATCACCGCAGACACAGCCAACCCTGCCCGCGCGGGATTAATTATTAGTAAAGCGGTCGGGGGATCCGTGGCTCGTCATCGCTTAGCGCGCAAAATTCGTCACTGCCTTCGAGATTGCTACACACAACTTCCTCAAGGAAGTTTGCTAGTTGTGCGCGGATTAAATAACGCGGCGAACGCGGATTGTGCCAGCGAGATAAAAGAGGTTGTAAAGAATTTAGTTAAAAAGGCAGATGAAAGAACGATGAAAAAATGAGAAGTCTTCTCACTGCACCAATTAAATTTTACCAAAAATGGATCTCCCCAATGTTTGGGCCACGTTGTAAATACTACCCGTCATGTTCTAGTTATGCAGTTAGCGCGATCGAAGCCTATGGCCTTAAAGGTGTAGCAATGAGCGCCTGGCGTTTAGTGCGATGCAATCCATGGTCACATGGTGGTGTCGATTATGCAGTTAAAGAAAAGGTTGGAGCCTAAAAAATGAACACTATCCTAAACCCCTTATATATAGCGGTTTCCTGGGTGATTACAACAATCCACGATTTACTTTCCCCATTCTTTGGAACCAATAGCGGAGTGTCGTGGTCTTTAGCAATCGTTGGCCTCGTTATTTTAATTCGTATTATTTTGATTCCACTCTTTGTTAAGCAGATTAAAAGTCAGCGCGCCTTGACCGCCCTTCAACCACACATGAAGGAGATTCAAAAGAAGTACAAGGATGATCGCCAAAAACAATCTGAAGAGATGATGAAACTCTACAAAGAGCACAAGACAAATCCTTTAGCTTCCTGTTTTCCAATTCTTGCGCAAGCACCAATCTTTTTTGCACTCTTCACTGTTCTAAACGGAATAGGTAAGAACCCGCCGGTAAAACACGGTGTGCTTACTCAAGATGATGTGGTTAGCGCAGCTAATGCCAAATTCTTCGGTGCACCAATTTCGCAGACATTTTTAGGTACAGATATAACGACCGTTAAAGTAGTTACTGTTATTTTGATTGCATTTATGTCACTAACAACCTTCACCACACAACGACAGTTGATGTTAAAGGGAATGCCTAAGATGGATTCCAGCAACAATATGATGTTGCAACAACAAAAAATAATGTTGTATGCATTCCCAGTGATTTTTGCAATCTCAGGAGTTAACTTTCCAATTGGTGTTTTAATTTACTGGTCGACAACAAACCTTTGGACATGGGGACAACAGTTCTATGTCATCAAAAGAAATCCGACACCTGGATCTCCTGCTTATGAGGAGCTCCAACATAAGAAGTCCAAAAAGAGCGGCGTGGTCGAGAGCCCAGAGAGTGAAATCACCGAGAGCCCAGAGGATCTAAAAGGTCAACGAAACCAACCCAAAAAGAAGAAGAAAAAGAAGTAATTTACCGACAAAATAGGACAAATAGTATTAATTCACCACAAACCCGACAGGGAGAGCGAGATATGGCAAAGACAAAGAGTGAGACTGTAGAAGTAGTGGAAGAGGCGGCCGTTGAGGCTAAGCCTGTAAAAGCTGGTGCAAAACTAGAGGAAGAGGGAGATATCGCCGCTGACTACTTAGAGGCTCTATTAGATATCGCCGACCTTGATGGAGATATCGATATCGATGTCGAAAATGACCGAGCATCACTAGCAATCGTCGGCGGAAAACTACGCCACCTTGTAGGCAGCGATGGTGAGGTTTTGGATGCGATTCAAGAGCTCACGCGTTTAGCGGTTCAGACCGCCACCGGTGATCGCTCCCGCCTCATGCTCGATATAGACAACTTTCGATCCAACCGCCGCACCGAGCTTAAGAAGCTAGCTGGGGAGATGGCAGAAGAGGCAAAGACAACAGGGGCCTCTATAAAGCTGGCCCCGATGAACGCCTTCGAGCGAAAGATCATCCACGACACTATCCAAGAGCTTGGCCTGAGCAGTGAATCTGATGGCGAAGACCCAAACCGCTTCGTCGTTATCTATCCAGCGTAAGTGGATGTTTCACGTGAAACTCTGATCGAGCGGTACTTTCCAGATATCGATCGGGTTCACGCCTACGCTCATTTTCTTGAAACCGCGGGAATTGAGCGTGGCTTAATAGGTCCGCGCGAGGCAGATCGTATCTGGGAGAGGCATATTTTTAACTGCCTGCCCGTAACCACCCTCTTAAAAGAGGGCTCTATCGTCTTTGATATCGGCTCTGGAGCCGGCCTGCCTGGAATTGTCATCGCTCTAGCCCGCCCTGATCTGCGTGTAACTTTGATCGAGCCACTCGAGCGCCGAGTTGAGTTCCTCAAAGAGGCAGTTGTAGGCTTAGATATTGAGGTTATTAGAGGTCAAGCCCAAGATGTACGGGCAACAGCTCATTATGTCACAGCCCGGGCGGTCGCCCCTTTAGAGAAGTTAAAGAAAATTAGCTGGCATCTACTTAAAACAGGCGGCTCTTTAATGGCTATTAAGGGCAAATCGGCCGAGGAGGAGATGAAGAATCTTCCAAAGGCCATCCTTCATGAGGTGGATTTAGAGGGAATTGAGCGCGGACGCATCGTAGAGATCCGTAAAGGTGCTTAACTAAGCCCTGTGAATGATTCACGTGAAACAAAAAAGGTTGTTGGAACCCGCCGCCTCAAAGAGGCGATGGTTAAACCTGCGAGCCTTCGAATCATTACCGTGGCCAACCAAAAGGGCGGGGTAGGCAAGACCACAACCACAGTCAATATCGCCGCGGCCCTTTCAATGGGGGGCTTAAACGTTGTCGTGATCGATTTAGATCCCCAAGGAAATGCCTCAACAGCCTTTGGAGTCGAGCATTTAGAAAATCCTGGAATCTATGAAGTTTTGATGGGCCAAACAACAATGGCGGCGTGCGCGCAAAAAGTTAAAGGCTTTCCATCCCTTGAGTGCATTTCATCAAACACCTCATTGGCCCAAGCAGAGATCGAATTAGTGCCAATGGTTGCCCGAGAAATGCGTCTTAAAGAGGCGATTGAAGAGCTAGTTACCGAGCGTGAAAAACACAGTGAAGCCTTGGACTACATATTTATCGACTGTCCGCCAAGTTTGGGGCTATTAACAATTAACGCACTGACTGCAGCCAAAGAGATGTTGATTCCCATTCAATGCGAATACTACGCACTAGAAGGCTTGGCGCAACTGTTAAAAACATTTGATGTAGTTAAGAAACGTTTGAACGCGAACTTAAAACTCTCAACATTTGTATTAACAATGTTTGATGGACGCACACGCTTAGCTAACGATGTTGCAGATGAGATTCGCAAGCATTACCCAAATGAATTAATTGATATTCCAATCCCGCGCGCAGTTCGTGTGTCGGAGGCTCCAGGATTTAATCAGACGGTGATGACCTATGACGCATCATCACCCGGAGCGATTGCATACATGTCTGTAGCGCGCGAACTTGCACTACGAGCAAAACCATTTGACTCTAATGTTGTTTCGATAAATTACAAACGTGAAGGCGAGATTGCATAATGGCACGTCGTGGAGGTTTAGGTACGCACTTAGATGCATTGATTCCAACATCACTAACTGTTGGCGGTGAAGAAGTTGCAACACAGAATGAAGTTGCACTCAGCGACATCTCACCTAATCCGCGCCAGCCTCGAACACATTTTGACCAAGAGGCCCTTAATGAATTGATCGCATCGATCAAAGAGATTGGTATTTTACAACCCCCAGTTGTTCGTCAAGTTGGACCAAGCAAATATGAATTGATCATGGGCGAGCGACGTTTTCGTGCGGCAAAAGCTGCAGGATTAAAAACAATCCCGGTCATCATTCGCCAGACGTCTGATAATGAATTACTGCGCGAGGCGCTTATAGAAAATATTCACCGAAGCCAACTAAATGCATTAGAAGAAGCGGCGGCATATTCACAGTTGCTAACGGATTTTAACTGCACACATGAAGAGCTAGCGGTAAAACTCGGGCGCTCACGTCCACTGATATCAAACACGATTCGCTTAATGAATCTTCCACTTTCAGTCCAACAAAAAGTTGCCTCAGGCGCGTTGTCGGCAGGCCACGCCCGTGCCCTTCTTGGGTTAAGTGATTCTCACGCAATCGAAGCTCTCGCCAGCAAAATTGTGAAAGAGGGCCTAAGTGTTCGTGCAACTGAGCAAGCGATCGCTACAAATCCGACTAAAAAGAAGACAAAGAAACTTACAACAGTTACATCAAGCATTGTTGAATTCAATGAGATCGCCGAACGAATCGGCGATGCGCTAGATACTCGCGTAACGATTCAAGGCAGCGTTAAAAAAGGAACAATTGTTGTTGAGTTTGCTGGAGCTGAAGATCTGAAACGGTTAACTCAAAAACTAGAGGGTTAAGTTAGTTGATTGCCGCTCCGGCGAGACATCTCCGTTTTAATTACTCCGCCAAGTGCTTTAACACCTTCACGAATACGCTCTGGAGTTGGATAGCAGTAGGACAAGCGCAGTGACCACGAACCAAAACCATCGGCATAAAAAGCAGTACCTGGTACATAGGCAACTTTGGCGACAATAGCTTTTGGCATTAACGCCGTTGTATCGATTTCAGGCGGCAAAGTAACCCATACATAGAATCCGCCACCAGGCTTAGTCCACTTTGCTACTGCAGGAAAATACTCGTCGAGAGACTCCAACATTGCATCGCGGCGAACTTTATATAGATCGCAGAATGATGCAATTTGATCGCGCCATGGTTGGTCGGCCAAATAACTTGAAATAGTTAGTTGTGCAAAATTAGAAGGACACAAAATCGAAGACTCACTTGCAATCACCATCTTCTCTTTTAGTGAAGGGGGAACAAGGGCCCAACCGACTCGAAGGCCTGGCGCGATTGTCTTAGAAAAAGTTCCCAAGTAAATAACATTCTCTGAATCCTCAGCGCGCATTGCATTAGGCGATGGCTTATCAAAGCCCAGTAGCCCGTAAGGATTATCTTCAACAACAAAGATTCCAGCTTCGCGGCAAATTGCTAAAATCTCAGTACGACGCTCGGCCGGCAGCAATACACCTGAAGGGTTTTGAAAGTTTGGGATCATGTACAGGAATTTGATCTTGCGTCCAGATGCACGCACGCTCTTAATAGCATCGCGCAGACCCTGCGGAACCAAACCCGAGTCATCGGTCTCAACATGGACAACCGAGGCCTCATACTGGTGAAAAGTTCCTAAAGCGCCGACGTATGACGGGGCCTCGGCCAAGACGACGTCGCCCGGGTCGATGAAGATGCGAGAGATTAAATCCAAGGCCTGTTGAGATCCAGTAGTGACTAAAACATCGTCAGGGTTAGCACGGATGCCCTCAAGTGCCATAACTTCACAAATCTGCTCGCGCAGTTTTGGGTGGCCTTGACCACTTCCATATTGCAGAGCTTCAGCGCCATTGGTCAAAACTAGTTTCTGGACGACATCGGCCATCATGGGCATTGGGAAGGCCGATAAGTTGGGCATTCCTCCAGCCAGCGAGACGATTTCAGGGCGAGATGCAACGGCAAAGAGTGAGCGAATCTCACTTGGCTTCATGTGCGCGGCTCGGCTTGCAAAGCGCTCCTCTAGATTTTGAGGGGCTCCAGTTGCAAAGCGTTGCGTTATCTCAGACATGGGCGAAGTCTGCCATAACCCATGCGTACTTCGGGCCGTATTTAGCGGCGAATGCCTGCACTTCTAAGATCTGCAATTCGCAGGGTTCCAGTCTTTGCATCATCTTCGGCAGCCAAATAAAGGCGTTGAATGGCTATTACTAAAGCTTCAGCAATTACATCTCTGAAATCGGGACGAGCGATGCGCTCCATATCCCCCGAATTACTGTCATAACCACAATCGATTTGTACGGCAGGTGCCCGCGTTAAACGCAAAAGATCCCACGCTTTAGCATGCGTGCGGCAGTTAGTCAGATCTGTTCTGGCGCATAGTTCGCGCTGAACCAGAGAGGCAAAGCGCTCGCCAACAATTGAGTGAACTCCATGAGCATCACTGCCATAGAAATAAGTTGCCGCACCATGCGCTAACTCGTTTGGATAGGTATCTAAATGCAGTGAAATCATTAGGTCAGCACCACTTTGATTTGTAAATGCAATACGTTCAATCTCGGATGGATTATTTGAAACACCACGCGTTAAGAAAACAGATGCACCTAATGCTAACAAGCGGCCCTCGGTTCGCACCGCAACGTCATAGATAAGTGGATCAACACCATCTGGATTCAAAACAATAACTTTATTTGCAAGTGCAGGTCCACGATTTCTCTGGGTTGCACTTTCGCGCATTGCAGAAGGTGCTCCCCCAGAAACTATTCGCGTTAATCGCAGTAAGGCAATGATGGTTGCAGGTCCACATTTTCCATCAACATTAATTCCAACAGATTGTTGGAACTCTTTTACTGCAGCTTCAGAGCGCGACCCGTAAATTCCATCAACTCGACCACAGTCGAAACCCATTTCAGTTAAGCGAGACTGTAACGCTGCAACATCATCACCGCGCATCAACGGCGGTGTTTGAAGATTTAAAGAACGGTCCCCTAATTTCCAGCGAGCTTCTTCTAGTGCACGCGCAGTTACCTCGTCAATGAGCCCAGTTACACTCAAACCGCGGGCTTGTTGAAAGGATCTTATCTGTGCTTGCGTTAGCTCTGGCATTAGTTTTCCTAGGAAGAAAATTAAGCGATGAAGCTTGCGAGATCTTTTAGTAATGCAGGCTTTGGCTTTGCTCCAACGATGGTCTTTACAACTTCACCGTTAACAAAGACATTCATTGTTGGAATCGACGTGATGCCATACTTAATAGCAATCGCTGATTCCTCATCAGTATTAAGCTTTACAATCTTAATTTTTGAGCCATATTCATTTGAGATTTCCTCAAGAATTGGACCAACTGCACGGCAAGGTCCGCACCATTCAGCCCAAAAATCAACCAAAACAGGTGTGCTGCTCTTCAAAACCTCTGCATCGAAAGTTGCAGTTGTTACCTTACTTGTTGCCATTTTTACTCCTCGTATTCTTTGTGTAGTACGTGAACTTTAGTGGTGGGCTAGATATTTCTCTGCATCAAGGGCGGCTTGGCAACCCGAGCCTGCAGCAGTAATGGCCTGGCGATAGGTGTGGTCTACAAGGTCACCACAAGCGAATACTCCAGGAAGATTTGTACGAGTTGATCGTCCATCGACTTCTACGTAACCTTCGCTATTGAGCGTGACTTGTTGGGTAAGAAGCTCGCTACGCGGAATGTGTCCGATAGCAACAAATAAACCTGTAAACGCACGTTCAGATTCGGTGCCATCAACAGTGCTGCGAAGTTTTAAACCTGAAACCTTTGCATCACCAAGAACATCGATTACCTCGGTATTCCATAAAAACTCAATCTTAGGATTTGATGTTGCTCGATCAACCATAATTTTTGAGGCACGCAATGCATCACGACGGTGAATCAGAACTACTTTGCTGGCAAAGCGCGTTAAGAATGTCGCCTCTTCTACTGCTGAATCGCCTCCACCCACAACAGCGATGGTTTGATCACGGAAGAAGAAGCCATCACAAGTTGCACACCATGAAACACCATGACCCGATAAACGCTTTTCATTCTCAAGTCCAATTTCACGATAAGCACTACCAGTTGCCAAGATGACTGATTTTGCTTTAACAATATTTCCTGATCCATCGGTAAGAGTTTTTATATCCCCTACTAAATCCATTTCAACAATGTCATCGGTAATCAGTTCTGCACCAAAACGTTTGGCTTGGTTACGCATGTTGTCCATTAAATCTGGACCCATCACACCGTCAACAAAACCAGGAAAATTCTCTACCTCAGTTGTATTCATTAGCGCGCCGCCAGCAGTTACAGAACCCTCATAAATAATTGGGTTCAACTGCGCGCGAGATGCGTAAATAGCGGCCGTATAACCAGCTGGCCCAGATCCCACGATTACTACATCGCGCACTTCACTCATTTTTCACTCCTTGTTGACCTCACCGATGCTTATAACCCGCAATTTACACGCTTTATTCCGTACTTGATGAGCGGCGAACCACAGAGTCACGTAAGTGGCGAATCATGCTGATCTCCTCAACTCCAACGGCCCTACCTGCAACTAAATATCCTAAGAAGGCCATGACCATAACAAGAAGGAGTTCGCCAGCGCGAGCAATAGGCGATAACTCAACGCCTAACCATGTGATGTAGCGCATTAATACGTATAGAGGCGTCATTACACCAAAAGCGGCGCCAAACAAGCGCAGGTGTTGGCCAAAGAAATCCATCACCGAGATCTTGCCAGTATGTTTTTTAAGCAGTGAGAGAGTAATTAGCAAGCCAACTAAATAGCTAATTGAGAACGCTAAACCAAGACCAATAGTTACCCATTGAATCTTAAGAAGATGAAGAAATAGATAAGAAAGCCCAACGGAGATTAGATTAATTATAAAAATCGAAATAACTTGTGTTCTAGTATCTTCAAAAGCGTTAAAACCACGGATCAAAATTAAGTTGATTGAAAAGGCAACCAATCCAAAACTTAAAGCTGAAAGTACATAGCCTATATATCGTGAGTCATCTGCAGGAATACCAACAAAAATAACTTGGGTGATAAGCGGGCCAAACAATAGGAAAGCGACTGCGCTTGGAATAGTTATGACGCCTACTAACTTAATTGCACGAATCAATTGAACACGTACCTCATCGCGATTTTTAGCAACAGCCAAACGCGATAAGTGAGGAAGAATTGCCGTAATAATTGAGATCGTTACGATTGAATAAGGAAGTAGCATCACAAAATAGGCATATGTGTATGGCGTATACCCAACTCCCCTAGTAATGCCTTCCTGCGCGCTTCTAACTGCGGCACTCGTTGCAACATTAACAGTGACCAAGTAACCAAGCTGTGATATTAGGACATACAAGAGAGTCCAACCAGCTAAACCAAAAGATTTTCCTAAGCCAGATAAGCCCCACTGTGGTTTTAATGTAATTCCTAAACGTCGAATAACCGGGATTAATACCAAGGCCTGCACAACAACACTAAGAGTTGTACCCCACCCTAAAACTTGAACTTGTAAAGATGTAATTGTGTCTGCGGTTATTGCAGGAGAAAAGACTAAAAATGAGCCAAAAAGAGCTATGCCAACTAGGTTATTAGCAATCGGCGCCCACATTAAAGGGCCGAATGAACCACGGGCATTTGCAACCTGGCCCAACATCGTAAAGACACCAAGAAAAAAGATTTGAGGAAGACAGTAACGAGTGAAAGCGATTGCAATCTCTTTTTCAGTTTCAAATCCAGGCGTAAAGAACTCTGGCGCATACAGACGCACCAATGCAGGCGCGAAGTACACTCCAATTACAACCAGAACAAGTAAAATTAATGAAATAGTTGTCACTAGTCGCGAAGCGAAACTATCGCCGCCATCCTCATGGTCAAAAGATCTAACAAGTTGCGGAATAAATATCGCAGTAAGAGCGCCACCAACAAGCAAGTTATACAAGATATTCGGCATCGTATTTGCAACGTTGTACGTATCGGCTAATAAAGTTGTACCAAGCACGGCAACGATAAGAATTCCGCGAATGAAGCCAGTGATACGCGAAATAATTGTTCCAAGAGCCATGATTCCAGAAGCACGAAAAAGCTCGTTAGATTTCATATTTGCGCCCCTTTCGAACTCGGCGAACACTTTGGGTAACGGCTGCTAATAAGAGAAGTATTGCCGCTCCAGTTGTAAACCACGTGACTCTGGAATCTATGACGGTGGCGTTGAGCTGTAAAATGGAGAAATCAACAACTGGGATAGCCTTTGAATCGGTTATCTGGGCAAAGACAGTCGTTTCACCTGGAGCAATCACTTGAGTCGCCAGCTCTAACTGAGTTTTTGAGTTAGGTGCTAAGTGAATTCCAGTAAAGCCTAAGACGAGAATTCGAGAGTTCTTGGCCATCATGGAGATATCAATAGTGACATCGACAGGGAATTGGTTAATCACGGTTACTGGCAGTTTGGCGTTCTCGGTTGTTATTTGGTATTTCCCGGGATTCACACGCAATCTGTGTGTCTGCGCTGCAACTGCTTTAACAGAACTAGCCGTAAAGTATTCGCGCGATGTTTTATCGAGTGTAGGCGTGAGCAGGCTAGCCAATTTCATGCGTAAATCCGATACATCTGTATGTGTGACAACTCTTGAAAGCCGCGTTAAAGCCTTGCGACTATCGCTATATGACAAACGCTGCGCAGGTGTTATCCGCGAACTACCCGCATTTAAACCCGTTCCCTCAGCAGTTCGAACCGAGCGGCCTAAGAATGTCTCAAGCTTTAACTTTCCAAAGGCGTAGTAGGCCCTTAATTCACTTGGAGCTAAACGTCTAGCCAGAGCAGCATCTGGATTTCCATATGCAAGTGAGACAACATCATTTGTTGACGTCACTCTCCTTAACTGTGCTAACCAATTAGTTGCAATCGCATTTCCGATCGGTGTGGCTTTACTCGCAATTTTATAGTCACCGGTCATTGCAATAACTTCGTCAATCAGGGATGAATCGATAACCCAAACTTTAGATCGAACATCAGGAACGTAAACTAATTGTCCCAGCCGACCTGATGGTGTTAGCTCTTGAGCTAAATCATCATTTCGAAACTCACCCGTGAAAGTTTGGTGTGGTGGGCTAACAATCTTAACTACAGAGCTTTCAGCAGACGAAACAGGTAGTGGGCCAAAAATAAAGAATATTGATAACAAACCACCAACGAATTTTTTCATATCTTTAGCTCACCGCTCCGTGCGATTAACTTCTTTTCATCGGGGTAGGCAAGATGGTCGATAATCTCAGTTAAAGGAAACCAAGAGACTTCATCAACTTCACTTATCTGCGGAGTTAAATCGCCACTAACTTCTGAAAAGAGAAAATGATGAACTGTCTTGTGAATCCTTTTACCGCCTGCCATAAACCAAAAATCAATCACGCCAAGTGAGCGCGAGATTGCCGAAGTGATTCCGGTTTCTTCTGCCACTTCTCGAATTGCCGCCTGCTCGGGGGTTTCGCCAGCTTCGATATGACCCTTTGGCAATGACCATAAAAGTTTGGTTCCACTAGAGTCTTTTTGATCGATTCGACCTATGAGCAGACCCATGGTTCCTGTTGAATCGATAACCAAGCCACCAGCACTAACCTCATCGACGCGTTTTGCGTAGACCCACTTTCCAGCAGGCTTGGTCGATGGGTTGGGTTTAGTTGTTGTTTGGGGGCCGCGGTTAGCGGGGCGCTTCCGCTTCCGCTTTTTCTTAACGCCTTCGCTGCCCGCACCAGGTGCCGGGATCATGGAGCAAGGGTACTGCTCTAACCTTACTTATTGTGACTAGTGCATTAGGTGCCGCAGGCGAGTTAGCGATCCGTTCCCTCATAGAACGTGCTCCCTTGGCGAGCTCTCTTGCCCATGCCTTTAAGGCCAAAGGATTTACCTTGGCGCTAGTTGGGGGCCCAGTGCGCGATGCAATATTGGGACGACTTGGAAATGATTTAGATTTCACAACCAACGCATTGCCACAAGAAACAAAAAAGATTCTCAACGAGTGGGCCGAAAATGTTTGGGATACCGGAATTGCTTTTGGAACTGTGGCAGGAAAACGTGGGGATACTACGGTTGAGGTTACGACATACCGTACAGAAAAATACGATGCGGATTCTCGCAAACCCGAAGTTGAATACGGAAAAGATATTCTCGGTGATTTATCCCGTCGTGACTTTACGGTAAATGCAATGGCGCTGGAGTTAACAGGTGCGCAACCAGAGTTCATCGATCCATTCGGTGGACTAGCCGATTTATCAAAAAAGGCTTTACGAACACCAGGCCTACCGAATGATTCATTTAATGATGACCCTCTTCGCATGATGCGCGCTGCACGATTTGCAAGTCAACTTGGTTTTGAAATCGCTCCTGAAGTTTTAACATCAATGCATAATCTGGCACAGAGGATCACCATAATCTCAGCCGAACGTATACGTGATGAGTTTACAAAGATATTAATGTCGCCTAACCCACGAACAGGTATAACAATTTTAGTTGACTCAGGTTTAGCAGAGCTTGTGATTCCAGAAATTCCTAAACTTCGTTTAGAGGTCGATGAGCATCATCATCACAAAGATGTGTACGAGCACTCAATAACGGTTTTAGAACAAGCAATGATGCAGGAAGAACGCCTTGGCGGTGCGAATCTAGTAATTCGCTTAGCTGCACTGTTGCACGATATTGGTAAACCAAAGACAAGAAGCTTCATAGAAGGCGGTGGGGTCTCGTTTCATCACCATGAAGTTGTTGGCGCACGTTTAGCCAAGAAACGCTTACAAGAGCTGCGTTTTGACGGGGATACTATTGAAGCTGTCGAGCTTTTAACCGCGCTACACCTGCGTTTTCATGGCTACGGAGATGGTGAATGGAGTGATTCAGCTGTGCGGCGTTATGTTCGCGATGCAGGGGAACTTCTTATTCATTTACACGTATTAACTCGTGCCGACTGCACAACGCGCAATAAAGCTAAAGCAACTCGACTTTCAAACGTCTATGACTCACTAGAGGCACGCATTGATGTTTTGATGGAGCAGGAAGAACTCTCAAAGATTCGCCCCGATTTAGACGGGGCACAAGTTATGCAGATATTGGATTTGAAGCCTTCCAGGGAGGTTGGCGCAGCTATGGATTTCTTAATGGAGTTGCGATTAGATCAAGGGCCAATCGGAGTTGAAAAAGCCACTGAACAGTTATTGGCGTGGTGGAAAAGCCGAACTACGAAGTAAGCGAAGAACAGTTAATAGATACGCTGCAGATACGCATAATGGAACTAGCGGTGAAACCCCGGAAGTTGGAAGTAGCAACGCTGCAATCAAACCTCCTGAAACAATGGCACTGTTAACCAAAACGTCGTAGACAGCAAAGACACGACCTCTAAAATAGTCGTCAATCTTTGATTGCACTAACGCATCATTAGTAACTTTTACATTTTGACCAAAGAAAGATGTAAGAAAAGCAGTTGCAGCTAAAGTAATTTGAGTTTGGGATGCGGCCAAGATTAAAGGACACATGGCACTGGCCAACATGGAGTATCTAATCCAACGATGTCGCCCCACTCTTGATACACCGTAAGGAGCTAAGAAAGCTCCCAGAAAGAGACCTACTCCAGCCAGAGATAAAGCTATGCCAAATCCTTTAAGTCCTTTTTCGGGAAATGCAGGATCGTTAAATGTATTTCGCTCTAATAACAAAGCCGTCAATGTCAACGCTGTTAATCCTCCGCGATGAACTGCAGTGGTAAGAATTCCGCGAGCGGCGTCGCTATGGATTGCTAAGAATTGAAAACCTTCACGCATATCGTTCAAACCCTGAGTGAAACTAGCGGCTTCCTTCTCATGGCGTTGAGGTCCGATTTCATACTTCTTTAATCTTCCAGTCAGCAATGCAGCAATAAAATAGCCTGCGCTAGCAATAAGAATCAGTAAAGCATCGGCGTGGTTGGCAAGTGCCAATGAATCGACAAGGGCTCGGACGCCAACACCTATTCCTCCACCGATAACCACCAACAAAGAACCTCCAGTAACGGCAATGGCATTTGCAGTAATCAGTGATTTGCTATCGATAAGTAAGGGAAGTCCAGCAGATAAAGCCGCCAGAATTAAACGGTTTACGCCAAATGCAATCAAGACAACTATTGTTAATTCAAATCCTGTCGAGCCACTAAATATCAGCAACGCAACCAGCAACAGATTTGCAGCACGAACCATATTTGAAATAAACAAGGCCCGTTGCCGCGAGATGCGATCCAGAATGGTTCCTACAAATGGACCGACGATTGAGTACGGCAATAAAACAACGGCAAAACCAAGAGCAGCGCTAAGTGCATTCGCTTGGCGTTCTGGGGAAAATAGAATGAAGGAGGCCAAGGCGCTCTGAAAGATTCCATCGGTAATTTGGCCCATCCAGCGAATCGCCAGCAGGCGAGAAAAGCGCGGATGCTTCAGGAGCTCAAAAAGACTCACGAGATTGAGCGTAGTCGCACAAGTTGGTTTATTCTTACCTAATAATGAAATCTCAACGATCCTTCATCGACTATTCACTCGATAAGCGCGCCACCTTATTGGCCCTTTTCCGAGGAACAGTTGATGCATGTGATGCAGACCCATATCTGCTGCGTGCGGCCAAGTGGCACGGGGAAAAGGTTTCACGCAACTGCCCTGTGTGTAAGAAAAGCGCCATGGTTGAACTTCGCTACACCTTCGGCGAACAGCTGGGCCAATACTCAGGTCGCATTAAGACTCCTAAAGAGCTCATTGAGATGGAGAGCGAGTTTGGAGAGTTTCGCGTCTACATCGTGGAGGTATGTCCGGACTGTTCGTGGAACCACATGTGCGCATCCTTCGTATTAGGCGATGGAACCGAGCGCAAAGCGCCTCGCAAGACACGTACCCTCGAAGACGACGATTACGCAGCACGGTAGCCTTAACTAATGCTGCGCAAACTGTTGATTCGAACCACAATCTTTGTCGGTGGCTTTGGTTTTATCGCCGGCGCGACTCTCTTTGCCCTTGCATATTTCACAGTGGATATTCCAGATCCCAATGCATATGTGAACAGCCAATCAACAATTATTCAATATTCAAACGGTCAAGAAATAGGACGTGTTGGAACTCAAAATCGACAGATAGTTCCACTGGCAAAGATTCCACTCAATGTTCGTCATGCAGTCTTAGCCGCCGAAGATCGCGGATTTTATTCAAATCGAGCCTTTAGTGTTACTGGAATCGCCCGTGCGATAGTTAATAATTTAAAGGGTGGATCGCTTCAAGGCGGTTCAACTATTACACAACAGTACGCAAAGACAGCCTTTCTTAACCCCAGCCGTACGATTCAAAGGAAGATCAAAGAGTTAGTAATCTCAATCAAGCTTGAGAATCAGTTGTCAAAAGATCAAATCTTTGAAAGCTACTTAAATACTATTTACTTTGGTCGCGGCTCCTACGGAGTCATGACCGCGTCTCAACAGTATTTCAATCGCAACGTAGAACAGTTAACAAACTCTCAAGCTGCCGTCATCGCATCTATTCTGCGCTCGCCAGGTTTGTATGACCCTGCCTTCAAAGAAGGAAACAAAGAGAGATTGCAGGCGCGATTTGAATATGTTAAAAAAGGAATGGTCGATGCAGGTTGGTTAAGTGCCAAAGATGCCGCCAAAATGAAACTCCCAACGGTTGCACCGCGATCAAGTTCTGGACAACTGAGCGGACCTAAAGGTCACATTATTGAAGCGGTACAAAAAGAGTTAGCAAAGCTTGGTTTTAGTCAGGATCAACTTCTTGTTGGTGGCCTTGTTATCAAAACAACACTTGACCAAAAAGCACAACAATCAGCCGTTGATGCGGTCAATAAGTTTTACCCATCCAAAGCCCCAGAAAATTTACGAATTGGATTAGTTGCAATTAGACCTGGCACTGGCGAAATAGTCGCTTTATATGGCGGCCGAGATTACTTAGCGCGCCAATTAAGCGATGCTACACAGTCAATTGCATTAGCAGGTTCTACTTTTAAACCATTTGCGATAGTTGCCGCTTTAGAACAAGGAATTCCATTAACCTCAATGTGGAATGGTGATTCACCGCAAACTTTTGATGATGCCGGAAAACCCTACGAAGTTTCAAACTATGGCAATGAGGGTTGGGGGCAAATCGATTTACTATATGCAACAAAACACTCGATTAACACAGTCTTTGTTCCTCTTGGAATTAAGGTTGGACCAGTAGCAGTTGTCGATGTTGCACGGCGCGCAGGAATTCCAGAATCAGTTGCAATGATGCCAACACCATCTGTTGTGTTAGGAGTTGCAAGCCCGCACGTAATTGATGTTGCAAATGCATATGCCACTTTTGCAGCCCAAGGAATAAAATCGAAACCTTTCTTAGTCACGCAAGTTTTGGGCTCCAATAAGGGCGTGCTGTATCAAGCCAAACCAGAAACCCAAGAAGTCTTTTCAAAAGAGGTTATGGCCGATCTAACGTATGCACTTAAAGGTGTTGTTACGGGCGGAACCGGCGCCGCAGCGTTGGCGTTGGGCCGTCCAGCAGCAGGCAAGACTGGAACATCACAATCAAATGCGTCCGCTTGGTTTAGTGCCTATACGCCACAACTAGCCGCCTCGGTAGCCTTCTTCCGTGATAGCGCATCTGAATCTCTCAACGGTATTGGCGGCTTAACGTCGTTAACTGGAGGAACTTTTCCTGCCAAGATTTGGACCGCCTTTATGAAGGGCGCACTAAAGGGCGAACCAGTTATGGCTTTTCCAGCACCGGCAAATATCGGCGGGTTAGATCCGATAGTTATGACATCGGGCGGCACACAAACCCGTAAACCATAATGGCACTGCGCTTTAAAGCCTTATTAGCTTTAGCTGTGCTGGCCTCACTTTTATCTTTTGCCAAGTTTTCGCATTGCGAAGGTAGTAACTGGGCTACTCCAGATCAGTACATTCACGCTTGTTATAGCGATCTGCCATCTCTTTATGGCGAACGAGGCTTACACGATAACAAGTGGCCATATGCCAGCGATACAAACTCAGTGGAGTACCCAGTAATCACCGGCGTTGTTATGTTTGCAACTGCCGAATTAGTTAATACGGCACTTTCTTATTTTAATATTAATGTATTTCTACTGGCTTTATTATTTATCGGTTTAGTTATTCTTGTTTCTAGGATGAAGCCGGAGTTTTCATACTTACTTCCCGTTGCACCAGCGATGATTGCCTCGTTGTATATCAACTGGGATCTATGGGCGATTATCACGATGATGTTGGCAATCTATTGGTTTGATCGCAAGGCGTATCTCAATAGCTCGCTTGCACTAGGAATCTCTATCGCTACAAAATTCCTACCGGTGTTTCTTATATTTCCAATCATTATGATTTTGTGGCGCCAAGATCGGATACGAGAGTTAGTTAAATACATCGCGACTACGACGTTAGTGTGGGCGGTAATAAATGCGCCATTTGCATTGACTACCCCGACGGGATGGTGGCGTTTCTATAAACTCAACATCGAGCGCGTGGCTGATTGGGGATCACTATGGTTGGCACTCAACCAACTAGGCGTCGGATTAACTAATATAAATTATTTGTCATTACTTCTTCTATTAGTAGGACTTACTGCTATAGCAATCTTCTTCTTTGAGCTCAAACACACTCCAACTTTGGCTTCAGTTGCATTCATTGTTTTGGCTACAGTAATGATTGCCAGCAAGGTGTATTCACCTCAATATGTTTTATGGTTAACACCACTTGCAGTGATTGCATTAACAACAAAGAAAGATCTGTATGCATTTTGGATTTGGCAAAGCGTTGAAGTTATTTATCACATTGCAATTTGGCAACACTTAGCTCTCTTTACTGGCGCACGCTTTGGTCTGCCCGAGGCCGGCTATGCGCTGCTGAGCCTTGTCCGTATCGCAGGCACTCTTTTCCTCATTGGAGTGCTGGTAAAACGGGCTAGAAAGGCTGGAAATACACAGGGATCAGCCTTCGATTTACTCTTTGAAGCCTCTAAGGTCTACCCTTAACCCTCTTGAACCGGCACTTTGTGGCGGTACAGGAAAAGCACTAACCCTCCTGTCACGGAAATGCCGTGGCCGTCTTAGTCCAGAGGAGGTCGGGTTAACGCATGCGTCACTACGAACTTATGGTCATTCTTGATCCAGAACTTGAAGAACGTACAGTCACACCAAGCCTAGAAACATACTTAAAGATTATTAAAGACTCCGGCGGAACCGTCAACAAGCTCGACTTGTGGGGCCGTCGCCGTATGTCATTTGAAATCATGAAAAAGGGCGAAGGTATCTACGCAGTTATCGATATGAACTGCGAACCAGCTGCAATCAAAGAGTTAGATCGTCAACTCAATTTGAATGAAGCGATTCTGCGCACCAAAGTTATACGCCCAGAAAAATAATAAGCACGGACTCCACGAGTAGAGATGAGGAAATAAAATGGCAGCAGGAGATACAACAATCACAATGATTGGCAACTTAGTTGACGATCCGGAGCTACGTTTCACACCATCAGGTGCGGCCGTTGCAAAGTTTCGTGTTGCGTCAACACCTCGCTATTTAGATAAGCAAACTAATGAGTGGAAAGATGGCGAGAGCCTTTTTCTACAGTGTCAGATTTGGCGACAAGCAGCAGAGAACGTTGCTGAGTCACTGACAAAAGGAATGCGCGTCATCCTTTCTGGTCGATTGAAGCAACGTTCTTATGAAACTAAAGAGGGCGAAAAGCGCACAGTCTTTGAGGTAGAAGTAGATGAAGTCGGTCCATCACTACGTAACGCAACAGCTAAGGTCACTAAGACCCAACGCGCTGGCGGAACAAGTGGCGGATTCTCAGCACCAGCTGTGAACGATTCATTTACCGAAGATCCATGGGCTGCAGCATCGTCAACACCAGCAGCTGGCGGTGGTTGGGGAACCTCAACAACCGACGAGCCTCCGTTTTAAATCAACCTATCCATCCATTCCTAGCCAAATAAGTTAATTAAAAAATAACTTTAAAAAACTAGGGCCCGAAAAGGAGCACCACAATGGGAGCAAGAAATAATAAGGCTCTACGCGAGCCAAAGAATAAGGGCGCAAAAGCTGCTGCCCTGAATAAAAAGTTTAAGAAGAAGCCTTGTAGCTTCTGCCAGCAGAAGGTCACGTATATCGATTACAAAGATATCGCGACTCTTCGCAAGTACATCTCTGACCGCGGCAAAATCCGCGCTCGCCGCGTTACAGGTGCATGCACACAGCACCAACGCTCGATCGCAACCGCAGTCAAGAACAGCCGTGAAGTAGCACTACTTCCTTACACATCTTCAGCGAAATAAGGAGTGAATCAACTATGAAACTCATCCTTACTCGTGAAGTTGCAGGCCTAGGCGCTGCAGGCGATGTCGTAACTGTTAAAGATGGATTTGCACGCAACTTCTTGTTGCCACGCGGAAATGCAATTGCTTGGTCACTTGGCGGAGAAAAGCAGATTCAGAGCATCCGTCGCGCACGTTCAAATCGCGAAATTCGCGACATTGATCATGCAAAAGAGGTCAAGGCAAAGCTTGAGGCTGCAACTATCACTGCCAAGGTCAAGGTCGGCGCAAAGGGCGTCTTGTTCGGTTCTGTAACCGATAAAGATGTTGCAAGTGCCATTAAGGCTGCTGTTGGTTTAGATATTGATCGTCATGCGATCAAGACTGCCGGCCACATCAAGAAGACTGGAAACCATGAAGTTAAGGTCTCTCTTGGCCACAACGTTGTTGCAACTGCAACAGTAAGCGTTGTCGCTGAATAATTACAAACTTAGAAAGGCCCGTCGCATATGCGGCGGGCTTTTTTATTTCGTTACAACATTAATCATCGCCCGCTTAAAGTAATCACTTGTAAACTCAGTGCGCGCTAAATCGTACTTAGCCATTCCCCATTGCCAAAAATCAAAATCAAGAGCAGAGACCTCTGATTGGATCGATGCCCATAAAGTCCAACCATACTTTCCAACGAGAGCCCACAACCATGCACGTGCAACCTTGTCAGGGCGGTATCCCCCGTAATACGCAGCTACTAACTCTTCTAAGGCTTCAAGTGGCAAGAAGGCCTCAGCCCAGACATTGCCAATCTCAAAGCAGGCATCGTTATTTCCCGAGTATTCGTAGTCAATCAACCAAATCTTCTCACCATCATCGATGAAGTTGCCGGGCAGTAAGTCGTTATTACATGAAACCAAACCCTCATCTAAAACCATAAAAGCTTTTTTAACCGATTCGACAATGGGTGCAAAACTTAAATAGTCATCAGGCAATCTAAAGTGCTCTTTCTCAACGATGGCTAGATAGTTTTTCTGAACATCAAACATATTAAACTCATGATCAAAGGGAGCTAGTGCATGCAGGCCCCGCAAACTCGCAGCTATACGCGCTAAGTTTGAGCCAACATCCCTTGCGCCATAAGTTTTACCCTCCAAATAAGCAATGAGCAATAAGCCCTCACCGGGCAAGTAATCCAAAACCTCGGCGCCAACTGCACCCTTGCCGGCGATAGTTGAATTTATAAACTCAGAGCTACGGTCGATAGAAAGTAGCGATGATGAATTACTGGATACTCGGGCGACATATTTTCCTTCAGGCGTATTAATCAGGAAGTTTCGATTTGTTAAGCCACCTGATAGTTCAGAGATCGATGTACGGGAGTTCAACCGCCCAACCTTGTTGAAGAGTTGGGCAAACTCACGCTCTAACGCACTGGCATCGCTCACCCGTTCAGGATACATTTCACATGTGTCCGTGTCAGTAGTACCAACCAGAGCAAAAATCGTCATTATCGGCGGTGGCGTAGGTGGAACCTCGGTTGCTTATCACTTGGCTGAACTTGGCGAAAAAGATGTGATTCTGCTTGATCGCAACGAGTTAACGAGTGGCTCAACTTTTCACAGTGCAGGGCTAGTCGGCCAGTTGCGCGCAGATCCCACGTTGACCTTAATGAATATGCACTCGGTGGATCTATATAGAAAGCTACAGACAACCGATACTCCACCAAGTTGGCGCGAATGCGGCAGTATCAAACTGGCATCTACGCCAGAGCGTATGCAGGAGATTCGCCGGCAAATCGGTTGGGCTAAGACATTTGGCCTTGATTTAAAGGAGATTTCACCCCAAGAGGCTCAGAACTTATTTCCACTTATAGATTTAGATGGCGTAGTTGGTGCCTGTTACATGGCATCAGATGGTCAAGTAGATCCTTCTCAGTTAGCGATGGCCTTAGCTGCCGGCGCGCGTAAAAATGGCGTACAGATATTTACACATACCCGTGTTTTAGAAATAAAAACTATTAACGGTCGAGTGAGCAGCGTGGTAACCGATAAAGGCGAGATTGAATGCGAAATAGTTGTTAACTGTGGCGGAATGTACGCCCCACAAATCGGCCGAATGGTCGATGTTCGTATTCCAATTGTTCCTATGAGCCATCAATACTTAATAACTGATAACTTTATGGATGCGGATGCACCATTCTTACCATCACTGCGCGATCCCGATAACTTGATTTACTTTCGTCAAGAGGTTTCTGGATTATTAATGGGGGGATACGAAAGAAACTCCAAAGCTTGGTCGGCTGATTATAAAAACATCGATGATATTCCTGCGGATTTCAATAACACATTGCTACCCGATGATTGGGATCGCTTTTACGATATTGCAGAAGCCTCACAAAAGCGTGTCCCAAAGATGGCTGAGATTGGAATTAAGAACTTTATTAATGGCCCCGAAGGTTTTACGCCTGATAACGAGTTCTGTTTAGGTGAAACATCGGTCGGCGGCTTCTATGTAGCTGCAGGGTTTTGTGCTCACGGAATCGCAGGAGCCGGTGGAATCGGCAAAGTAGTTGCCGAATGGATTGTTGCCGGTGAGCCAACTATGGATTTGTGGCATATGGATATTAAACGCTTCGGCGCCTCATATGAATCCCCAGATTTCACACTGCAACGCATCACCGAAAACTATGAACAGTATTACGACATTCACTATCCCGGCGAAGAGCGCACAAGCGCACGTCCTAAGTTCAAATCTCCCATCTATGAATGGCACAAAGCACACGGTGCTGTTTTTGGCGAAAAAGCCTCGTGGGAACGCGTTAATTACTATCAAAGTAACATCGGCAATCAAGCTCTGCGTCCTCAAGGATGGCTTGGTAAACATTGGTCATCGGCCGTACAAGTAGAACACCACTCAACTAGAACAGCCGCCGGATTATTTGATGAATCTAGCTTTGCTAAAGCTCGCATAACCGGATCTCGCGCAGGTGAATTTCTTAACTATGTATGTGCCAACAATGTTGTTAAAGGTGTTGGCAAGACCGTTTATACACAAGCACTCAATTCAAAGGCTGGAATCGAATCTGATTACACCGTTACTCAAACAGATGACAACGAGTTCATGATTGTTACAGGTACAGCGTTTGCAGTTCATGACTTTGGCTGGCTCGAAAAGATTCGCCGCGAGTTTAACTTTGATAATGTTGAGATTACAAACATTACCCGTGATCTAACCTGCTTTGGAATCATGGGCCCAAATTCCCGAGCAATTCTGCAATCACTCACAGCCGCTGACTTAAATCACAGCGCATTTCCTTTTATGTCTTCACAGGAAATTACTCTGGCAGGTATTAAAGTCCGTGCTACTCGCATCACATATGTGGGCGAACTCGGTTGGGAAATCTATTCATCAGTTGCAGATGGTTTAACGCTGTGGGAAAAGATCATGGAGGCCGGAGAAGATTTAGGTCTAACTGCATGCGGCTATCGAGCTATTGAATCTCTTCGCTTAGAAAAGGGATATCGCGCTTGGGCCGGTGAGATTAATACGGAAACTAATCCTTATGAGGCCGGGCTTGGGTTCGCAGTCTCATTAAAGAAAGAGAAGTTCCACGGTAGAACGGCAGCAGTGGCAGCTAAAGAGATACAGACTAGAAAACTTGTTGCAATTACTTTCGATGACATTACATCCGTGCCATTTGGAAGTGAACCGATTCGAATCAATAACGAAATAGTTGGTCGCATTAAGAGCGGGGGCCAGGGGTACACAATTGGAAAAGCGATCGCCTATGCCTACTTACCCATCGAAAACTCTGACCCAGGAACACAGGTGGACGTTGAGCTTTTCGGTACATGGGTGAGCGGTGCAATCCACAAAGAACCACTATTTGACCCAAACAATGATCGCATCCGGGCTTAATCTCAGATTCTAAGATTGCCAGAATTACTTTCATCCCCAGGCTTGTGTGTACAAATATCCCCTGTGACCTGCGGTTATACACACGGCGAGTGTTAACCCCCCTCCGCTATCCACAGTCTATCCACTGCTTTATACACAGAATTGTGAGCTTATCCACCCCTTTACCCACAGCTTGTCCCCAAGGCAAAGCGGTGATGTTCGCTCGCGATAGGGGCGCGCACCTAAGTTAGGCACGTAGCAATAACAAAAGATTGTCAGTCCTACATGGGAGGTTAAAGGCGTGAGCATCGCAGAACTTCCAAGTAGTCGCCCTAATAGAGATCCCAATATTAACTCTGTTGGCGCTGAGTTTGAACGCACGCCTCCACAGGATTTAATCGCCGAACAATCTGTTCTCGGTGGAATGTTGTTATCAAAAGATGCAATCGCCGATGTAATCGAAATTATTCGAGATCGTGATTTTTATCGACCAGCACATGAATTAATTTACGATGCGATTATCGATCTGTATGGTCGTGGCGAACCCGCCGATGCCGTAACTGTTTCAGCTGAATTATCCAAGCGCGGAGATATTGCACGCGCAGGTGGTGCACCATATTTGCACACTCTTATTTCATCGGTGCCAACTGCAGCTAACGCAGGTTATTACGCAAAGATTGTTCGCGAACATGCAATCATGCGCCGTTTAGTTGAAGCGGGAACAAAGATTGTTCAACTCGGTTATACATCCGAAGGTGAAGTCGATGACATGGTCGACCAAGCACAGGCTGAGGTCTATGCAGTTACCGAACGCCGCTCGTCCGAAGATTATGTACAGCTCTCTACTTTGTTGCCACAAGCCTTAGATGAGATTGAAGCGATATCAAAAGGTATTGGTGTTGAAGGTGTTAAGACTGGCTTTAAAGATCTAGATGCGCTGACACATGGCTTCCATCCCGGCAACATGATTATCTTGGCTGCACGCCCTGCAATGGGTAAGTCAACATTGGGTCTAGATATTGCCCGTCATGCATCGATTCACAATGGTTTAACGTCAGTTATCTTCTCGCTGGAAATGTCGAAGTCTGAAATTACAATGCGTATGTTGTCTGCCGAAGCACGCGTTGGCTTAAATAATATTCGCGCAGGTACGTTATCTGATGATGAGTGGTCACGTCTTGCGCGACGTATGGGTGAGATCTCTGAAGCGCCGTTGTTTATCGATGACTCACCAAATCTTTCGATGATGGAGATTCGCGCAAAGGCCCGTCGCTTAAAGCAGCGCCATAACCTTAAACTCATTGTTATTGACTACCTACAGTTGATGTCATCGGGTAAAAAGGTTGAAAACCGCCAGCAGGAAGTATCCGAGTTCTCTCGTCACTTAAAATTGATGGCTAAAGAGTTAGATATTCCAGTTATCGCAATCTCACAGCTAAACCGTGGACCTGAACAGCGCACGGATAAGAAGCCTATGTTGTCTGACTTGCGTGAATCTGGCTCTATTGAACAAGATGCCGACGTAGTTATCTTGCTGCACCGTGATGATATGTATGACCAACAAAATCGTACGGGTGAAGCGGATTTAATCGTTGCTAAGCACCGTAATGGACCAACGCGCACAATTACCGTATCGGCTCAACTTCACTACGCACGCTTCTATGACATGCCACAAAACCCTGGTGCAGGAACGGACTGGACTCAACAGCGAGAAGTTACCCCACCTGAAGACAGTTCATTCGGCGCTTAATTAAAAACTAGTGTGCTGCCATACGTGCACGGTCTGCCAAAATAATTCCAACGATCACAACAGCGCCACCGATTAACTGAACCACATTCCACTTTTCAGAGATCCAAATCCAAGCGAAGATCCCCGCTAAAACTGGTTCAGCCATTCCCATCACACTGGCAGTAGATGCCGACAACAGTTTGATTCCATTAACAACCAGCAGGTATGGGGCAATAGTTCCCATCAGAATTATCCAGACGATTAATACCCAACCCGGTACGTTGTAATCGCCCAGAATCCCCTGCAGATTAATTGATTGAGTAAAGACTCCAACGGGGTAATCCCAAATTGGCATCAGAATTAACAGACCTAGGGTTGCAAAACCAAAGCCATAGACTGAGAGAGTTTCGGCATCTCGATTACGTGTAAGTTTTTCCCCAAGCAAAAAGTAAATTGAAAGCGCAATGGCATCGACTAACGCCGCGCTGACGCCAATTGGATCAAGGGTCTGGCCTTTCCAGACTTGGGCGATTAAAAGCAGCCCACTAAAAGCCATGGCGATAGAGATCCACATCAACGGCGGTACGTATTTCTTCATTACATATCGCAGCCATAGAACAATCCAAATAGGCGCCGTGAACTCAATAATTAAGCCAATACTGACGTGCATGCGCGTAATGGCGACGAAGTAAAAAGCCTGCACCGCCATAAAACCAATGAGGCCATATGCAGCCAACCACGGCAGCTCCTGCTTAGTTGTGCGCAACTTGTCGCGGTAACGAAGAAATACATATGCACCAAGGATTAAAAATGCTCCACCACAACGCACTTGGGTCAAACGCATCGATGACAAACCGCTGGTTAGAAGTAACTTTGCAACTATGCCATTGAATGCAAAGGCGACTGCCCCGGTTAGAGCGAGAATTTCACCTTTACGTGTGGACCACATCTCGTAAGACTAGTGGTTTTAGAAGGCGCTTTCTGGAATATCCATGATGGATCCATTAGTTGCTTCAACGATCGCTCTATCAGATGCGATATGAGGCAAGAAGTTAGCGACAAAGAACTTTGCTGAGGCGATTTTGCCTGTATAGAAGTCGCTATCTTTGCCTGCAGTTGCAAGCTTTTCGGCGGCTATATCGGCCTGACGCAACAACAACCATGCAGTGATGATGTCACCAACGGCCATTAAACAACGCGAAGTATTAAGACCAACAACATAAATCTTCTCGGCATCTTCCTGTGACTCCATCGCATGGCCAACCAATACGGCGATGATTCCATTCAGGTTTCCTAAAGCGGTAAACAATGCAGCCTTTTCTTCAGCATGCACTCCACCAGATTCGGCGAACTTTTGAATCTCTTTACCTAGTAGGCCAATCGCGCGTCCACCATCTTTAACAATCTTACGAAAGAAGAAATCTAAGCCTTGAATCGCCGTTGTACCTTCGTACAACGTGTCAATCTTGGCATCTCGGACATATTGTTCAAGTGGCCAATCTTGTGTAAATCCAGAGCCACCAAATGTTTGTAGTGATTCAGTACCCAAAAGTGTCCACGATTTTTCGGATCCATAGCCTTTAACAACTGGCAACATCAAATCGTTACGTGCAATCATGTCGGCCAGACGATCGCCATCGCCAGCTTTTTCGGCAAGCTCAACTTCATCTTGCAGTGAGGCGGTATAAAGAACTAGTGCACGCATGCCTTCTGCATAGGACTTTTGGACCATCAGTGAACGGCGTACATCAGGGTGATGAATAATCGTCACTCGAGGGCTAGCTTTATCGTTCATAACTTTCATGTCACCGCCTTGAACGCGAATCTTTGAATACGCTAACGCTTGCATGTAACCGGCAGATAGCGTTGCAATCGCTTTAGTACCAACCATCATGCGCGCAAACTCAATTACCTTAAACATCTGCGCAATACCTTCATGCACATCACCGAGCAAATAACCTACAGCTGGCTCGTTTTCACCCAGATTAATTTCACATGTCGATGAAACATTAAGACCCATCTTGTGTTCGACGTTTGTTACATACACACCATTGCGCTTACCAAGGTCGCCAGTTTTTTGATCAAACATAAACTTTGGAATCAAGAACAACGACAAACCTTTTGTGCCTGGTCCGCCACCTTCACGGCGAGCTAAAACAAAGTGCATAATATTTTCGTACAAGTCGGCATCGCCTGAAGTGATAAATCGTTTTGTACCAGTGACATGCCATGTTCCATCAGCCTGTTGCACGGCCTTGCTGCGACCGGCACCAACATCTGATCCCGCATCGGGTTCGGTCAACTGCATCGTTGCACCCCAATGACGATCAACCATCAACTTAGCCATATGTTTTTGTTCAGGGGTACCTAGAACATAAGCAACTTGCGCAAATGCATAGCCCGATGCGTAGATATGAATCGCAGGATTAGAACCTAAAACCATTTCGGCGATTGCCCAACGAACCGATGGAGGAATCTTCATTCCGCCAAGATCAACAGGGGCATCAAGTCGCCACCATTCACCACTTACGTAAGCGTCATAAGATTTTTTAAAACTTGGTGGAACTGTCACATCACCTGTTGATTTATCAAAAGTAGTTCCAAGGCGATCGCCCTCAACAAAAGATTCAGCTAAATCGTTTTCACATAAACGTTTCATCTCTTCAAGCATGCCCATGGCGGTATCGCGATCAACGTCTGCGTACAGCGAAGTACCCATAACTTTGTCGCGCCCTAAAAGGTCGAAGAGGCAGAATTCAATATCGCGCAGGTTGGCTGTGTAATGGCTCATGGGGTGATTTTGCTACTGGTCAGTAACTTATGCAAGCCTGCCCCGCTATCTGGCCATAAAAGGATAGGGTTCTGCGCGTGCTACTAAGTGATCGCGATATTCGCGCCGAAATCGCCGCCGGCCGGGTCGGCTGCGAACCCTTCCATGAGGCGATGATCCAACCATCATCGGTGGATGTGCGCCTAGATAAATTTTTCCGCGTCTTTGAAAATCACAAGTACAGCGTCATTGATCCATCGATTGAACAGCCAGAGCTAACTCGCGAAGTTATTACTGAAGGCGATGAGCCATTTATTTTGCACCCGGGTGAATTTGTTTTAGCTAGTACATATGAAGTAATTACTCTTCCAGACGATATTGCTGGGCGCTTAGAAGGCAAATCATCCCTTGGCCGTCTCGGTTTACTCACGCACTCAACTGCCGGATTTATCGATCCGGGTTTTAGCGGCCACATCACTCTTGAGCTTTCCAACGTGGCTAACCTGCCAGTGAAGTTATTCCCAGGAATGAAAATCGGTCAGTTATGTCTCATCAAACTCTCATCTCCTGCCGAGCATCCATATGGCAGTGAGAAGTACGGCTCTAGATACCAGGGTCAACGTGGGCCAACCGCCAGTCGCTCATTCTTAAACTTCCACAAATCAAAAATTCAGTAAACCTGAGGGAATGAATCCACAGAAAACGCGGTTTAATTAGGTATGAAAACAATCGTGGTCCTAGGCGTCATCGCCCTTATCGCTGTCTTTATTGTTGCTCAATACAACCGCTTGATTCGTCTCAATATCAGTGTCAATGAAGCATGGGCACAGATTGAAGTTCAGTTAAAACGTCGCGCAGATTTGATTCCTAACCTGGTCGAAACCGTTAAGGGATATGCCAAGCACGAACAATCAACTTTTGATGCAGTTGTCACCGCGCGCGCAAAGGCAACCAGTGCAACAACCGTTGCCGATGTTGCAGCAGCCGATGGAATGCTTACTCAAGCGCTACGCGGTTTGCTAGCTGTTGCTGAGGCATACCCTGATCTAAAGGCATCGACAAACTTTTTAGCATTACAAGAAGAGCTATCAACGACTGAAAATAAGGTTGCATTTAGTCGCCAGTTCTATAACGACAATGTGCGCTCGCTCAATACGGCAGTAAAAACAGTGCCAACTAACTTCTTTGCAAGCTTTGCTAAAGTAACAGAGCGCGAATTCTATGAGGTCGAAGATCCACAAGATCGTAACGCGCCAAAAGTTACTTTCTAATATCAATGAACTTTAGAACACAACAAGCGGCTAATAAGCGCAAAACAATCGGGCTGCTCATGGGAATGGGCGCACTTGTTTGGCTCGTTGTCTTTGCTGCAATGACATATTTCGGCAACAGTACTGCGGGTATTGTTCCGATCGCCGTTGGTATCGCATTAATTTCAGTGTGGGGCTCATACTATGGAGCCGACAAATTAGTCATAACTATGACTGGTGCAAAACTGATTGAAGAATCTGATAACCCAAAGCTATTTAATTTAATTCATGAGGTCACAATTGCAAGTGGACTACCAATGCCTAAGGTTGCAATTGTGGTTGACAGCGCTCCAAATGCCTTTGCGACCGGACGTAATCCAGAGCATGCGCTAATCGCCTTTACTACGGGGATTTTAGAGGCCATGGATCGCGATCAACTGCAGGGTGTGATCGCACACGAGTTGGCACACGTTGCTAACCGCGACACTCTAGTTTCGGCCGTTGCCGCAACAACAGCAGGTGCAATCGCGATTCTCAGCGATATGTTGACGCGCATGATGTGGTTTGGTGGTGGTCGTGATAGAGACCGTAATGGCGGCAATCCGATAGCACTTGTCTTCTCATTGCTCATCCTTATCTTGGCACCTCTTGCAGCCATGTTGCTGCGCTCTGCTATCTCACGCAAGCGCGAATCGTTAGCCGATGCCACAGCCGTTGCCTTTACACGTAATCCTGCAGGGCTACGCAGTGCGCTAGAGGTTTTAGCTGCTGATTCAACAGTTGTTCATCAGAAATCAACATCGGTTGCACATATTTGGATCGAGTCTCCACTTGATGGAAAATCAGTTTCAAAGCTATTTTCTACGCACCCTCCGATTGCCGAGCGCATCGCCGTTCTAAAAGCTATGGAGCTACAGAGCTAAGCATTTGGGGTGCTGGGAAAAAAGAGCGTGAAGGTAGCGCCCTCACCTGGTTTTGAGACAACACCGACTTTTCCACCATGTGCCTGCATAACGGCGTCAACGATAGATAGACCCAGACCGCTGCCCTCGTTGCTGTTGCGTTGGCGCGATGGATCTGCGCGGAAGAAGCGTTCAAAGATCTTCTTCTGATCTTCATCACTTAACCCAGGACCGTTATCGGCAACAGTGACATAAATTCCATCATCTTCTGCATGCGCAACAACTGTTATCGCAGTACCGGCAGGCGTATGTGTGCGGGCGTTAGCGAGCAAGTTAGTAAAGACTTGATAAATTCGATCAGAATCACCAAGTGTGTACAGCTCTTTAGGCATTGTCACAGTTATTGGATGATCAGGTCCTGCAGCTGTGGCAGATGCAACGGTTTCCTCAATGACATGTGTCAGATCTACCGGCTTTAGCTCCATTTGTCGTGATTGATCTAAACGGGCAAGCAGCAACAAATCTTCAACGAGTGCACCCATACGAATCGATTCTTTCTCAATTCTCCCAATGAGCTCCTTAGTTTTTTCACCTTCAGGGACTGCGCCTTGTCGGTGTAGTTCGGCAAAGCCGCGAATGGCGGTGAGAGGCGTACGAAGTTCATGGCTGGCATCGGCAACAAAGCGGCGAAGTTTATCTTCGCTCTCAGTGCGCACCGCAAAGGACTCTTCAATGCGCCCAAGCATTGTATTCAGTGATGTACTTAAACGGCCAACCTCGGTGTTTGGCTCAACATTTTCAAGACGTGCAGATAAGTCTCCACCAGCAATTCTTTGCGCAGTATCTTCAACTGATTCAAGTGGTTTCATACTTAATCTAATAACTTGGCGAGCCGCAATTCCGATGAGCAATAAAACTATGAAGCCGATAAATAGAAATATTCGGCCAATACGATGCGTAGTCTTATCAAAATCAGCTAGCGACTGTGCGACAACGACACTTCCCATTGCCGATGGAAGAACTTGTGTCACAACACGAAAGTCATGGCCAGGAGCTCTGATTGTGAAAGGTTTATTACCAAAGGCCGCTATTTGATTAGGCAACAGTCCAGTGACAAAGTTAGTGACTTTATTGGCGTTTAAGTCCCCACCGATACCTCCGATTAAGTTACCAAATGGATCTAGAACAGTCACCGAGATGCTTGTAGGGACTCGATTCAAAGGAGTTACTGGCGCCGCACTTGCACGCAGTGGAGTTTCCTCGTCAGATTCAAGATGTTGCGGGTTGGCCTCTTCATCATTAACTATTCCAGCTTGACTTACGCGAGAAGTTGTTCCACCTATAACACTTTTTAGTTGATCATCGACTTGTCCAATGAGATAACTCTTGAGCGCACCTTGTGCGGCAAGGCCCGCGCCAATAAAGCCGATTGCAGAAAGGACAAGTACGCCTACCGTTAAGCGGTTACGTAACGACCAGTTGCGAAGCGGTGATTTCATCTCTACTTAGGTGGCATCCGTAGTCGGTACCCAACTCCACGCACTGTATGAATTAGTGGTGGATCGTAGCAATCGATTTTTTTGCGAAGATATGAAACATATGTTTCTACGATTCCAGCGTCACCGCGGAAGTCATATTGCCACACGTGATCCAAAATCTGTGATTTAGAAACAACACGGTCGGCGTTAATGATTAAGTAACGAATCAGAGCGAACTCAGTTGGTGAAAGCTCTAGAAGATTGCCCGCACGTCGAACTTCATGTGTTGCTTCATCGAGTTCAAGATCGGCAAAACGCATCTTCTCATCATCAATCTCAATCTCCGTAACACCAGTGCGGCGCAGTAATGCTCGCAAGCGCGCAACTAGCTCTTCAAGTGAAAATGGCTTAGTCATATAATCATCGCCACCAAGGGTTAAACCTTTTACTTTATCCTCCATGCCATCTTTTGCTGTTAAGAAAAGTACGCCGGTAGATACGCCTTCATTGCGAATCGCTTTACAGACTTCAAAGCCATCGACATCTGGCAACATGACATCTAGAACCATCGCATGTGGACGAAACTCTTCAGCCATTGCTAAAGCCTGTGCACCATTGGCTGCAGTACGAACATCAAAGCCAACAAAGCGAAGGCTGGTAGAGATCAGTTCGCTGATACTGGATTCATCGTCAACGACGAGAATGCGTTGCATAGTCTTTTCTGCGGTTGTAGTCATGGGTACAGAATGCTCCCATGGACTGGGAGTTTCCTGAGAAAAGACGGAAAACTATGTTCGGGTATTGGCCCTGGCTACTCTTTTACCGAGCGCAAGAGGACTTGGGCCACGTCTAGAACCTCAATATCTGATGCTCGGGCAGTCATTCCATCGCTGGTCATGACTCGGCAGAAGGGACAGGCAACGGCCAGCTCTTGTGCCCCGGTGGCGATAGCTTCATCGACGCGGTTCAAGTTGATTTGAGTGCCTAGTTTTTCCTCCATCCACATGCGGCCGCCACCAGCCCCGCAACAGAATGAGCGCTCTTTATTGCGCGGCATCTCAGAGATTTGCGCACCAGTGGCCTCTAATAATTCACGAGGTGGTTGGTAAATCTCGTTGTGACGTCCTAAGTAACATGGATCGTGATACGTCATAGCGGTATGACTCATTTTAATGGGCAGCAATTTTTTCTCGCGAAGAAGCTGGTTTAACAGTTGGGTGTGATGAAGCATTTCTAACTCAAAACCGCTTTGTGCATAGTCACGGCCAATAGTTGTAAAGCAATGTGGGCAAGTAACAACAACCTTCTTTGTGCCCTTCGTGCGACCCTCAAATACTTCCTTAAATGTCTCGATATTTTCAGTAGCCAAGATTTGATAGAGGAATTCGTTTCCGGCACGCCGCGCAGGATCTCCGGTACACGTCTCTTTTTTACCGAGCACTGCAAAGTTAACACCGGCCATGTACAAAAGCTCAGCGACGGCTTTGGTAGTTTTCTTGGCGCGCTCATCGTATGCGCCAGCACAACCGACCCAAAATAAGTATTCAACTTCTTCGGGAAGGGTTCCTTCAACAACGCGAATTGGAAAGTCGCATTCGGCGATCCACGCTTCGCGGTCATTCTTATTAGCACCCCATGGATTGCCAGTCTGTTCCAAATTACGGAAAGTTCCACCAAGTTCACTTGGAAAGTTTGATTCAACCAAAACTTGGAAACGGCGCATATTGACGATGTGATCAATGTGTTCGATGTCGACCGGACATTCATTCACACACGCACCGCATGTTGTACAAGACCACAAAACATCAAGTGAGATAGGTGCACCTTCACCAGCCATAGCCTCAGTTTCAACAGCCTTGGCAAAGGCATGATCACGCATAGCCATGATTAAAAGCTTTGGCGACAGTGGTTTATCAGTATGCCAAGCAG
>JBMOET010000002.1:0-59105 GCA_049314595.1 Candidatus Planktophila sp. | reverse complement strand
GAATCTAAATGAAATACACCCGTGTCGACCCACACTCTGGCATAGGGATAATTCTTCGCCGCTTCGCCTTCGGGCCGTGAAGCAACTTCGGCCTTAAGGCGAAATAAACGCGGCGTCGCCACGTTCTACTTAATTGCCTTTTGCAAGGCATCGACGCGATCTGTACGCTCCCAAGCAAACTCCGGGAGCTCTCGCCCAAAGTGTCCATAAGCACTTGTTAAGGAATAAATTGGTCGCAAGAGATTTAGATCCCTAATGATCGCCGCTGGACGAAGATCAAAAGTAGCAAGTACTGCATCTTGAATCTTTTGTACTGGAACGCTTTCGGTTCCAAAGGTCTCGACAAAGAGTCCAACTGGCTGAGCCTTACCGATCGCATAAGCAACCTGGACTTCACAGCGCCTGGCTAAACCAGCGGCCACAACATTTTTTGCTACCCAACGCATTGCATACGCTGCCGAGCGATCAACCTTGGATGGATCCTTTCCACTGAAAGCTCCGCCACCATGTCGTGCCATTCCTCCGTACGTATCGACGATTATTTTACGTCCCGTTAATCCTGCATCTCCCATTGGTCCACCAATAACAAAGCGTCCCGTTGGATTGATGAGAGTCTTGAGGTTATTTCTTGGCAGATCGATGGTCGCTAAAATCGGATTGATTACGAACTCAATAATCTCTGGCGTTAAGGTTTTGACGACATCTACATCTTCGCTGTGTTGGCTAGAAATAACTACAGTATTCAGCGCAACTGCACGATCGCCATCGTATTCAATGGTTACTTGAGTCTTTCCATCCGGGCGAAGATATGAAAGTTGACCTGATTTGCGTACTTTTGAAAGTTGAGCAGCTAAAGCGTGTGCCAGCCAGATAGGAAGTGGCATTAACTCTTTAGTGTCATCACAGGCATAACCAAACATCAAACCTTGATCCCCAGCGCCTTGCAGATCTAGTGGATCGACTCCAGATGAAACGCGATGCTCATATGCATCATCGACGCCTTGCGCAATATCTTGAGACTGCTGACCAATCGATATAGAGACGCCACAGCTATTTCCATCAAAGCCTTTATCTGATGAGTCATAGCCAATATTGAGAACAGTGTCGCGAACAATAGTATTTACGTCGGCGTAACCATCGGTCGTAACTTCGCCGGCAACATGGACTTGACCTGTAGTGATTAAGGTCTCCACTGCAACGCGGCTTTTGATGTCCTGCGAAAGTAGTGAGTCCAGAACTGCATCTGAGATTGCATCTGCAATCTTGTCTGGATGCCCTTCGGTTACTGATTCTGATGTAAAGAGGCGCTGTGACATAAGTTTTTAACCTAACTGCCGGATGGCGTGATCAAGGAGTATTTCTGCGAGAGCGTCTTTGGAGACTTCCTTGAGCGCTATATCCTCACCATTTCTAAGCAGGATTGTACCGTGTGTAACATCTTTTCCGAATATTGCACCGCCGCTCACATCATTGACATAGATGACATCCATGCCCTTTGCCTGCATCTTTGAGCGCGCCGATTCGATATGGTCGAAGGTCTCGGCAGCAAAGCCGATAATCACTTGATTGGTTTTAGTTACCGATATCTCGGCTAATAAATCAGGGTTTGTCTCAAGTTCTATCGAGGTAAATAGGGCCTTCTTAATCTTTTCCTTAACCTTAAGAGTTGGCCTTGCATCTGCAACTGCTGCGCACATGACTAAGACATCACAGGATGCAAACTCATCTCGTAGAACTGCTTGCATATCAAGGGCGCTCTCGACATTGATGACCGACACTCCATCCAAACTCGACGTATCCATATTGGCAGCGATTAAATGAACATCTGCTCCACGCAGCTTGGCCGCACGAGCTAAGGCCAAGCCTTGTTTGCCAGAGGACCTATTTCCGATGTAGCGCACGGGATCGATCGCCTCTCGCGTACCCCCGGCGGTAATCAAAATGCGACGTCCAACAAGATCGCGTCTATGCCCAGTCATCGAATCAAACTCTTCAACTATGCGAGCAACCTCTGGGAATCTACCTTGGCCAGAATCACTACCTGCGAGACGACCTGTATCGGGCTCGATTACAACAAATCCTCGTGAACGCAACGTGGCTACATTGGCCTGTGTGGCAGGGTCATTCCACATATTTGAATGCATAGCAGGAACAACCATCTTTGGCGCATCACTTGCCAGAATTAAATTAGTCAAAAGATCATCGGCGCGACCGGCTGCGATACGAGCAATAAGATCTGCCGTTGCGGGCGCGATCAGAAAAAAGGCAGTTGTGCTAGCAAGTGAAATATGGGCGCCATCATGAACATCTTCCCAAACCTGAGTTCGCACTGGCGCTTTGGTGAGGGCTTCCCATGTTGCCGCCCCGACAAAATTTAGAGAAGCAGGAGTTGGAACAACACGTACCTGATAGCCACGGTCTTGAAGACGACGTACAAGATCGGCGGATTTATATGCTGCAATCCCTGCCCCAACACCGAGTATTACCTCACGGCTTGTAGCAGACATTGTGAGCAGAAAGCTTTAAGCCGTTGGTTCGAGATTTTCGATCGTTAATAGACCTTCATTGATCTCACGAAGTGCGATCGATAGCGGCTTCTCATGTACATGTGTCTCAACTAGCGGACCAACATACTCAAGAAGTCCCTCACCGAGCTGTGAATAATAGGCGTTGATCTGACGCGCACGCTTTGCGGCATAGAGAACCAGGCTGTACTTGGAGCCACTCTTCTCTAGAAGTTCGTCAATCGGTGGATTTGTGATGCCATCCATAGTTATCCCCGCTCATAAGCTGTTTCGGTCAAGATATCAATCCTATCAGTTGTTCTACGACCCGCTCGACCTGGTCATTGACGATCACCACATCGAAGAAAGAGGCTGCAGCGAGCTCCTCCTGAGCAAGGGCCAGGCGTTCGGCTCTACGTTCTGGGCCGTCGGTCCCTCGCCCTTCTAATCGAGAGACTAGCTCTTCCCATGATGGCGGCTCTAAAAAGACTAAGAGAGATTGAGCCAGATGGGCTTTAACCTGTCGTGCCCCATCGATCTCAATCTCTAGAAGAACATTTCTGCCTTTTAAGAGCGCCTCTTCAACGGCAGATCTCGGAGTGCCATAGCGACTACCAGCGAACTGCGCCCACTCTAAAAACTCATCATCTTTAACTCTGCGCGAAAACTCTTCATCTGAAATAAAGAAGTAGTCAACGCCATCATGTTCATTGCCGCGAGGAGCGCGAGTTGTTGCTGAAATACTGACCCAAAAATCTCCAGATGCACGTAGCGTGCTAGCAACTGTACTTTTTCCAACTCCCCCAGGACCAGAAAGCACCAGAAGTTTGCCGGGTGCATGTGCATGTGTTGATTTCATAAACTCATGTCGTAACTGTTTTAATTGATGACGGCCCAATCCTTGGATTCTGCGTGTGGGTGAAATATTGAGTCGCTCCATGAGCGATGTTGCTCTTACTTTTCCAACCCCCGATAACGCCTCTAGAAGCTCGCGCACTCGCATTTTGCCAACACTCTCTTCATTAGCAGCAATCTCAAGAACTGTATCGATAGAAAACTCACCGCTCTTTATTTTATTCTTCACTTCAGCCCGTCGCTTTCGCGATTGCGCCGCCTTAGCCAGGGCCATAGATCGCTGTTCTGCTGTTAACTGCGGAGGCGCTCCCATAGGCTAAATCTAGTGCACTACGTTAATAATTAGAGAATCTGCTGAGCTATCTCAATAGCGCGCGCACGCATTGCATCGGGACCGTGCTGCCAGAACTGCGTAATGGGTCTACCAATCACCACAAAATTAGCGCCGCGGTCAATCGCCTCGCGAGGGGTCATCGTCCTGACTTGATCATCTGATGATGAGCTGTCGGCAGGTCGTACTCCTGGAGTAATGATGGTGACTTCATCTCCAACAGATTGACGAATCGCCAAGATTTCCAATGGGGAACACACAATCGCCCGAGCTCCGGCTGCAGTTGCAAGAGTGGCTAAACGAACTGCGCTATCTAAGGCGTTATCTCTGTACCCAATATCTGCGACATCTTTCTCAGATAGTGAGGTCAAAATAGTTACGCCAGTGACAAATGTAGCTGGCAAAGCATCGGCGGCGGCACGAATCATGGCCGAGCCACCCGAGGCATGAACGGTTAAGAACTTTGGACGAAGTCCAGATACTGCTTGCGCCGCTCCAGTAACTGTATGTGCGATGTCATGGAGTTTTAGATCTAAAAAAATATCTGCATCCGTATTGCCAGTTATTGCCTTGACGCCTTCGGCGCCAAATGTCAGGAAGAACTCAAGACCCAATTTGTAGACAGAGACAATGTCGTTCGTCGCTTTAACCCAACTAATTGCAGTGGATAGATCAGATGTATCTACTGCAAGAACTATCGGGGCTTTAATCGACATCTGCAATCTCCGTTCGGTGAGCAAAACCTATAGCATCGCGAAGTGAAGTAAATCCCTTTGCGATAAGAAGTTCCTTCAGTTCGTTTTGGATAGTAGGAATTGCAGATGGATTGCCGAAACTTGCAGTGCCGATAGAGACACCACTGGCACCTGCAGCAATCATCTCTAGTGCATCGCGTCCACTTGCTACTCCACCCATTCCTAAGATTGGAACATTGGGTAATGCGGCATGAACTTGGTAAATCGCGCGAACCGCTATTGGTCTAATCGCTGGACCCGACAATCCCCCAGTTTTACCGCCAAGATGTGGCCGCATGGTATCTAGGTTAATAACCATACCGAGAACTGTATTGATAAGTGCTACTGCATCGGCGCCTGCATCGACTACCGAACGTGCAATATGTACCAAGTCAGTTACATCAGGTGAAAGCTTTGCGATAATAGGAAGTTCCCCACCAATTGTTCGTCGGACTCCATCGATTACTCGACGCGATGCATCTGGGTCACATGCAAAAACTAACCCTCTATTTTCAACATTGGGGCATGAGATATTTACTTCGATTGCACTTATTCCTGAAACTCCACGCAACTTGCGGGCAAGTGTTGCGTATTCTTCAACGGTCTCCCCCGCAATCGAGACAATGATTCGCGCCTTTTGTTCAACAAGATATGGAATATCTTTTGCGATGAAGGCATCAATTCCCGGACCTTGTAAACCAATCGAGTTAAGCATCCCACTTGGAGTCTCGGCCATTCGAGGAGTAGGTCGTCCGTGCCTAGCCTTTGTCATGACGGATTTGGTAACGACCCCGCCAATCGAGTGCAGATCAAAAAACTGGGCCAGCTCGCGACCTGAACTTGCACATCCGCTAGCTGTGAAAATCGGTGCAGGAAACCATGCATTTGCCAGTGTTGTTGAGAAATCTAATGAACTCATAAGCTCTTACCAACGCTGTCCCACATAACAGTTTCGCCATCCATGACAGGACCATCTATGCACGAGCGCAGCATGGCGATATTGCCATCACTATCTTTCGTTGGTAATACACATGTCATGCAGATTCCAATTCCACAAGCCATTGACTCTTCAACTGCGCACTGATGGACAACCTCAGTGCCTCTAGTGATCGAATCAATCGCCGATAGCATCGCCATTGGACCGCATGAGTAGATAACCGCGATATTCATATCATCTACTAAGGCCTTTATTGGATCGGTCACTCTGCCAGCCTGACCCATGGTTGCATCCTCGGTATAAATACGTAGTGAATTGACGGCGCGCTTGCCTTCCATTGGGGCGTAGATTTTGGAGGCCGTACTAGCACCTAGCAACATATCTACTCGGCATCCTCGTGCATTCAAAACTTCAGCTAAACCAAAAAGTGGCGCTGAGCCATATCCACCACCTACTAAAAGAACGTGAACTGGTTCAGTAGGAATACCAAAGGCTGTTCCAAGAGGGACAACAACATCTAAGACCGATCCCTCACCTTGTGAACATAACCAGGTGCTTCCTTGCCCGTGGGGTGCCACGATTAACTCCATTGTTCCGCCAGATATTGAATTCGTCGATACTCGTGAGATGGCAAATGCACGACGCAGAACCATTCGGGAAGTATCTCCCCCAACATTGATAGCCACGAAGTTTCCTGGTTTACAAAGACTTGCCACATCACCAATATTCACAATCAGTTGATGGTATTGACCCACACGTTTGTTGCTGACAAGTAATGCCTTTAACTGTTGTGCGTTCTTGTTAATCTCACCCATCTCATGCCAGCCATTCTTGCAATGACTTGATTGATAACTCTTGAGATTGTAAGAAGCGAATTCCCTCGACTGCTGCATTAAATCCAGCAGTTGTTGTGATGATAGGAATAGAACGCTGGACTGCTGCAGTGCGAATTGCCCAGCCATCATGACGGGTACCGCGACCAACTGGTGTGTTAATAACTAGATCAATATCCCCCGCATTAATCATGTCAACGATGGTGCGCTCACCCATGGGACCTGTTCCTTCAGAGTTCTTTCGCACAGTGATGGACGCTACCCCATGCTCGAGAAGATACTGCGCAGTTCCTTGAGTTGCTAAAACTCTAAATCCTAAAGCCAACAGACCAGCGGCAGCATCTACGCCCTGAGCCTTATTTTTATCAGCAAGTGATATGAAGACGGTTCCACTCTTCGGCAGTGGACCAAAAGCTTGAATCTGGGACTTCGCATAGCTCTCACCGAAGGTAGGTGAGATGCCCATAACTTCGCCTGTAGAGCGCATCTCAGGTCCCAAGACAGCGTCAACTCCGCGACCATCGCTTCGACGAAAGCGATTCCATGGAAGAACTGCCTCTTTCACTGAGATTCCTCGTGCCTGCCCATCTCCGGATGCCGGCAATAGACCTTCTGCTCGAAGATCTGCAATAGAACTACCAAGAGATATTCGTGCCGCCGCTTTTGCTAAAGGAACTCCCGTTGCTTTGCTGACAAAGGGCACTGTGCGCGATGCCCGTGGATTAGCCTCTAGTACATAGAGTTTTGAATCTGCGATTGCGAATTGGATATTAATCAGTCCTAGAACCCCAACCCCGCTAGCAATCTTTAACGTTGCCTCTTTAATTTCCGTGAGCGCTGATGGAGTCACTGTCATAGATGGTAGAACGCATGCGCTATCACCACTATGAATTCCCGCCTCTTCTATGTGCTCCATAACACCACCTAGAAATAACTCTGTGCCGTCATAGAGGGCATCCACATCGATTTCTATAGCACTATCTAGAAAGCGATCCACCAATACCGGGTGATCAGGAGTGATATCGGTAGCCCTTGATATGAAACCTGCGAGTGATTGATCATCGTAGACAATCTCCATACCGCGACCACCCAATACAAACGATGGCCTCACCAATACGGGATAACCGATGCGTGTTGCAATAGTGATCGCTTCAAGTTCTGATGCAGCCATTCCAAACTCGGGCGCAGTTAACTCCTGTTCATGCAGAATATTTCCAAAGGCTCCGCGCTCTTCAGCTAAATTAATCGCCTCAGGACTTGTACCGAGAATTGTTACACCGTTGGCCTTTAGACCTGCAGCTAAACCTAGAGGAGTCTGGCCACCTAGTTGGGTAATCACTCCCAAAAGAGGACCGGCTTGTGTTTCGGCATGAATAACCTCTAAAACATCTTCAAGAGTTAGTGGTTCAAAATATAGGCGATTGCTTGTGTCGTAATCTGTGGAAACCGTCTCTGGATTACAGTTAATCATAATGGTCTCATAACCCGCCTCGCGAAGTGCAAAGGATGCATGCACACACGAATAATCGAACTCGATTCCCTGTCCGATGCGATTAGGTCCACTACCAAGAATGATTACTGCAGGAACGGTACGAGGTCGAACTTCAGTCTCTTCTTCGTATGACGAATAGTGGTAAGGAGTAAAGGCTTCAAACTCAGCTGCGCACGTATCTACTGTTTTATACACTGGACGAATAGATAGGTGATGACGAATACGTTGAACTTCATCCTCGCTAATTCCCCTCAAGGATGCGATTTGAGCATCTGAAAAACCATGTGATTTCGCCGTCCGCAGTATCTGTGGTGTTAGTTCACCGGGAGTAGAAATCTCAACTGCCTGCTCATTAATACTCTGGATTTGTCGCAAATACCAAGGATCTATTTTGCATGCCTCAAAAACCTCATCGACAGAGGCTCCTGCCCACATAGCGCGTTGTACTTGCTGCAGGCGATACTCGGTCGGTATTGCGATAGAGAGCATTAACTGTTCTTTCTCAGCAGGTGTTATCTCTGGCCAAGAAAAGACTGCCTCTTTGCGTTCTAGTGAACGCAGGGCCTTCATAAGCGCTTCCGAGAATGACCTGCCGATAGCCATTGCTTCCCCAACGCTCTTCATCGTTGTTGTCAGGCGTGGATCTGCATCGGCAAACTTTTCAAATGCAAAACGCGGCATCTTCACAACAACATAATCAAGAGTTGGTTCGAATGAGGCTGGTGTTACCTTTGTAATGTCGTTATTGATCTCATCCAATGTATAACCGATGGCCAACTTTGTAGCGATCTTGGCGATTGGAAATCCGGTCGCCTTGGATGCTAGAGCACTCGAGCGCGAGACACGAGGATTCATTTCGATGACGATTATCCGACCACTATCAGGGTTAACTGCGAACTGAATATTGCAGCCACCCGTTTCAACGCCAACTTCGCGAATAATCTGTAATGAAAGATCTCGAAGTCTTTGGTACTCAACATCGGTCAAGGTCATTGCCGGTGCCACTGTGATTGAGTCACCAGTATGGACTCCCATTGGATCGACATTTTCGATGCTGCACACAATCACAACATTGTCTTTATGATCGCGCATTACTTCAAGTTCATACTCTTTCCAACCAATGATTGACTCTTCCAATAAGACCTCTGATGTAGGACTATGGCGCAAACCCGCACCTGCGATTTGCCGCAACTCTTCTTCATCAAAAGCGATCCCAGAACCTAGGCCGCCCATAGTAAATGAGGGGCGGACAACGACTGGGTAATGCAGAGTATCTACTGCTGCAATAATCTCATCCATAGTGTGGCAAATAATTGATAGAGCAGATTCACCGCCAACCTTTTCAACAATGCCCCTAAAGAGTTCACGATTCTCACCGCGTTGAATTGCATCAACGTCGGCACCAATTAATCTGACACCATATTTGGCTAAGGTTCCACGTTCAAAGAGCCCGATTGCAGCGTTTAGCGCGGTCTGGCCTCCTAAAGTTGCAAGAACTGCATCTGGCTTTTCGTGTGCAATGATTTTTTCGATAACTTCAGGAGTGATTGGCTCAATGTATGTAGCATCCGCAAACTCTGGATCGGTCATAATAGTTGCAGGATTCGAGTTCACTAAGATCACCCGAATGCCCTCTTCTCGCAACACACGACAGGCTTGCGTTCCAGAATAATCAAATTCACATGCCTGACCTATGACAATTGGTCCACTGCCAATGACCAGAACGCTCTTAATAGAGGTATCGCGTGGCATTACTTGCCTACCTTCTCAGACATTAAATCGATGAAACGATCAAAGAGATAAGCCGCATCGTGTGGTCCAGCTGCGGCTTCAGGGTGATACTGCACGGAAAAAGCAGGGCGATCAATTAAACGAAGCCCCTCAACAACCCCATCGTTGAGACATACATGAGTAACTTCTCCTCGTCCAAATACTGTGGTGAACTCGGCGTCAGTCGGGGCGGCCAGTGCAAAGCCGTGGTTGTGTGACGTTATCTCCACTTTACCTGTGCCCTTATCAATGACAGGTTGATTAATTCCACGATGACCAAATGCAAGTTTGTACGTCTCAAAACCCAAAGCTCTACCTAAAATCTGATGACCAAAACAGATTCCAAAGATCGGGATTTCTTGAGCAAGGACCTGACGGACAACCTCAATTACACCAACCATAGTTGCAGGATCACCTGGGCCGTTGGATATAAAAAGACCATCTGGTTTCATAGCAAAAATCTCTTCTGCAGTTGTATCAAAGGGAATGACATGAACCTCAACTCCGCGCTCAGATAATGCCCGTGGAGTTGCCGATTTGATTCCAAGATCAAGGGCGGCAACAACAAACTTCTTTTCGCCTTTAGCGGCAACAACGTAAGGACTATCTGTTGATACGTCGGCGACCAAGAAAGATCCTGACATCTGCGCACTTTTACGGACTTCTACAACCATTTCTTCGCGAGTTAAATCCAACCCAGAAAAGATACCAACGCGCATTGCGCCTCGATCTCGAAGATGACGAGTAAGTGCTCTGGTATCGATACCTTGTAAGCCGACAATATTCTGACTCAGAAGCTCAGACTCTAAATCATTCTCACTTCGCCAATTCGACACGAGCTGAGAGGGATTACGCACAACAAAACCAGCGACCCAAATCTTCTCTGATTCGTTATCGTGGGAGTTAAATCCAGTATTTCCAATATGAGGGGCAGTCATAACGACCACCTGCTTGTGATACGAAGGATCTGTCAAAGTTTCTTGATATCCAGTCATCCCGGTCTGAAATACCGCTTCGCCAAATGTCCTACCTAAGGCCCCCCAGGATTTTCCCTCGAAAGTTCGGCCATCATCTAAAACCAGGTATGCAGTAGCCACTTAAGCCACCACCCCGTTAAGTAGCGTGGCTTTTCCTTTAAAGAAAGTATGAGTAATCACGCCGGGCAACTGATAACCATGAAAGGGAGTATTGCGACTGCGCGACTGGACTAGGTCGCGATCGACAGTCCATGTCAGAGCAGGATTAACGATGGTCAAATTGGCAAAATTTCCTGGCGCAATATCCTGTCCCTGTTGGTCGTAACCACCAATAGTTGCCGGTGCCTTAGACATGCGATCTGCAACACCCTGCCACGTTAATAAACCAGAATCTACCATTGTCTTTTGGACTATCGATAAGGCGGTTTCAAGACCTAACATTCCAAATGATGCCTCTTGCCACTCGCATTCTTTGGACTCCATAGTGTGCGGTGCGTGATCCGTTGCAACGATGTCGATGGTTCCATCGGCTAGCGCCTCACGTAGGGCGTGAATATCTTTTTCGGTACGAAGAGGTGGGTTAACTTTAAATATTGGATCATAAGAACGTGCTAAGTCATCGGTCAATAAAAGGTGATGCGGAGTTACTTCGGCTGTGACATTAATACCACGGGCTTTAGCCCAACGGATAATCTCTACTCCCCCGGCCGTTGTAACGTGACATACGTGAAGTCTTGATTGGACATGATCGGTAAGTAAAACATCGCGTGCGATGATCGCTTCTTCTGCTATCGCCGGCCAACCTCGTAAACCTAAACGTGCTGAAATCTCACCTTCATTCATCTGGGAACCAACGGTAAGTCGCGGCTCTTGTGCATGTTGTGCAATCACTCCATTGAACTTTTTTATGTATTCAAGAGCGCGACGCATCACTAGTGGATCAAATACACACATGCCATCATCGCTAAATACACGAACACGTGCCACAGAATCTGCCATGGCCCCAATTTCAGATAAGGCCTCACCCTTTAAGCCTTGGGTCACGGCGCCGATCGGGAAAACATCCAATAGACCAGCCTCTTGCCCTAATCGATAGACCTGTTCTACAACTCCAGCATTATCGGCAACGGGTGAAGTATTGGCCATCGCTGAAAGGGCAGTGAAACCGCCTTTTGCTCCTGCTCTCGATGCCGATTCAACCGTTTCAGCATCTTCACGACCAGGTTGGCGCAGATGCGTATGTAGATCTACAAGACCAGGCAGAATGAGAGAGCCAGATACATCAATAACCGTTGCTTGTGGATCGGAAATCCCGACTTGAACCGAGATAATTTTCTCGCCTTCAATCATGACATCGTGGATTGTCCCATCGGGCAGAGCGCCGCCTTTAAGTAGAAATTTATTAATAGTCATTAGTTTGACCCCGATTCTAAAGGCGCACCAGCTAGCAATACGTAAAGAATCGCCATCCGAACGCTTACACCATTTGCTACTTGCTCAACAATTACAGAGCGGGCACTATCGGCAACCTCTGCCGCGATTTCAAGACCACGATTCATCGGACCCGGATGCATGATGATCGCATGTGGCTGCATCTTTGCTAAACGTTGTAAATTCAAACCAAAGTACCTTGAGTATTCCCTAGCGTTCGGGAAGAAAAGATCACTCATGCGCTCTTGTTGCACGCGCAACATCATGACAACATCCACCCCAGCAACGACATCATCGAAGTTATAGGAAACACTAACTGGCCAACTCTCAACGCCGACCGGAAGCAATGTAGGTGGAGCAACTAACGTGACATGGGCACCTAAAAGAGTTAACAGCAAGACATTAGAGCGCGCTACTCGCGAATGCAGAACATCTCCGACAATTGCCACTTTAATACCAGCTAAGTTGGCGCCACCTTTTCCTAAGTGTTTGCGAATCGTGAAAGCATCGAGCAAGGCCTGACTTGGATGTTCATGCGTTCCATCACCAGCGTTAATAACACTGCCCGTCATCCATTGAGAATCTGCTAAACGTTGCGGCGCACCTGATGCACTGTGTCGAATTACCACTGCATCGGCCCCCATGGCTTGCAGCGTCATAGCAGTATCTTTGAGCGACTCGCCTTTACTTATGCTCGATCCCTTTGCAGAGAAATTTATGACATCTGCAGATAAGCGTTTAGCTGCAGCTTCAAAGGAGATACGTGTACGAGTTGAGTCTTCAGCAAAGAGATTGACGATGGTACGTCCGCGTAACGTTGGAAGCTTCTTTACTTGCCCATCACTGACTCGCTCAAGCTCTGCGGCGGTATCTAGGATGAGGACGGCATCGGTTGCGCTTAAGTCACTAATTGAGAGTAAATGACGCATCAGATTGCCTCGCCTTCAATGAGAACCTCATCGGCTCCATCGATCTCTGTAAGGCGCACACGCACAGATTGAGAAGGCGAGGTAGGCAGGTTCTTACCAACAAAGTCGGCGCGAATAGGAAGCTCTCTGTGTCCACGGTCAACTAGTACTGCCAACTGCACCGAACGCGGTCTTCCAATCTCGCCCAAAGCATCTAAGGCTGCTCTGATAGTTCTTCCAGAGAAGAGCACATCATCGATAAGGATCACATCCCGACCTTCAATACCTTCATTAGGAATTGACGTAGACATGATCGCCCGTAGAGGACGAATACGTAAGTCATCTCGATGCATCGTGATATCGAGCATTCCGACTGGAACTTCACAGCCCTCTATCGTTGCTATCGATCGTGCAATACGAGTGGCAAGGTGTGCTCCACGAGTTGGAATGCCCAGTAACGTTAAATTGCCTGCTCCTTGATTCTTTTCAAGAATCTCATGGGAAATACGAATCAACGCACGCGATATATCCGGTGCGGACAGGGCAACGCTCATCTATAAATCTCCTTCCCCATCTCTCAGGATGGGTCGTTAAAGGATGCAGGCGTGAGCATAGCATCTACGCGCAGAAACTGTGGATAACTCTCGAGGTACACGATTGCGCCCTTACCCTGCACTCTATGAACACGCCAACAACACATTCGATCTCTGCTCGTTTACGATCTATCCGCCTTGGCCGCTCGCTCTCCCTACGCGAAGTCCAACTGCAGAGCAAAGGAGCCTTACCTGCAGTGGTGCTCGGCTCATACGAACGCGGAGATCGCACCTTGAGTATTTCCAAAGCGATCCAAATAGCCGCTTTTTATGAAGTGCCACTTAGCTATCTCTTAAGCGAGCCCGATCAGAACTCTGGAGCGAGAATTCCTATCGTAATTGATCTGCGCAGGCTACGAGCTTTAGTAACGGATAAATCCCAGATGGTTGAAGATTGCGAGCAGCTACGAACACTGATCACGTTTATTTCAGGAATTGTGCGTAAGCGAAATGACTGGGATGGTGAAGTACTCTCACTTCGAAGAGAAGATTTAGATGTAGTTGCTATTACTGTCGGATCACATACTGATTTTCTCGTTAATCTTCTTCAGAAAAATAAACTTCTAATACAACTAGATAGATAAGCTCTCTTTAATGGATGCGATGCGACCCAAAACTCCGTGAATAAAACCAGCCGAATCATCGGTAGAGAGTTCACGGGCCAAATCTAAAGCCTCATCGATGGCAACTGCATCTGGAATATCTGCTCCCCAGAGAATCTCGTATATACCCAAGCGCAAAATGTTTCTATCTACCGCGGGCAGACGATCCATATCCCAACCTTGGGCATAGGTAGTAATAAGCTCATCAATCTTTCGGTAATTGGCGCTAATTCCTACTATGAGATCCTTTGTATAATCACGAATCGGGCGAGCATCTGGACCTTCTTCAACAACATCTCGAAGCGTCAGGGTTTCTAAGGCGTTGGTCCCACGAATATCGGCCTCGTACAATAAATCCAATGCGGCTTTTCTAGCCTTACTGCGGGCAGACACTAGTTAGCGCGACCTTGGTATGACCCGTCGCGCGTATCAACCATAACAACTTCATCTTGCTTAATGAAAAGAGGAACTTGAATCTCAATTCCAGTCTCAACTGTTGCCGGCTTAGTGCCGCCCGAAGAGCGATCGCCTTGAATTCCTGGCTCTGTATACGTGATCTTCAACGGAACTGATGCTGCTAGTTCGATATACAAAGGATTGCCTTCATGTACTGCAACTACAGCGTCTGTATTCTCCAACATGTAGTTAGCCATGTCTCCGACGGTGGCTTCCGAGATCGTCATTTGATCAAATGTTTTTGAGTCCATAAAAACGAAGTCTTCGCCCTCTTTATACAAGTACTGCATATCGCGCTTTTCTAAAATTTCGATATCGATCTTGACGCCAGAGTTAAAAGTACGATCAATAACTTTGCCAGTTAATACTGACTTCAACTTGGTGCGAACAAAAGCTGGACCTTTGCCAGGCTTCACATGCTGAAACTCAACGACATTCCATAGTTGGCCTTCAATATCTAGGGTGATGCCATTCTTTAAATCAGCTGTTGTTGCCACGGTGAAACTCCAGTCGCTTCGATAGTTCTTCGGCCACCGATTGTGATGGCAAGAGGGTAAGGATACCCGCTAAAAGTGAGTGCTCAGTTCGCCCCGTTGAGCAGGTTTTTCATGGCAATTAACGCCAAGACATATGAATTCGGTCCAAATCCACCGATAGTTCCCGTAGCTACGCCCGAGATAACCGAGGTATGTCGAAACTCTTCGCGCGCCATTGGATTAGATAAGTGAACCTCGATTAATGGCGCCCTTAATAACTCAGCTGCATCACGTATGGCATATGAATAATGAGTAAAGGCAGCAGGATTTATGATTACTGGAGTATTCGAATCAGCTGCATCATGTAGCCAACCAATGATCGTTGCCTCATCATCACTTTGACGGACATCAGCCACTAGACCATGTGTCGAAGCAGCGCTCTCAATCAGATTCTTAAGCTCACCGTAATTGAGATCGCCATAAATCGAGGAGTCTCTTATATCCAATCGGGCAAGATTAGGTCCATTAATAACTAATATCTTCATAGGCTGATTCTCTCATAGGCACTTCGAAGTTCACTCTCGTTGAGATCTTCAAGTCTAAGTGTTGAACCAATGCCATCGATTACAACAAATCGAAGCTGGGCTCCTCGTGTTTTCTTATCCAATGCAAGAAGTGGCCATAACGCACTCCATGCCGAGGCTTCATAGGCAATAGGCAGCGATAAACTGGAAAGCAGTTCACGATGTTGATTGAGTATCTGCGAAGAGAGAAGACCTCTGCCGTGAGCTAGTTCAGCGGCGTAAACCAAGCCGATAGAAACCGCTTCACCATGACGCAGCGAATAATGTGAATGAATCTCGATGGCATGACCCAACGTATGACCATAGTTAAGAATCTCTCGTGCAAAACTCTCTTTAAAATCCTCCCCCACGACATCGGCTTTGACTTGAACCGACCGGGCTATCAAATCTGAGAGTAAGGATGGATTTGATCGGAGCGCACTGAGTGAATTACCGATGATGGTTGTAAGAATTTCTCCGTCTCTAATGAATCCAGATTTAATCACTTCGGCCATACCGGCAGCAAAATCGCGATCCGATAATGTCTGCAACCATTCAAAATCGATTAGTACGCAAATTGGGGAATGAAAGGCTCCAATGAGGTTTTTCCCGTAATCACTGTTAATTCCAGTTTTACCACCAACAGATGCATCAACCATGCCTGCAACGCTAGTGGGAACTGCAATCCAATCTATTCCTCGAAGCCACGTTGAAGCAGCAAAGCCAGAGAGATCGGTAATAGCCCCGCCTCCGATACCAACGACCAAGTCAGAGCGGGTGAAACCAGCTGCACCCAGCCAGTTCCACAGTGATGACAAAGTGGCAACGTTTTTAGCACTTTCGCCATCGCTAACTTCAAAGAAATGAAGTTCAGCATCTATATCGGCTTCAAATCGAATCATGTCGCGCATGGCAGTTGAGTAGATAACGGCAACTCGTGAACGGTTCTTAGCCAGTGCTAAAAATTCACTCTTCCAATCGCAACCGATTATTACGTCATAAGAATGCTCGGCATTAACGTGAATTTTTTTCATGAAGAGACCTCAATAATCTGTGCAACGAGTTCCTTGACGCTGGCACCATCTACTTTAACAACCGCTGTTGCCAACTTTTCGTATATTGGACGACGAATCTCGTTAAGCTCCTGCCATTGTGCACGCGGGTTCCCTAATAAAAGTGGCCGATCGCGGTTAAAACCGACACGAGCTGCAGCTATAGCTAATGACACATCAAGGAAAATGATATGCGCATCGATATTGAGTAGTAATTCTTGTGCCCGATCAGCAATTGGTGCCCCGCCGCCTACAGAAAGCACGCAGTCGGGAATATCCAAACATTTCTTCAAAGCTTCGAACTCTTGATCTCTAAAAAAACTCTCTCCCTTAGTGACAAAAATATCGGAAATCTTCATCTCGCACTGGGTTTCTACCACTTGATCTGTATCTACAAAGGCGACTCCCAAGGCTCTAGCTAACGCCTTGCCTACGGTGCTTTTGCCGGCACCTGGTGGGCCTATCAAAATGTATGAAGGCATTGCGCATTCCCTACTTAAAATTTAAATTCAATATGTAACTTTCAAAGTTACGACGTGTCTCACCGACGGAGTCACCACCAAACTTTTCAAGAACAGCTTGTGCTAAAACAAGTGCGACCATCGCCTCTGCAACTACTCCCGCTGCAGGAACTGCGCACACATCCGAGCGCTGATTAATCGCCTTCGCCGCTTCACCCGTTGAAACATCAATCGTATCTAGGGCCTTTGGCACAGTAGAGATCGGCTTCATTGCAGCTCGAACGCGCAAGATTTCCCCGTTAGACATTCCGCCTTCGGTACCACCTGCTCTATCAGTGCGCCTGACAATTCTTCCATCGCTTGCCTTTTCAATCTCATCGTGAGCTTGTGAACCACGACGGGAAGCTGTTGCAAATCCATCACCAAGTTCAACGCCTTTAATCGCTTGAATTCCCATTAAGGCCCCGGCTAAACGAGCATCGAGGCGACGATCCCAGTGCACATGCGATCCCAAACCAGGAGGCATGTTGTAAGCCAATACTTCAACAACTCCACCCAACGTGTCGCCATCTGCATGAGCTTTTTCAATCTCAACCTGCATTCTGGCACTTGTCTCTTGATCAGCGCAACGAACAGGATCATCATCAATGCGTTGCATATCTGCATATGCAGGCAACGGGCTTTCATCTGGCACTCGTGCTGTGCCAATTGAAAGTACGTGGCTTAAAATTGAAATCCCAACACTCTGTTGCAAGAAGTTTCGAGCAACTGCACCTAGCGCTACACGTGCTGCTGTTTCTCTGGCACTTGCTCGCTCCAGTATCGGGCGTGCATCATCTAAATCATATTTCTGCATTCCAACAAGATCGGCATGGCCCGGACGAGGTCTTGTAAGCGGGGCGTTACGTGCAAGATGTGCAATCTCATCTAAAGGAACAGGATCGGCCGACATAATTTTTTCCCATTTTGGCCACTCTGAGTTATCGATATTAATTGAAATTGGTCCACCCTGAGTCAGTCCGTGGCGAACTCCCCCAAGAATCGTTACTGCATCAGCCTCAAAACTTTGACGTGCTCCACGACCTGCACCCAAACGACGACGCTGCAAGTGGTGATTGATATCGGCAGTTGTTATCTCGACGCTGGCGGGGATCCCTTCAACGATTGCACTGAGGGCTTGGCCATGTGACTCACCAGCTGTTAACCAACGCATCTGCGTATTCTTGCAGAAGTGGCGCACTTCTTGCGCCTAAATACAGCCAAGTAGCCGAAAATATTGATGGGGCCATTGCAATGCTCGAAGGAAGGCCACCTGTAAATAGCCACTGGACCAACACTGTCACCACAGCCAAAAGGGCTACGGTAGTTAGAAGGATACAGAACTGGCTAAAACTGGCTAGATCCAAAGCTAAACAGATCAAAAAGATTAGTTTGATGTCGCCCATTCCAACTCTGCATACGATGTGCAGGCCCACAAGCAAAAGCGCGCATACTGCCAGAAATCGCATAGAGCTAAATCCATGGAGAACACGTTCAAGGCCAATTACATAGAGCATCCCTATCAGATAGATATTGGGAATTCGATGATATTTACAGTCGGCGATAACGATTGGAATTGCACATAGATAGATTGCAAACATGCTTCAAGACTAAAGCCGAACGAGCTACGAAAGATCTCCTATGTGGATGAGGTCAAATGCGAAAGCGCAGCCTGTCGCATACGTGTGCTCATCGCTGTGCGATCAACGCTAAGGCCAGAAAAGAGTTCTACTTGTCCAATCGCCTGATGTATTAAGAGATCTAATCCATCGATAATCTGACCGCCGGCTGATGCCCATTGAGACAAAGCTAGTGTCGGCCATGGGTTATAGAGAACATCAAAGAATACCGAGGTTGGGTTAACCGGAAAAAGTTCGACCAACGAATCAGCAGCACCGGCTGGAGTCGTACATAAAATTAAATCGGCAGATGCGATTACTGCAGCATCGTGCCATGGAACAAAATCAAGATCAGATTCCTCTACACAGTTGGAGATTGAAGTGGCACCGCGCATTGATCGAGCCATAACAGTAATATGCGAGGCTAAGCCATCACATGCCGCAGCCGCTGCGCGTGCGGTAGCACCCGAACCAATGATCAAGACATCACCTGCTACATCAACTCCATGTGATTGCAGTGCGAAAGTAAATCCTGAAACATCCGTTGTTGATGCCTGCCACTGTCCATTACGCCTAATTAGAGTGTTAGCGCTGGTGATTCTAGAACTTATATCACTGACAACATCGGCGATCCCTACAACTTCTTCCTTCAAAGGCATGGTGAGAGAAAAACCAGTCCAGGAATCATCTAAGGAGTTAAGAAAGGTTTGAAGGCCTCCCGACGAAACTTCGATGGCGCTGTACTCGCCTTCTATTGCCAACTCCTGATAGGCAAGTTGATGTAGGAGTGGACTCAGGGAGTGCGAAATCGGTGAACCAAGAACTGCCGCCTTTATCATTTGAAAGCACCGGCCTTTCGATTCTTCTCATATAGGAATTTCCACTCCACGAACTGGTCATTAGATCGAGTAAATCGCGTATCACCCGGAGCAACGGTAATAAAAAACAGCCAATCCCCCACGGCCGGATGGAGTGCGGCCTGCATGGCTAATGCTCCAGGATTACCAATAGGAGTTGGGGGTAAACCATAATGCTTATAGGTGTTGTAGGCAGATGCAATAAGTGTCGATGAAGTGCTTAAGAAAATCTGGCCACGCACTCCCTTTATGTAGTGAACCGTTGAGTCCATCTGCAGAGGCATACCCAACTCTAAACGATTGCGAATTACACGCGAAACCTTAGTGAAATCTCCGGCATCGCCCTCGGCCTGAACGATAGAGGCGATGGTCAGTAATTGGGGAGCTGAATATTTACCACTAGCGTTCAAAATCTCTTGCCCTATCTTCTCTGCTTTGAAACGATTTATCATCGCCTGAACGATATCCAGGGCATTGGTCTTTAATGGAAAGTTATACAGGGCTGGGAATAGCAGACCTTCAGAGGTAGCAAACCCGGATGGTAAAACTAGGTTATTAAATGCATCAGCGATCTGTTTGCTGGTGAAGCCAAAGGCACGAAGTGAGTCAACGATCTCTGAGTTCCATTCCCCCTCAAAGACTGTGATCAGATTTGGAATTCGCGAAGAGTCAAGCAGCTGATCTAACGCCTGAGATGCGGCGATCTTTAGAGTGAGCCTGTGCCCACCTGGAGAAACTTTCTGTGAACGCTTATCCGAGACTGCCAATCGAAAGTATGCGACAGAGGATTTTATTACTCCTGCCGTGAAAAGAATTGTCGCGATATCACTTCCTGTAGCCCCGATCGGAATCTCCACAACAATCTCAGGATCTGATGTAAGAATCTGTCGTACTTCAAAATTCGGCGCAGAGTTATTATTGACGCGTACAGCATGTAGACCATAAGTAAGAATCGCAATAAAAACTAGTGCGAAAGCAACTGGTCGTAACTTCCTCATTGATATTTCTCGATCGATAACGCGAACTCTAAAATTGCCACAGCTGCCGCTTGATCAATTCGGGATTTTGCATCTCTTGCCGATACCCCAGATTCACGCATGTTCTTGGCTGCACTGAGCGTGGACATGCGCTCATCAATAAAAACTATCGGTGTGTCAGAGAGAGTGGCAAGTAGTTCGCCAAAAGCATTCGCCTTTTGCACAGCGCTTCCGCTTGAACCATCCATGTTTGAGGGCTTTCCAATGTAAATTGCAATTGGTTCATACTCATCGAATAGACGTTGCAGCTGCTCGTTAAGATCTCTAGCGCCAACCTTTAACGTAGTTACTGGCGATGCAAGGATTGCATCGGGATCACATGCCGCGACACCGATACGAACATCTCCGTAGTCGAAAGCCAATCGACGACCACGTTGCATGGAGGCGTTATCCCTTTATTGATAGCGAAATTGCGGCAAGAGCATCTGCTGCTTTACCTGGATTACTTCCTCCACCTTGGGCGAAATCATCCTTGCCGCCACCGCCACCGCCTAAGACGCCAGATCCGATCTTTACTAGCGCCCCAGCCTTGATTCCCTGATTACGTGCTGCATCGCTGACTGCGGCAACTAATACTGGTTTGCCATCGTTGATGCTGATCAATGCGACTACCGAGTTTGCTGCCTTGCCACGTAGTTCCAATGCAATTTTTCGAAGATCATCCCCAGATATTCCATCGCTGAGTATGGCAAGCGTTGCACTGACTCCATTGATGTGAACAGCCGATTTAGCAATCTCTCCTATTTGTGCGAAAGCTTGAAGAGAGCGCAATGTGGCTAACTCTTTTTCAATCTCTTTGAGCTTATTAAGTAGATCGGAGATTCTCTCCGGCAACTCCTCCGTACGCGCTCCCTTAATAATCTCGGTAAGAGAGTTCAATAAAATATGCTCACGTGCTAAGAATTGATATGCATCTGCGCCAACGAGAGCTTCAATACGACGTACTCCCGCTCCGATTGATGATTCACTTAAAAGTTTAACTACGCCCAGCTGACCCGAGCGAGAGACGTGGGTTCCACCGCAGAGTTCACGTGCCCAATCACCAACGCTGACAACGCGCACTTGGTCGCCGTACTTTTCACCGAACAAGGCCATGGCGCCAATCTCTTTGGCTTGGGCTTGGGTCATTACTTCGGCATGAACCTGCAAATCATCTAAAAGCAATGAGTTAACTCGCGCTTCAACATCGTTAATAACCGAAGTTGGGACAGCCCCTGTCGACGGGAAATCAAAACGAAAACGTCCTGGAGAGTTCTCTGAACCGGCCTGCGTTGCGGTCTCCCCTAAGATTTCGCGAAATGCCTTATGAACCATGTGCGTGGCGGTGTGTGCACGAGAAATCGCATTGCGGCGCTCAATATCTATAGCGGCAAATGCCATATGACCTACTTCAACCGCGCCTTGAACGACTCTACCTCTATGGATAAAGATTCCTGGAACCGGTGTCTGCACATCATCAACCTCGATGCTTGTGCCATTGCTCAACGAAATTACGCCGCCATCTGCAAGCTGTCCGCCACCTTCAGAGTAAAAAGGCGTACGGTCCAAAATAACTTCAACCTCATCGCCCTCATGCGCACTGGCAACTAGTAAGCCATCCACGACAAGTGCGCAGATTTTAGATTCGCTGCTGGTGTGCGTATAGCCAATGAACTCCGATTTTCCATTTTTGTCGGCGACGCTTCGATAGATGCTGACATCTGCGTGACCACTCTTCTTCGCGCGAGAATCGGCCTTGGCGCGATCCTTTTGCTCATTCATTAAGCGTCTAAAGCCTTCTTCGTCGACCTCTAATCCTTCTTCGCGAGCCATCTCTAACGTTAGATCAAATGGAAATCCATATGTGTCATGGAGTTTGAAGGCATCGGCTCCTGGCAACACATTACTTTTGGCCTTCTTTAATCCCGCGCTGGCAACATCAAAGATTGTGGTTCCGCTTTTAAGCGTTTGCAAGAAACTTTCTTCTTCTGAAACGCTGACACTAAGAATTCTTGGGCTATCACTAACAAGCTCTGGGTACTGAGGACCCATTGCACCGATTGCTGCAACAGTTAGCTCGGACATGATCGGATCCATCGAACCAAGGAGGCGCATATTGCGAATAGTGCGTCGCATCATTCTGCGAAGCACATATCCACGACCTTCATTGCCTGGAGTAACACCATCACCAATCAGCATCGCCGATGTGCGTGCATGATCTGCAATGACGCGAAGTGATACATCGGATTTTTCTGAAGCGCCATATACGACTCCAGTTAACTCAGAGGCCTTCTTTAAAATCTGCATCGTCGTGTCGATCTCGTAAATATTTTCGACGCCTTGTAACAAAGCCGCCATTCGCTCTAAGCCAAGACCGGTATCAATACTTTTAGCTGGAAGCTCCCCCAAGATAGGGAAATCATCCTTGCCGCTACCGGCGCCTCGCTCATTTTGCATGAAAACAAGGTTCCAGACTTCCATGTATCGGTTTTCATCGGCGATTGGTCCGCCTTCTGCTCCATACTGTGGTCCGCGATCATAGTAAATCTCTGAACATGGACCACAAGGCCCTGGAACTCCCATAGACCAAAAATTATCGCCCATACCCATTCGCTGAATGCGTTCTTTAGGAACTCCGATTTTCTTGTGCCAAATATCGGCAGCTTCATCATCATCTAGAAATACAGTGATCCACAACTTCTCGGGTTCAAATCCATAACCACCATCATTGGTCGCACGTGTCAACAACTCCCAAGCGAGAGAAATCGCGCCCTCTTTAAAATAATCTCCGAAGGAGAAATTTCCACACATTTGGAAAAAGGAGGCATGTCTAGTTGTCTTGCCTACCTCATCGATATCAAGGGTTCGAACACATTTTTGCACGGATGTTGCACGCTTAAATGGTGGAGTCACCTCGCCTAAGAAATAGGGCTTAAAGGGCACCATACCTGCGTTAACTAGCAATAAGTTTGGATCATCGGCTATTAAAGATGCCGACGGCACAACAGTGTGAGTTAACCCTTGTCGGTTATCTGATTCAAAGAAGCGCAGCCAGCGCGCACGGATCTCGGCGGATTCCACAGCGAGAGATTACTCAGCCTTCTTCTTGGCGCGAGCCTTCTTAGCAGTGGCAGCAGATAGCAGCGCACCTGCAACTTTTACAGCTGAACCGTTTTTATTTAAAAATGAATGTGTGGCCTCGTTGACCTTGTCGGAGAGATCTTCTGCATTCTTAGTGATGCGATTAAGACTCTTCAATGGACCATTAACTAGTGAAACAGTCGTATGGACTTCCTCGATTAAGGGAGCTGTCTCATTTGTTAGTGACTTAAGTGAAAGTTTGGCCTCATCAATAAAACGGCCAACGCGGATAACTACATAACTAATTGCTACGGCGATAATGAGCAAGCCGCAGCTTGCGATTATCGTTGCGATTCCTCCTGGACCCATATGACTAGTCTACCTGAGGCACAGTCTTAGGGGCGCCATCAATGCCGCTCTCTTTACGTTGGGCAGCAGTAATCGGAGTTGGCGCGCCAGTAAGTGGATCACCGCCACTAGCTGTCTTAGGAAATGCAATCACTTCGCGAATTGAATCTGAACCAGTAAGCAAGGCGCAGACGCGATCTAAGCCCAACGCGATTCCGCCATGTGGAGGAGGTCCATAGTTAAAAGCCTCGAGAAGGAAACCGAACTTGCTGGCAGCCTCTTCATCGCTTAAACCGATCACACGGAAGACATCTTTTTGAATATTTCGATCGTGGATTCTTATGGAACCGCCACCAAGTTCTGTGCCATTGAGAACAATGTCATAGGCGTAAGCAAGTGCGCTGGCAGGATCTGTTGCAAAGGTTGATGCAAACTCTGGTTTTGGTCCAGTAAATGGATGGTGAACTGCAGTCCAGCCACCGTTATCCGTTGGCTCAAACATAGGTGCATCGACGACCCACAAAAACTCCCACGTACCTGGCGCAATTAAACCGCAGCGCTTTCCAACTTCAAGGCGCACGGCCCCCAGTAAGTTCTGAGATGCCACTCGCTCGCCAGCAGCAAAAAATATTGCATCTCCCGGTGTTGCACCAGTTGCAGCTGCGATTCCGGCACATTCAGATTCAGAGAGATTTTTTGCTACTGGTCCACCCAATGTCCCGTCGTCATTAACCAAAATATATGCAAGCCCCTTAGCCCCGCGAGCCTTTGCCCAGTCTTGCCATGCATCGAGTTCGCGTCGAGGCGATGAAGCACCCTTGGGCATCACAACTGCACCAACATATGGCGCTTGAAAAACTCTAAAGGTGGTCTGTGCAAAGTATTGGGTTTGCTCAGTTAACTCATTAGCAAAGCGCAGATCTGGTTTGTCAGATCCGTATCGAGACATAGCATCGGCATACGTCATGCGCTGTAGTGGAAGTGGAATCGTGTAACCAACAGCTTCTTGCCAAATTTTTGCAACGATTTTTTCTGCAACTGCCAGAATATCCTCCTGGTCAATAAATGACATCTCAATATCTAACTGCGTGAACTCTGGCTGGCGATCAGCACGAAAATCCTCATCGCGAAAACAGCGTGCAATTTGATAGTACTTCTCCATGCCAGCAACCATCAATAACTGTTTGAACAACTGAGGAGACTGAGGAAGTGCATACCAACTTCCAGGTTGTAGGCGGACAGGGACCAGAAAATCGCGGGCACCTTCTGGAGTAGAGCGCGTCAAATAAGGTGTTTCGATCTCTAGGAACTCTTCCTGCTCCATCACACGTCGAATAGTTGACGTGACTTTTGAACGCAGGCGTAGGTTTGCTGCCGGCTTTTCGCGACGCAGATCTAAGTAGCGATACTTGAGGCGAACTTCTTCGCTGATCTCAGAGTCATTTCCAGAATCGATCGGAAATGGCAATGGTGCCGATTCACTGAGAACAACAACCGTGTCCCCCATGAGCTCAATATCTCCAGTTGGAATTCCTGAGTTTTGATTTCCATCAGGTCGAGCAAGAACTTCGCCAGTAATGAGTAAACACCATTCGGCGCGTAAAGCTCCTGCCAGTTTCTCGTCACGAATAACAACTTGAACCGATCCTGAAGCATCACGTAAGTCAATAAAGGCCACGCCGCCATGATCTCGACGGCGAGAGACCCAACCTGCCAAGGTTACGGTTTGACCGATATGTGCTGCGCGCAGGCTTCCAGCTTCGTGACTTCTTAACATAAGTGGGTTCAGTTCCTATTTCTAAATCGCTTCGAGTAAGGAGTCAATCCTAACCGATGAAGTAGTACCAGTGTTCATATGTTTTAACTCAACGTTTCCGCTAGCGATTTCAGCATCTCCTAGAACAACCACATAACGCGCCCCGCTCTTATCGGCGGCCTTCATTGCCCCTTTGAGCGCGCGATCGCCGAAGCTAATGTGGACGGTCTTGCCTGCATTGCGCAGCAGTTGTGCAGTCACCAGCGCCGTATTCATAGCTAAATCTCCAAGCGGAATGATGAAGAGATCAGAGATTGCAAGATCACTAGATATAACTCCTTCGGCCTCTGCCGCTAAAACGGCGCGATCAATTCCAAGTCCAAAGCCAATTCCAGAGAGTGCTTGTCCGCCAAGCTCTTGCATCAAGCCGTCATAGCGTCCACCACCACCGATGCCAGATTGAGCACCCAAGAGTTCGTGTACAAATTCAAAAGTGGTACCGGTGTAATAATCTAAGCCGCGCACCATCCGAGGGTTTACTACATATGCAATTCCCATTGCATCTAAATAGCTTTTCACATTCTCGAAATCTTCTCGAGCGGCCGGTGTTAAGTAATCCATCAGCAGAGGCGCATTCAACATGGCTTTTTTCATCTCTTCGCGTTTATCATCGAATAAGCGAAGTGGATTAATCAACGCACGTGCAGAAGTTGCTTCATCTAAATCTAAAGTTTGAATAAACTTCACAAGATCAACTCTATGAGCCGCACGGGTCTGGGCATCCCCCAGCGATGTTAAATCAAGGCGAAACTGAGTAAGACCAATAGCCCTAAAACCCGCATCGGCAATTGCGATAACTTCGGCGTCGATAGCTGGATCATTCAAACCAATTGCTTCAATGCCAACTTGGTAGAACTGACGATAACGACCGGCCTGTGGACGTTCTGCCCGAAAAAATGCTCCTGCGTACCAGACTTTAATCGGGAGCTGTCCTCGATCTAAGCCATGCTCAATGACTGATCGCATAACACCAGCGGTACCTTCAGGTCGAAGCGTTATTGAGCGATCGCCTCGATCTGTAAATGTATACATCTCTTTAGAAACTACATCCGTTGATGCACCAACGCCACGGGTAAAAAGTTCGGTATCTTCAAAAACGGGCAACTCCATCAGTTGATAACCCGCACGGCGAGCAGGTGTAATCAATGCTTCTCGGACGAATTCAAAAATATTCGAACGCGGTGGAATGTACTCACTGACGCCTTTAGGGGCTTGGATCTTTTTTCCAGACATTAGTAACGGCCCTTAATAGAGTTCAAATATGGATTGTTCTTTCGCTCATCACCAATCGTGGTGGTGCGCCCATGACCTGGCAGTACTCGCAAATGATCAGCCAATGGAAGTACTTTTTTACGCAATGTCTCTTCCATATCCTTAGCTGATCCAGTGGGTTGGTCTGTGCGCCCGATTGAACCAGCAAATAAGACATCCCCGCTGATCAATATCTCATCATTAATCTCAAACATTACCGAACCACGTGTATGTCCAGGAGCGTGAATTGCCCTCATAGATAGACCCACGAGCTCAATAACATCTCCATTGCGCAATTCTCTTACATCACTCGGTTCGACAAACTCCATGGCCGCCAATGTCGCAGCAAATTCTGCGCTCACTGAGCGCTCAGGGTGAATCAAACTCTCGCGATCCTGGCTATGAATATAGGCAGGAACACCATAGCCATCTGCTACAGGTCGAATCGAAAACGTATGGTCTAGGTGTCCGTGCGTTGCAACAACGGCTACGGGCTTGAGGGAGAATTGGGCGATAATTGCAGTTACCTGAACGCTGACATCAGGCATGCCCGGGTCGATCACTATGCACTCAGCGCCAGGGGCGCTGGCAATAATCCAGCAGTTTGTGGCAAACATGGGAGCGGCAAAGGACTCGATTAGCACCTTTTCCTCACCCTCTACCAATTGACGCCTAACGGCATAGACAGGGTACCTTTTACCCTATTGAAATGCTCAATTCACGCCCTATGAGCTCACACTCATTGGGCCAAACGAACACATAGCGACGTTCATCCGAACAACGCGCTGAAAGGATCACCACCATGACCGATTTTAATCCACTACTTCAAGCATCAGCAGCAAGTGCGCTGATTGGAGATCCTGCAGCCTTTGGTCGAGTAGGCGAAGATGGCACTGTCTATGTTCGTACACCTGGCGGTGAAAAAGCCGTTGGTTCATATCCAGGTAAGAGCCCAGAAGAGGCGTTGACGTATTTTGTCCGCAAATTTGAGATGCTCGCGGCCGAAGTCGCACTGCTTGCAGCACGTATCAAGAGCGGCGCTCTTGTTCCATCAGATGCATATGCTGCAGTTAAAAAACTACGCGAACAGGTTAGAGAGCTCAATGGTGTCGGCGATCTCGAGGCGCTATCAGCTTCAGTGGAGCAAATCGAACCGCTCATTGAAGGCCACCGCGAAGCCTATGAGGCCAAGAAAGCTGCAGAGACTGCCGCTAAGAAGGCACGCTTAGAACAGATTCTTATTGAGAAAGAAAAGATCGTCGCAGAGGCTGAATCACTTGCACTTTCTGAAAGTTGGAAAGTCACAGGTGACCGTCTGAAGGTTTTATTAGATGAGTGGAAGTCAGCTCCGCGCCTGGACAAGAAGAGCGATGCAGATTTATGGAAGCGTTTCTCATCATCTCGCAACAAATTTGATAAGCGTCGACGTACACACTTTGCAGCACTTGAGGCAACGCAGAGCGTTGTATCAGATGCCAAGAAGGCAATTATCACTGAAGCTGAATCACTTGCTACTTCAACTGAGTGGGTGCCAACGGCTAAGAAGTTTAAAACACTTATGGATGCTTGGAAGGCCTCTGGCCGCGGCAAGCCAAGTGATGATGCAAAGATGTGGGCACGTTTTAAGGCAGCTCAAGATCAATTCTTTACTGCCAAGAACGCAGACCTTGAAAAGCGCGATACAACAATGGCCACCAACTTGGTTAAGCGTGAAGAACTTGTCGTGATCATCGAAGCGTTGGTTCCATTTACTAACTTAGATGAGGCCAAGAAAGCCCTTCGTGAGCATCTCAATGCGTGGAGCAAGATAGGTATGACCCATCGCGATAAGCGAGCATCACTAGATGCCAGAGTCCATGCCGTTGAATCGATTATCAAAGAGGCCGAAGCTGAGAATTGGCGAAAGACCGATCCTGCAGCAAAGGCTCGCGCTAGTGAAGTTGTTAAGCAGCTCGCTGATTCAATCGAGAACTACGAAAAGATTGCAGCTAAATCATTGACTGCCGGTAACACTAAGAAAGCCAGTGAGGCAACTGAATCTGCAGCAGCTCGCAGAGTGTGGTTAGCCGAGGCTGAAAAGGCTTTAGCTGAGTTCAACTAGTTAGTTGTTAGTTGTTCGATAGACGTCATAGACGCCTTCGATACTACGTACTGCAGCAAGTACTGCATCTAGATGTGTTGCATCTGCCATTTCAAAAGTAAATCTCGAAAAGGCTGTTCTATCTTTAGATGTACTTACAGATGCGCTCAAAATATTGACGTGTTGCTCTGACAATGTGCGCGTAACATCGGCCAATAACGAGGCTCTATCGAGGGCTTCAACTTGAATATTTACGAGGAAGACTGATGCAGCGCCGGCACGCCAACTAACTTTAACAACTCGATCTAACTGAGTTTGACGCAGATCAGCAGCGTTGACACAGTCGGATCGGTGAATTGATACTCCACTGCCCTTTGTAATAAATCCCATGATGTCATCACCTGGCACCGGAGTGCAGCAACGGGCTAACTTAACTAAAACATCATCGGAGCCTTCAACATCAACTGCATTGCTAGATCTTCTAGTTGCAGGAGCACGGGTAGGAATTACATCCATTGTTGGCTCGGGATGTGAGTCTTCTCCCCCAAGTGCAACCACTAGCTTGTCGATAATCGATGCAGCAGATACGTGGCCATCTCCTACTGCAGAATACAAACCTTCAATATCGCTATAACGAAGCTCGTGGGCAAGTTCTAACAATGAGTGACCTGCAAATATCTTCTGCAAAGGCAATCCAGCTTTTCGCATCTGTCGTGCAATGGATTCTCGCCCAGCATCAATCGCCTCTTCGCGGCGTTCTTTAGTAAACCACGCTTTAATTTTGGAGCGAGCACGAGGACTCTGTACAAAGTTAAGCCAGTCTCGACTTGGGCCCGCGTGCTCTCCTTTGTTGGTAAGAATCTCCACCACATCGCCATTATTGAGTCTGGATTCAAGTGGCACCAAACGTCCATTTACTTTGGCGCCGGCGCATCTGATCCCAACATCGGTATGAACCGAGAAGGCAAAGTCAACGGGTGTGGATCCACCTGGCAATGCAACAACGCTGCCCTTGGGTGTAAAGACAAAGACTTCAGGAGAACCTAAATCAAAACGTAGAGCCTCTAAAAACTCTGATGGATCTTCCGTCTCTTTCTGCCACTCATGTAATTGACGCAGCCACAACATTTCAGGAGACGTTTCATTGTTCTCATGGCCCTGCTTGTACTTCCAATGAGCAGCGATACCAAACTCAGCTCGAGAATGCATGTCATATGTTCGAATCTGAATTTCAATCGCCTTACCGGTTGGTCCAATTACAGTCGTGTGTAACGATTGGTAAAGATTAAACTTTGGCATCGCGATGTAATCTTTAAAACGCCCGGGCACTGGACTCCATCGAGCATGGATTGATCCCAACACTGCATAACAGTCACGAACGTCATCGACTAATACACGGATTCCGACCAGATCATAAATATCATTAAATTCGCGACCACGCACAACCATTTTTTGATAGACCGAGAAAAAATGCTTTTGTCGCCCAGTTACCGTTGCATGAATGGCATCCTTAGCCAAGTCTTCCGTAACTATCTCTATTACTTGTTTGGTCAAAAGATCTCTGGATGGTGAACGTTCGGCGACAAGTCGCGAAATCTCTTCAAACTTCTTTGGCTCTAACACCTCAAAAGATAGATCCTCTAGCTCCCACTTAATCGCATTCATTCCCAGTCGGTGAGCCAAAGGAGCATAAATATCTAGAGTTTCACGAGCCTTTCGCTCTGCACTCTCGTGCGTAACATAACTCCATGTTCTGGCGTTGTGCAGCCTGTCGGCAAGTTTGATCACTAGCACCCGAATATCTCGAGACATTGCAACGACCATCTTTCGAACAGTCTCTGCTTCGGCAGTTGGGCCATACGTTAGGCGATCGAGTTTTGTCACTCCATCGACTAGATTTGCAATCTCGTCGCCAAAATCGTGACGTAACTCTTTTAATGAGTACGCCGTATCTTCGACGGTGTCATGTAAAAGCGCAGCGATAATAGTCTCAGAATTCAAACCTAACTCGGCCAGAATCGCAGCCACTGCCACAGGATGCGTTATGTATCTCTCGCCAGATTTGCGGAACTGACCCTCATGGGCTTTTTGCGCTACAAGAAAGGCGCGTTCAACATCATCACTGCTGCTGGTGGCATGGTTTTCCTTGAGCGCACTAATAACTGGTGCAATCAAGGTATCCATAAGTAAATCGGCTACTTGCGGCCTTTGCGCTTTGGTTGATTACGTGGACCGCGTGGTCGATCATCTAGTGCAACAGGTGTCGCTGTTGCAGCAGCAGGAGCTGCACCACGGCCATTTACACGCTTAGCTAAGGCAACCATTGCTGGCTCCTTCTCGCGCAACTGTGCCAAAACTGGCGGTGCAATAAAGATTGATGAGTAAGTTCCCACAGCTAAACCGATAAATAGAGCAAGTGAGAGATCTTTAAGCGTTCCAGCACCGAGAAGCCCGGCTCCTACGAAGAGAATAGATCCGACGGGAAGCAGGGCGATCAATGACGTATTAAATGAGCGAATCAAAGTCTGATTAACGGCCAAGTTAGTCGCCTGCGAGTATGTCTGCTTCGAGCTGGCAGTAATCGTCCGTGTATTTTCACGAATCTTATCGAATACAACAACAGTGTCATAAAGGGAGTAACCCAGAATGGTCAAGAAACCAATAACAGTCGCTGGGGTCACATCAAAGCCAACAAGTGCATAGATTCCAACCGTAATGAAGACATCGTGAACAACTGCCACGATGGCAGCGATTGCCATCTTAGGTTCAAAGGCCATTGCCAAATAAAACATCACGCATATTAAGAAACCGATCAGACCATAGAGAGCCTTGCGAGTAATCTCTTTACCCCACGAAGGTCCAACGATTTGAGAGTCAATAGAATCGATAGCCACTGAAAATTTCGCAGCTAGCGCATCTTGTACAGCATTATTTTGGGCGTTATCTAGCGCTCCAGTTTGAACTCGTACCTTATCTGTTCCGATATTTTGAACAATGATCTCTCCTGGAATTCCAACTGCCTCAACAGCAGCACGCGCATCGGCAACCGTTGCACTGGCTTTTGTAACAGTAAATGATGACCCACCCTTGAATTCGATTCCAAGGTGTAAGCCTTGCAGGCTTAATGCACCAATAGAGGCAAGTATGAAGAGAGCTGAAATTGAGTACCAGCGGCGGCGGCGACCAATAAAGTCAATTGAAGTTTCACCACGATAGAGACGACCACCTAAACCTGAAAACTTTGACATAACTTATGCCTCCTTCGTTACTGGCAGAGTTCCGGTGCTCTTAGCTGAAAGGCCAGAGAAGCGATGTCCGGATGAGAAGAAATGTAATCGAGCAAGAATCGTTACCAACGGTTTCGTAAAGACGAATACAACGATTAAGTCAACAAGGGTTGTTAAGCCAAGCGTGAAAGCGAATCCTCGAACTCCACCGACAGCGAAGAAGTACAAAAGCACTGCAGCAATAATCGATACAAAGTCGGCTACCAGAATCGTATGACGGGCACGAAGCCAACCAGATTCTACGGCTGTGCGAAGTGTTCGTCCTTCACGAAGCTCATCGCGAACACGCTCAAAATAGATAATAAACGAGTCGGCAGTAACGCCAATTGCGACGATGGCTCCTGCAATACCGGCCAAAGTCAGAGTGAATCCGATCCACTTTCCAAGTAATAAGAAGAGAAGATAGACAAGAGATCCTGCAACTGTCAGCGAACCAACTGTTACTAAACCTAGACCTCTGTAATAGAGAAGTGAGTAAAGAAGAACTAATCCAAGACCAAGCCCACCAGCGAGTAATCCGGCACTAAGTTGATCTGCGCCTAGTGTTGGCGAAACTTGTTGAACCTCACCGCGATCAAAAGCTAGAGGCAATGCGCCATATTTTAAGACATTTGATAAATCTTGAGCCTCAAGCTGAGTAAAACTTCCAGTGATCTGTGCGTTACCAGATGGAATTGGCTCAGTAATACGTGGTGCAGATACAACTAGACCATCAAGAACAATAGCCACTTGATTAAGGGGCTCTGCAAGAGTTGTTACGCGAGTTGTTAGAGCGCCAAATGCCTTTGTACCTTCACCATTAAAAGTTAGACTTACATACCAGGCGTTACCGCCTTGCGTATCAATACCTGCAGATGCCTTTGCAACTTGTCGTCCTAAGACTTCAGCTGGCGCCAAGATATATTTCGTTGTGCCTGCGCGATCACAAACAGCAATCGTGTCCGTTGGTGCATCAGTGCCTGTACCTTGCAAGTTCGCAGCCTTCGTACAATCGAGCGCGGCGAACTTTGCATTGACTTCAGCACTCACACCAGCTGTAGGAGTAGCAGCTGCATCGGCAGCGCCAGTAGAAACCGCACTTGCTAATACTTGGCGAAAACGAAGTTCGGCAGTCTGTCCAACTAATTCAACTACGCGACGACCTGAATCCCCCGGAACCGAGATAACAATCTGACGATTAGTACCACTTCCCTGTGCAGCTACTTCAGATTCAGCAACACCTAGAGAGTTAACGCGTTGGCGAATAATGGAGACTGCTTGGTCGATCGCCTCATTGGTAACTTTTCCGCTCTCACCTGGTGCAATACGAGGTTGAAGAGTTACTGAAGTTCCGCCACGAAGATCAAGGCCTAAACGTACTGACGTGGCACTCTGAACAAATACCAGCCCAGTCATGGCAATGATGACCAGACCTAGGATGGCAAGTGAGCGAGCCGGACGCGCAGTCGTCTTTACTGGTTTATTAGTTGTAGACATAGAGGCAGAGTCTAGGCATCAATTGCTGGTGTGTCGAAAAGCGAGGCGATTTGCGCTGGTGGTGTTCGTCCTATGTGGGAGTAGCCCAGGGCCGTTGCAACCCGGCCTCGAGGAGTTCTGGCCATAAATCCATTGCGAACCAGAAAAGGCTCAGCGACAGATTCAACCGTCTCAATCTCTTCCCCTACCGCTATGGCCAGGGTAGATAGGCCGACCGGGCCTCCATTAAAGCGCTCAACCAGGGCGGTTAAGACCCCCCGATCGAGGCGATCAAGACCCATTTCATCGACCTCATAAATCTCAAGGGCTGTACGAGCAATTGTTAGATCGATGGTCGAGACTTCCTGAACCTGTCCATAATCGCGGACTCTGCGCAAAAGGCGGTTGGCAATACGAGGCGTTCCACGTGAGCGCCTCGATATTTCGGTGATTGCATCCTCTGCGATTGAAATCTTTAACAGAGCAGCGCTGCGGGTAATCACCTGAGCTAACTCTGAATCTGAATAAAAATCCAAGTGCGCTGTAAATCCAAATCGATCACGCAGTGGACTAGTTAATAGACCGCTACGGGTTGTGGCGCCAACCAGAGTGAAGTGTGGAAGTTGTAAAGGTATCGCCGTCGCACCTGGGCCCTTACCCACAACAACATCTACTCGAAAATCCTCCATCGCTAAGTAAAGAAGCTCTTCGGCCGGTCTTGGAAGTCGGTGGATCTCATCAAGAAATAAAATCTCACCTTCAACTAGAGAGGACAAAATCGCTGCCAAATCTCCGGCATGAGTAATTGCAGGTCCACTCGTGATTCGGATAGGCGCCGACATCTCACTTGCCAAAATAAGTGCCAGTGTAGTTTTTCCAAGTCCAGGAGGTCCAGATAACAAAATATGGTCGGCAGGTGAGTTTCTATGTCGAGCTGCAGTGAGCAATACATCTATCTGTTCACGAACTCTGTGCTGACCTATGAACTCTTTTAGGTTAGTAGGTCGCAAAGCATGTTCGAGTGCAGACTCCTCCCCTTTTTTCGTCGCCTCGACTAATCGATCCTCAGCCACGAGAAACATTTCCATTGGCAAGGGCATCTTTGAGTAGATCACTCATTGCAACTGTTGAAGCATCGATACCATCAGATTGGAGTCGATGTACCAACGCTCCAATTGCATTATCTGAATCTTTAGGTGAAAAACCAAGTGAGACTAATGCACTAGTTAACTGTTCGCGCCAGGCTGGTTGATGACCACGATAGGTATCTGAATCTGAAAGATCAGAGAGCTTGCCTTTTAACTCTAATATCATTCGCTGCGCACCTTTTCGACCGATGCCGGGAACGCGTTCAATTGCCGCTACATCTTCTTGCGCGATAGCCCGGGCTAAGTCTTCGGGTGTGAGGACACTTAAAATGGATAGTGCGACCTTTGGTCCTACCCCCGAGACGGTTTGAACAAGTTCAAATAGCGCACGTGCTTGTTCGCTGAGAAAACCAAATAACGTCAGTGAGTCCTCGCGCACTATGAGCGAGGTAAAAAGCTGTACTGATGACCCTAAGGTAACGCCATTGCTCGTCGCTGGATTTACTAAGACGCTTAAACCAATGCCACCCACCTCGATAACTAGTCGGTCAAGATGTATTGAACGCACTGTTCCTGAAATAATTGAAATCATTTATCCACGCAGGCCTTTTAGTCGAGACTTCTCGACGGCAAGGGCAGTTGCAATCTTTGCATTAGCTTCGCCTCGCCAAATATTACAAATAGCTAGCGCCAATGCATCGGTTGCATCCACCGGCTTAGGAATACTTTCAAGGTTAAGAAGTTTTTGCACCATTTGTGCAACTTGGGCTTTGTTGGCACGGCCGGATCCAGTGACAGCGGCTTTGACTTCACTTGGCGTGTGCATCATGACTGGAATTCCGCTCTTCGCAGCGATCAACAGTGCAACGCCTGCAGCCTGGCCTGTTCCCATAACTGTTCGCACATTGTGCTGAGCAAAGACGCGTTCAACCGCAATCACATCTGGGTTCCATAAGGCGACCCACTCATTTATCTGCCGATCAAGCTCTAAGAGTCGTGATTCCAAAGCTAGATCTGTCGGAGTAAGAATCACACCGACACCAACCATAGTTAACGTTGATCCAGCACTTCCTTCAACTATTCCTACTCCGCAACGGGTCAAGCCTGGATCAATCCCCAGTACTCGCATCTTGCCACCCGATTTCTGTATCTGACACTTTAAGAGTTCTAGCCTAAGGTTTTAAGCCGTTGAGTTAGTCCAGGCTCGCCATGACCTCATCGGAAACATCGAAATTACTAAAGACATTCTGCACATCATCGAGCTCTTCAATAGCATCGATAAGTTCAAATACCTTTTTAGCACCATCAGCATCGAGTTCGATATGCATCGATGGTAGAAATGATGAGTCTGCCGATTCATAGTCAATATCAGCGCTTTGCAAGGCTGTGCGTACTGCAACCAAATCACTGGATTCGCTCACTACTTCAAATGCCTCACCTAAATCATTAACCTCTTCTGCCCCAGCATCCAGCACTGCTTCTAGGATGAGATCTTCAGTTAATCCTGGAACCTTCTTTACGATGATCACGCCTTTGCGGTTAAATAAATATGCCACTGACCCTGGATCGGCCATTGATCCGCCGTTTCTGGTAACAGCGACGCGAACCTCAGATGATGATCGATTTCGATTATCAGTCAAGCATTCGATCATGATCGCTACACCATTGGGTCCGTAACCTTCGTACATAATTGTTTGATAGTCAGCAGCTCCAAGTTCAAGGCCTGCGCCTCGCTTTACGGCACGCTCGATATTGTCAGCTGGCATTGAGGATTTCTTGGCTTTGGTAATCGCATCAAAAAGGGTTGGGTTGCCTTCTAAATCTGCACCTCCATTGCGCGCTGCAACTTCAATTGCACGAATCTGCTTAGCGAAAACCTTTGCGCGACGACTATCGATGATCGCCTTCTTATGCTTGGTCGTCGCCCATTTGGAATGGCCTGACATTGTGAACTCCCTCTGTATCGATTCGAACTACTGTACCTTCTGCAACGCAGGCTTTGCCACTTCGTCAATAAAATAACGATGAATCCGATGATCTGCAGTTAATTCGGGATGAAAAGAAGTGGCCAACAAATGTGTTGACCTCACCGCCACTGCATGTCCATCTATTTCTGCCAATACCTGAACGCCCGTGCCGACACGCTCAACCCATGGCGCTCTAATAAAGACTGCTCGAATCAAATCAGTTGAGCCATCCGCAAATGAGATATCGGCTTCAAATGAATCCACTTGGCGACCGAATGCATTTCGCTTGACTGTGATATCTAAACCACCGAATGTCTTCTGATCATCCTTGGCTTCGGTAATTTCATCTGCAAGTAAAATCATTCCGGCGCATGAGCCATAAACCGGCATTCCTGCAGCTATACGTGCCTTTATAGGATCTAAGAGACCGAAGATTTCTGCAAGCTGGGCAATGGTTGTTGATTCACCACCCGGAATTACTAGTGCATCGATGTGATCTAGTTCCACGCTCCGACGAACTGTTGTTGGGTATACACCGCAAGCAATAAGCGCGCTTATGTGTTCGCGAACATCACCTTGTAACGCCAGTACTCCAACTTTCATTTGTTCTCTCTATTACCAACCGCGATCAGCTAGGCGGTGTGGCGCAGGTAAATCGGCAACGTTAATTCCAACCATCGCTTCACCTAAACCGCGAGATGCATCGGCAACAACCTTTGGATCATCCCAGAAAGTTGTAGCGCGAACACAGGCCGCTGCACGTTGAGCAGGGTTGCCTGATTTAAAGATTCCTGAACCGATGAAAACACCATCTGCGCCCATGCTCATCATCAATGCCGCATCTGCTGGTGTTGCGATTCCACCCGCAGTGAAGAGTACGACAGGAAGCTTGCCTTTTTCTGCAACCTCTTTTACTAATTCATAAGGAGCTTGTAACTCTTTGGCCGCCACATATAGTTCATCTTCGCGCAGAGACGACAGACGTCGAATCTCACCATTAATTTCACGCATATGTTGCATAGCATTTGACACATCGCCGGTTCCAGCCTCGCCCTTAGAGCGAATCATCGCTGCACCTTCATTAATTCGGCGTAGTGCTTCTCCAAGATTAGTTGCACCGCAGACAAATGGAACAGTGAAATTCCACTTATCAATATGGTTTTTGTAATCGGCAGGAGTCAGAACTTCAGACTCATCAATGTAATCCACCCCAAGGGATTGCAAAACCTGTGCCTCAACAAAGTGGCCAATTCGGGCCTTGGCCATGACAGGAATTGAAACTGCCGCTTGAATCTTTTCAATCATGTCTGGATCTGACATGCGAGCGACTCCACCTTGGGCACGAATATCAGCCGGTACGCGCTCAAGTGCCATCACAGCAACTGCACCAGCATCTTCGGCAATCTTTGCCTGTTCGGCGTTGACGACATCCATGATGACTCCGCCTTTGAGCATCTCTGCCATGCCGCGCTTTACTCGTCCAGTACCTGTTGCTTCAGCCATTGACCGTTCTCCGATTTTCTTCGCTCTATGAGAGGACACATCCTACTTTGTCGCAGAGCTGCTCGCTTGCGGAATTGGATGCGTGAAATCAGGGGCCGTAGCCGTTAAAGCCACCCATACCTGCCCAGGGGCAAATGAGATTTCACTGCCATCTGCGCTACTCCACGTTGTTCCTTGCTCGGGGGACGTTCTTACCCATGTACCTGCAAATGCTGTGCCATCACGAAGAATGTATCCAGTTCCGGTTCCGACTGTATTTGAAAACGGCGTCACTCCTCCGACCTTGTCGTAGTATTCCGATGCCGTAATAGAAACCAGTTGGATCACTAAAGTTGTTGGACATAACTGCTTACCTGTTTGTACATAATTTGGATTCGAGTTGTGAAAAAGAAGCCAGCATTTATCAGTAGGCGACCATTGCGCGTCATAGCGCGCTGCTGGCCAGTGCATGGTTGCGCTATTGATTTCATCACCCAATGTTGGCGCTTTTCCGAAACTCCAACCCACTGATTTTGCTGAATCGATTTGATAAGACTTGTCAATTATTTTTGCCATAAGCAGATCGGCGCGCAAAACCATGGAATATGGATTCACACGTGTTGGATCGCGCGTGTAAATCGTTGGCGGTTGAGCTTGCGCCCCCAGGTTTTGTAAGTTAGCTGCCGCTATAACCGGCAATAACTTCTTTTGAGCACCACTGTAAGCAAATGCAACTCGGCCGTATTGACTAAGAATATCTATATCTGAAATTCGGGCACTTCGCACCGGTCCCACTTCAGTTGGAACTTTGGATGAAAAAACAACGGCAAGTCTGGTAAGTCCACCTTCTACTTGTTCTATATAAACAACGTCGGCATCTTCCACACCAATTTGAGGATGTGCCAAATTGGTATCGTCTACCTTCACCACAAGGACTGGGCCATTAACGCCCTCTCGCCCACTCAAAACATTTGTTTCTACAGGAGCGGGTGTGAAATGCTCGAATGTGCGCGATACCGATGAGCAACCAGCCAACACGATCGCACTGGTAATTAAGAGGCCAAGCGCAAGAAACTTAGAGCGCATCAGACTCAAACTCATATGTCACAGGCAATGGAGCCGTTCCTGCTAGACGAAAGAACCTAATAGCGAACTTCTTTCGGACTAGTTGTGTTGATGAGACCGAGTCTGTATGTATGGCGATTGCAATCTTTATTTTGGCTGTAAGTGCCTCCAGTTCTGCAAGTAAGGCTGACTCTGAAACAGTTGCATGAATTTGTCCATCCACTATCAGAAGGGCCAATGCACCAGAGAGCGCACTCTCGGCTGCCGAACGGTCTTGAACACTCGCCTCGCGGGCTTGATAGGCAGCAGCTGTGAGCAACAACGTTGACGCTGGATCAGAGAAATCACTGCGGGCAATTTCGAGTGCAATTGCAGCTCTGCGTTGTAATAGTCCATCTAGATTTGCCCAACTTGTTTCAACGCGGTGATGCAACCTGTCGAGTCGAGTAGCAAGAAAAGATAAGTACCAGAGACAGATGAGAATAATGAGAATTACTAACAAGGCGGTCTTCATTTCTTGTCCTCATCACGCGATAATAAACGATTCCAGTGTCTATTCTCTGAAACCAATGTAACTCCCTCGCCGCCAACTAGGGCCATTTCATAGATAGAGAAGATTTGTTGACCCACAACATCCCAGTCAAAAATCTGAGCATGCTCTTTGCCTGCAAGAGAAAACTCTCGGCGTTTCTTATCATCTCGCAGCAAATCGATGATAGTTTTCGCAAGTTCAGTTGAATCTTCAGATGCAAATAGAGCACCAAACTCTCCCCCACCAAGAAGTGAATCAAATGCTGGAATATCACTTGCAACTACACACGCTCCACCGGCCAAAGCCTCGGCCAAGATAATGCCAAAGGACTCTCCGCCTGTGTTGGGAGCAACATAGATTGCAACAGAGGCCATGAAGTCGGCTTTATCTTCTTCGCTAATCCGTCCCAAAAATTCAAAGCGCTGACGCAACTGAGGATCAATCGTTTTTTCCACATCATGTGAATCTCCTGGTCCTGCAACAAAGACCCTCACATCCGGAGCAAATCGAGCGATGATCGGTAGCGCATCAAGTAAGACTTGAAGACCTTTTCTAGGCTCCTCAAAGCGACCGATAAAACCAATTGTGTTGCCGGCCCATTTCTCTTGAGGCCTGCCATTTGCATAACGTTTTGAATAGACTCCATTAGGTATCACAACTGCATCGGTATCTAAATGATTTGTAAGCGTAAGGCGTGCAGCCTCTGATACGGCGATTCGTGCAGAAAGTTTTTCAATCGCGGGCTCCAAGATCGGACCAATCGCATAAATTACCTTCTGATGTTTTGCTGCAGCGTGAAACGTTCCCACCATGGGGCCTTCGGCGGCCCAACATGCTAGAAGTGAAATCGATGGAATAGCCGGTTCGTGAAGGTGTAATAGATCGAAGTTGCCTTGACTGATCCACGCTTTAACGCGTCCAAATGCAATGGGTCCAAATAAAACCCGCGCCACCGCTCCGTTATATGGAATAGCTATTGGTTTGCCCGCGCTCACCACATAATCAGGTAAAGATGTTTCATCAATAGCCGGTGCCAATACGGAGACCGAGTGCCCCGCGGCAATCAAAAACTCGGCTAAGTCACGGATATGGTTTTGCACTCCACCTGGCGTATCCCAACCATAAGGACACACGATTCCGATTTTCAGCGTCGAGGTAATCATTAGCTGCGGTCCTTAAAATCGCCATCAATCCAAATGCGTTGCATCATGTGCCAATCGTGTGGATATTGCGCAATGCCTTGCGCAAACAGATCAGCGCTGTTTTGAACAATCTGTGCAACCCGTTCATTTTCGCTTCCTTGTGTTGGAATTGGTACTAATTCAAAATCTATATGAATTCCAATATCGGTGTAAGAGATCATGACGCTAATCAAAGGTGCATTGGTCTTCAAAGCAAGAATCGCCGGTCCAGCGGGCATGCGAGCAGGGCCACCAAAGAAAGTAACATCAACACCCGTGCGAGATAAATCCCGATCTGCAGCCAGTGCAACAACACAGCCTGCGCGCAGACGTTGAGCCAAGGTGGGAATTACTCGCCCGTCTAAAGGTAAGGCCTCCATTCCAAAAGCGGCTCGATAGGCCATAAACTTTTTAAATAGCGCTTCAGGCTTTAGATGTTCAGCGACTGTAACGATTCTGGCACCTTTGCCACAGAAATAAGCTGCAGCGTGGTCATAATTTCCAACGTGGGGCAAAGTTACTATTGCACCTTTACCAGCAGCGATTGCATCAAGGAGTAAATATTCATTCGTCGTCGTTACTGTGTTACTGATTCGTTCGGCGGTCCAGTCAGGTAGTCGAAATGTGTCACACCAATATCGCACCGAAGAACGCATCGCCTTGTACAACAGAATTTCTAGGTCCAGTGAAGTAATGTGAGGTTGGGTTCTAGCTAAATTTGAACGAAGACGCTGAACACCTTTACCGTTTCGTTTCGTCACGATGTCAGCAATTAGATATGCACGAGAATAGACAAAACTTTCGGGAAGCCAGCGCAGAATTCGCCAGGCTGCAAAATAACCCCAAGCAGAAATATTCTGAATCATTTAACGAATTGCTCGCTTCACGATAATCATTCTCTGCCCAACTGTTACGAATCCGAGTATCGCCAATAACCACATTCCACCAGCTAGTGCGTAAGGAACTCCTAAGCCATCCAGTGCAATTGCAGACATTGACATCATGAGACGTTCAGTTCGCTCGGCGATTCCGGCGGTACATTCAATGCCGTAGATCTCAGCCTTTGCGCGAATATAGGGAACCAGCATCCCGGTTACTAACGTAACGAGAATAACCAGGCTCAGGCCATCATTGCGTGAAATGCAGTAGATAGTGATGCCGACTAAAATAGATGAGTCAGTAATCCGGTCGATCGTTGAATCAAGAAAACTGCCCCACTTGCTTGCGCCAGACTTAGATATTCGAGCCATAGTTCCATCAAAGAGATCGCTCAAAGCAAAGAGGAAAATTATGGCGGTTCCAAGAAAGAGATCACCACGCGGGTAGAAGAACAAAGCCGATGCAACCACGCCTATAGCCCCAACCCATGTGACGGCATTAGGAGTAATCCCAATACGCAGGGCGAAGCTGGCTACGGGTGTTATTAATCTCGTAACCGCGGGTTTTACAGTGCTACTAATCATCAGGACCCATCGTAGGCTGAGCACGTGAAAACCGATGCATCCATGCCTGACATAGTCGTATTTGGCCACGAGAGCGCCGATCCGGGCGCTGTTGCCCGAGCCTTCAACGCCAGGCTTGGCGTCAGCGCCGATGCCGATGCCGATTGTGCGATCTTTGCTATTAATCCTGCAATGGGCATCGATCAAGAGACTATTAATGTCTGGCAAAGTCTGGATGACCTACAAACGCCACGACTAATTGTTGTCACGCACTTAGAGGACTCAACCGCTGATTTTGATGATGCAGTGATGTTGGCAAATAGAGTCTTTGATCAGGTAGCGACACCATTTTTAGTCTTACATGATGAAGTTGGGTTGCCTTGTGCGCTCATCTCTTTACAAACAATGCGCATCATCGATTACACATCTATTCCTGCGAAAGATCTAGCATGCGAGCCAGAACATGAAACTTTGGTACAAGAGTTTCGAGATGAATACTTAGAGCTAAAAGACTCACTAGGTGAAGGAGCTTTCGAGGCGGGACTTCTTTTTCCTGCAATACCGTTATGGATTGAAAAAGGAATTGGTGTGGATATAGTAAATAGCTACTTAGAAAAACTTACCAAGCCTGAGCAATCTCATTTCTAGTCAACATTAATAACTGCGGAAGTACTTTTGTTTTCCCAATTATTGGCATGAAGTTAGCATCTCCGCTCCAACGTGGTACTAAATGTTGGTGAATATGATCGGCCACTCCTGCGCCAGAAATTGCTCCTTGATTCATACCTAAATTGAAACCCTCTGGTGATGAAACTTTCCGAATTGTTTTCATTGCATGTGAAGTGAGCTCTGAGATTTCATTTCTCTCGTCACTAGAAAGATCAGTGAAATCAGCAATATGGCGATATGCGCACACTAACAAGTGACCTGGGTTGTATGGATACAAATTCATTACAACAAATGCATGAACACCACGAAAGACAATAAGTCCCTCTTCATCGCTCAACTGTGGGATTCGACAGAAAGGACACTCAATATCATTGCTTTCTAGTGGGCGGTTTTCGCCACGTAGATAATCAAGTCGGTGGGGAGCCCATAGTCGTTGCCACCCGTCGGGCATACCGACTCCATCAATTGTCATTGATCAAACCTGCGTGCGTTCGCTAACGATCTTCTTGATCTCAGCTATCGCATCGGCAACGGGGATCCCGTTTTTCTGATCTCCGTTGCGATATCGAAACGAGACTGCACCGGCAGCTTGATCCTCTTCACCGGCAATGACCATAAATGGAATCTTTTGCAACTGCGCGTTGCGCACCTTCTTTTGCATGCGATCATCTGAGCCATCGAGCTCTGCACGAATTCCCGAGGCACGCATCTGCTTAATAACATCGGCTAAGTAATCAGCAAAAGCATCGGCGACAGGAATACCAATGGCCTGAACTGGTGCTAACCATGGCGGAAATGCGCCTGCATAATGCTCAGTAAGAACGCCAAAGAAGCGTTCGATAGATCCAAAGAGCGCCCGGTGAATCATCACAGGACGTTGGCGAGATCCATCTGCAGCAGCAAACTCAAGTTCAAAGCGTTGTGGAAGTTGAAAATCAACTTGAATCGTAGACATCTGCCATGTACGACCGATTGCATCTTTGGCCTGCACCGAAATTTTTGGTCCGTAAAAAGCTGCGCCACCTTCATCTAGTACGAGCTCTAAGTTTTGGGCTGTTGCAGCTTTACGCAACGCCTCAGTTGCTTCGGCCCAATCACTATCTTCGCCCACTGATTTTTCAGGGTTACGTGTAGAGAGCTCTAAATAGAAATCATTGAGACCGTAATCTCGTAAGAGATTGAGAACGAAGGTGAGAAGTGAATCGAGTTCGCCCACCATCTGCTCTTTGGTGCAGTAAATATGTGCATCATCTTGCGTAAATCCACGAGCACGTGTGATGCCGTGCAGCACACCAGATTTTTCATAACGATAGACAGTACCGAATTCAAATAAACGAAGTGGTAATTCACGGTAAGAGCGTCCACGTGAACGGTAAATAAGATTGTGGAATGGGCAGTTCATCGGCTTCATGTAGTACTGCTGCCCCGCCCGTTTAATAGTTCCATCGGCGTGGAGCTCTTCATCTAAAATCATTGGTGGATACATGCCGTCGGCATACCATTGCAAGTGTCCCGATGTTTCAAAGAGTGCGGCTTTAGTTAAGTGTGGCGAGTAAACAAACTCGTAGCCTTCATCTTCATGACGCTTGCGTGAGTAATCCTCCATTGCACGACGAATGATTCCGCCCTTTGGGTGAAAGACAGCCAAACCAGAGCCAATCTCTTCTGGAAATGAGAAGAGATCCAATTCAGTTCCTAAACGTCTGTGGTCCCGCTTTTCAGCCTCAGCTAAGAGCTCTAAATAAGCGTTGAGTTCATCCTGTGAAGGCCATGCTGTTCCATAGATTCGCTGAAGCATTGGATTCTTCTCAGATCCTCGCCAATATGCAGCGGCAGTACGCATGAGCTTAAAGGCTGGAATATGTTTTGTTGAGGGTAGATGTGGACCACGGCATAGATCACTCCATACAGGATTACCGTCACGACCTAAATTGTCATAAATCGTAAGCTCTAAACCGCCAACTTCAACGCTTGCCTCTTCACCGGCTGGTCCCTTAATACCAATCAACTCGCACTTGTACGGCTCATGTGCAAGCTCCTTCAGCGCATCGGACTCTGTTGTAACTCTGCGTCGAAAACGTTGGCCTTCTTTAACGATCTTGCGCATAGCACTTTCAATCTTCACAAGATCATCGGGATTAAAAGTATTCTCTGGATCAAAGTCGTAGTAAAAACCATCTTTGATTGGTGGACCGATTCCGAGACGTGTGTTTGCATAAACCTCTTGCACCGCCTGTGCCATCACGTGTGCAGTGGAGTGACGCAATACAGCCAGACCATCCGCAGATGAAATTGACACACCTTCGATGGAGTCACCGTCGGCAAGATCACTCCAGAGATCCTTGAGTGTTCCATTGATGCGAGCAACGACAATATCTTTATTCTCGGCAAAGAGATGGGTTGGGCGAATATCGGCCTCTACCGATAGTGCTTGGCCATCTACCGTGATATTTATTGTTGACATGTGGTTAGCCTACCGAATGAAGCAGCGCCATTGCCTTAATTTCATCGACGAAGGCCTCTGATGGCTGCAATAGACGGCCTTGAATAGAGGCGACATCGGATGCGATTCGAAGACTGCTGAGTAGAACTGCAGAAGCTACGTCGCCGATTCTGGCCAAGGGTAGTGATTTAACAACCACCTGATTATTGGCGATCACGAGTCCCCTCATGATTCCCGGTAGAACGCCATCGCTCGTTGGCGGCGTAACCCATTGGCCATCTATCCAGAAGATGACATTTGATACTGCGCCCTCGCAAATGTTTCCCTCGGTATTGCATACAAGGGCCTCATCAAAGCCCAATAACTTAGCCTCATTCAAAATCGATAAACGATGGTCGTACGGATAACTCTTGACTACCGCTCCCTGGGAAATCAATGCATCGGGGTGAATACATAACGAGGCTGGCGTTGTGACAGGTTGGTACGGCAGATGCACCGCAGCCCAGTGTCCATTTACATCGAAAGAGATTCGAAGTAGACCATCAGATAAAGGTTGGGAGCGCAACAGTTCTGCAACACTTTCCTTAATCTGAACTATTGAAGGCATAGGCACATTCATGGCATTGCAACTTCCAAGGGCTCTTTGCAGATGAAGATCTAGAGCATATGGCTGAGCACTTACAGTACGAATTGTTTCAAAAACTCCAACACCAATAAGCCAACCGGTGTCAGTACAAGGGGATTCGCTCACATGAATGAGCTGGCCGTTATATGAAATCTTCATGCAAGTTCTCCTCCGGCGATAGATATTAATCTTCGCGCCTTCAACTGCGTCTCTTCCCATTCGCTATGCGGATCGCTGGCCCACGTTATTCCTGCGCCAGTCCCGAAATGCAAAGCATCATCTTTAAAGAAAACTCTGATGGCTACCGATAGCTCACACGCATCCCCTTGCACCCACCCCAGTGCCCCGCAATATGGACCACGTCTTTCTTCATTGTCAGTGATAACTGAAATCGCTGAAGATTTAGGCGCACCGCTAATGGAACCTGGCGGATGCAGTGAAGCAATAATCTGACTCCAACTAATACCTTTGCGAAGATCACCTTCGATATCTGAGACTAAATGAACCAAACCTGGGTGTGGTTCAGATGCTAATAAGCGCGGAACGCACACTGTGCCGCTTTCGCAAATTGCACCCAAATCATTTCTCATCAAATCTACAATCATTACATTTTCAGCAATATCTTTGGCGCCAAAGTGCGTCTGGCCCGGCAACTGAGTTCCCTTAATTGGTGAGGTACGCACGCGATCAGAGTTGCGCGATATAAATAACTCGGGCGATGCAGATGCGATATTTATTCCGGGAATCTCTAAATAGGATGCCCAAGGTGCTGGGTTCTCACGAAGTATTTGTGAAAATAACCCTCGAAGATTTATAGCCGGATCAATTTCATGTGAGAGTTGTCGACACGCATTAACTTGATACACCCAACCCTGTGAAATGAGTTTTTGAATATCTTCAACATAGGAAACATATTGATCTTCATTCTTCGTCGTTCTCCAGCTACCCTGCAACCGATCCCAAGGAGTTACGGCAAAATCGCAGGCAATCACCGATTCAAACTTTGCCGCAGTGAACTCTCCTTCAAAGGTTGTAGATACGGCCCAGAATCCCCCGTCGTCTAAGCAGGATGGATCATGGGAAATCTCCTGCAAACCCGTGGCTAATCGCCCATTCATCCAGAACATGGCCTCGCTGCTGATCACGCACCAACGCTATCTATTCGCGGTCCACTTTGGCGCTTATGGCCTACCTACGATAGATTTTCCCTCCTCGCGGACGTAGCGCAGTTGGTAGCGCGGAACCTTGCCAAGGTTCAGGTCGCCGGTTCGAACCCGGTCGTCCGCTCTGATACTCGCCGTTTGGTTTGATCTCTCTAGAGAATTAAATCTAACGGCGATATTTCTATGGTCGGGTGGCCGAGAGGCGAGGCAAGGGACTGCAAATCCCTCTACACGGGTTCAAATCCCGTCCCGACCTCCATCATTTCAAACCCTTGTATGGAAAGGTACGACCCATGAGCGAATCAACGCGACCTTGGGGACGTTATGAAATCCTGCAAGAAAGTGATTCACATAAAGTTAAATGCATCTGGGTTCTTCCTGGAAAGCGCTTGTCATATCAACGCCACCAAAAACGTGCCGAGCACTGGTTTATCGTCTCGGGAAATGCGCGCATAACCATCAATGGAGAAATCAGCGAATTAAAAGCTGGCGAAACGGCGGACATAGCAATTGGATCTCTTCACCGTATTGAAAATATCGGCAGCGATGATGTCGTATTCATTGAAGTGCAGACAGGCACTTACTTTGGCGAAGATGATATTGAGCGTATCGAGGATGATTTCGGGCGCTAATAGATACAAATATCGTGGGGTATGATTCCCCAACAGCAAGGATCGTTGGCTCAGCGGTAGAGCACCACATTGACATTGTGGGGGTCACTGGTTCGATCCCAGTACGGTCCACTTCATAGCAGTTCACGAATGGAAACTAATGCTTCCAGATATTCAACTGAGCAATGATGTAACAACCCTCATCGCTTTATTCGCCATAGTGAGCCCAATAACTTCTATTCCAGTTTTTCTATCACTAACTGCCTCAGCTACGCAGGCCAAGCGCCGCATAATTGCGCTACAAACAGCTCTCGTTTCAGGCTTAACTCTCTTTGTTGCCTACTTCATCGGCGATCTTATTCTTAAACTTCTCAACATTGACATGGCGGCTTTTCGTATCGCAGGCGCAATGGTTATCGGCGCTATCGCCTGGAGCATGGTTATGGGACAAACAATCAGCGTGCTTCAAGCAAAACCCGGAAGTGCCATGGTTGTTCCTTTAGCAATTCCAATGATGGCAGGGCCCGGAGCAATTGCAACAGTGATTGCGATTGGAAATAGTGATTCGGGAATAGTTCGAGTTGCCGATGTTGTAATCATAATTGTCTTGTCTCTACTGACATGCATCTTGTTACTTGCAGCGGAACCGATTGAAAAACTATTAGGCGATCAAGGGTTAATGGTTGTCACGCGAATTTTTGGGCTCCTCTTGCTTGCTATCGCCGTATCAACTGTCATGTCGTCGATCAAAGGTTATTTCCCCGGATCTTAATGACCGATCTTTTTGAAATCCTCTGAGCTCATTTCGTAAATCTCTTCCGGTCCATCAACTTCATCTATTTGTTGACCGATATGGCCGAAACCGAACTTGCTTACTAATGCAATTGACGCTGCATTATTTGCAGAAACTGTGTATCGAAGGGTCTTAACTTCCGGGTATGTGCACGCCCAGTTCCACATACCTGCCAGAGTCTCAAAACCATACCCTTGGTTCTGGAAACTCTGACTAATGCCCAATCCAATCTCTACCATTCCATCAACATTGGGAGCCCCATGAAAACTGGTACTCCCAATAATCTCCCTGCTCTCTTTGGCAACTATCCAACGAACAAACCACTTATTGATAATTGGATCCATGAGCACCTGTGGCACGCGCCAAGCAAGCGGACCAGATTCGTCCATTAATTGACGATGTGGATTGGTGAAGCTCTTACCTTCGTATATCCAGAGATCTTCAGGTTTTTCAAAGAGTGATATCAGTTCATCTGCGGCAATATGGTGCAGTTCCAGTCGAGACGTTGTAATTACTGCTTCGCGTTTATTCGGGAGAATTTATCTCACCGGCGATATCTGAGTATGCCCATAGGTCGATTTCATCCAAGTCCAGGATTCGTAATCCATGAACTTTCAATGTGTCAGATATCTGAGCGCGATGTTCTGTAGCGTGATGAATGGATTGTGAAATAATTGTAGAACGAGAACGTTCGATACTCTTTCCATCACGTACATACGTGTTTATCTGATCTAACTTATGCGATTCAACTCGCAAAATTTCATCCGCAGTCGCGCAATACTCTTGCAGTTTATCTAGTGGAATCGTCATGGATTGATTCAGACCAGTAGATACCGTCAAACCGCTGACCCGACTGGCATATCCCCCAGCAGCTAGAACTATATGGTTGGCTAGCTCCTGAATCGACCAATCATCTTCAGTTAAACGAAGTTTCCAATCTAGATCCGTTAGTTCACCTAGTTTGGCTAAAACATATTGATTGGCCCATGCCATATGTTGTAACAACTTCTCTTGATTAAGCATGATTAACCCCCAGTTCAGGCTTCTCTATGAGAAACATCATCGCCCAGTATGCGCTGAAGGCTACAAAAACTCCACCATAAATATCAACGAGAAAATGTTGATGCAAGAAGACTGTCGCAGGAATAATGAGCATGAACCAAGCCATCATGATCCACGATGTACGTGGAGCTAAAGTGCGAATCCGCCACAGCGCAATAATCGAGACCACCGACCAGGTCACATGATTTGATGGAAAACCATTAAGTGGTTGGTCATTACCGTAAATCACATGAACCAAGATCCAATCAAATGGTGAGTTGCCCGTGACCTCGGTGCGAGGAACTTGAGTTTGAAAGAAAGCATATGCAACGTCTAAACAGAGTTGTCCAACAATGATTGCCGTACCGTTTACTAAGAATGCTTTGTATCCCCCGATTTTTAGCGATAGGAGTGGAACAACCACAGCCGCCAGAAGATGAAAGCTTAAATAGGGAATAACAAAAATTGAAACGATTGGGATCTTAGAATCAAGCCAACCACGCATAATAAGTGGCTCGTATGAGTATGTCGCTTTATTGAAGATTTCATAAGTAATAAAGGCGATAACGATTCCGATGAACACTGCAGCAACAACAAATTTCTGCGCCCTATCTAATGGTTTATGCATGTCAAAATATTAGCCGCATGAGTGTCATCTCTCGCTGTACTGGTCAGTCGGTTTTTCCCCGCATTTATTATCCATGCATGACTTCTGTGCGCCCTTTTCCGACGGTGATCCAAGGGGGCATGGGTATCGCAGTTTCGTCCTGGAAAATGGCTCAGACAGTTTCACGAGCTGGCGCCCTAGGCGTTGTATCTGGCACAGCTATCGATGCAGTCATAGCTCGCCGATTACAAGATGGAGATAGTGATGGCTCAATACGACGTGCGATCTCCCATTTTCCTGATACTGACATAGCCGCCGAGGCATTGAGATTTTATTTTATAGATGGTGGCAAAAGCGCTCATGCTCCTTACTTATTAGCGCCCAAACTCACTTTAAAGCCGGGCGTATTTGCCTCGCAGTTTTTGGTCCTAGCAAATTTTGTTGAAGTGTGGCTAGCCAAAGAAGGCCACAGCGGCCTCGTTGGTGTTAATTTTCTTGAGAAGATTCAAATGGCTACACCTGCATCTATTTATGGGGCACTTCTTGCAGATGTAGATTACATACTTATCGGTGCAGGGATCCCCAGTGAGATTCCTCGCATCATTCGTGATTTAGTAGATCACAAGAAGGCAAGAATCTCGATCACAGTCGAACACGCGACCGAGAAATACTTCCTTGACTTTGATCCATCGATTGTTAAAGGCGTGAAAAACTCCCCCTTAAACAAACCCATCTTCTTAGCAATCATCTCATCGCATGCTTTAGCGGCATATTTGAATCGAGATGAAGAAGTTCGTCCCGATGGTTTTGTAGTCGAAGGATCTTCTGCCGGTGGCCACAATGCGCCTCCACGAGGCAACACTCCTGTTGGCGCTGATGGTCAATCTCAATTCTCAACCAAAGATGATGCAGACATCGAAAAGGTAAAGGCCACCGGATTACCTTTTTGGTTAGCTGGTGGATATGCGACGCCTAAAAAAGTACAACAGGCTCAGGAACTTGGAGCGGTAGGAGTCCAAGCGGGTTCGATTTTTGCTCTCAGTACGGACTCTGGATTAACCGAAGAGTTACGGCTGCAAACCCTCGCTCGTATTGCAAATCACTCTCTGCGCATCATCACCGACCCTCATGGATCTCCGACATCTTTCCCATTTAAGTACGCAGAGATAGATGGCACGATTTCAGATGCATCCATCTTTGAATCTCGAATCAAACTCTGTGACCTTGGATTTTTGCGTACCGTTGTAGAGCGCGAGAATCATAAGATCGCTTATCGCTGTTCAGGCGAACCGGATAAGACATTCAAATTCAAAGGTGGTGACCAGGACGACACACAAGGTAAGAAGTGTCTTTGCAATGCACTCATGTCAAATATCGGAATGCCACAGGTTCGGGTAAGCGGTTACGAAGAGCCTGCGCTACTCACCCTTGGATCGGATTTAGAGGGCGAGGAAGAGTTACTTATTCAATATCCAGCGGGTTGGAGCGCCAGCGAAGCCGTTTCATATTTGCTAGGAAGTTAGAGCTCTTCCTGATCTAATGGAGTTGGATTTTCATAATTACCAAGTCGTCGTCCTAAAACTCCGTTGACACCGCCAGAGGCCCTTTGCCCAAAACGTTGCCGGCGAAATGAGTTATTCAATGGATCTAATCTCTCCTCGCGATCTCCAGAAAAGAACCTTTTAATCCAACGTAGTGGGCCAGATTCAGTCATTGACGCATCTTATTTCTGCGAGTGTGATTCTATGAAAGTTAGTGAGTTCTGAAAGATTAACTCTTGATCATAATCCAGTGTCGCAACATGGTATGAGTTCACAAGTTCGATTCGTGACTTATCACTGCTTCCAAGTCCGGCCATAATTATCTCAGTGTTCGACACTGGCAACGTATGGTCTTCTACGCTATGGAAAAGTTGTACTGGAATCGTAATCTTTCCTAGATTTTTACGCGTAATTCGTAGCATTATCAGTAGCTGATGAATGCCTCTAGTTGGCAGTGCGTCGTACCCATGCTCTGTTATGCCAGGACGCTTAATGTCATTTCCAACACTGGTTCGCAGTTTTTGAAAACGTGAAAGTAAATAGCCGACCGGGGCTGAAATGAAAGGTACGTGAATCATTGGATTAACCAGAATGATTCCGCTCAGGCGGTCATTGTTATTTTCAGCGATATATAAAGTTGTTCCACCGCCCATAGATAGTCCGCACATGAACACCTGGTCGCAGACTTTAAAAAGTTCTTCTAATTCACTTTGAACTTTGGTGGGCCACTCTTGCCACTTAACATTGTTGAGATCTTCTGGTTTAGTGCCGTGACCTGGAAGTAGCGGAACGCGCACCGTGTAGCCCTTTGATAAGAAGAACTCACCCCATGGGCGCATTGAAGGAGGAGCTCCGGTGAAGCCATGAACTAATAAAATGCCGACTCGCGAATTTTTTCCGCTTCCAGATGCCGACCAATCCTGCATCCAACCGGGAGGTGCTGTATCAACTGCCATAGTAAAAGATTACGACAAAGATTGAGAAAGTTCAGCCCACCGCGCTAGCAAATTAGTCGCTGCTCCCGAATCGATTGCATGCGATGCCTTGCTAACGCCGATAGCGATTCGTTCATGCAGGCCAAGATTAAAGTCTCCTTCATAGGCTGCAATAGCTGCGGCGGCATTGAGAACCACGGCATCTCGCGGCGAACCTCTTTGGCCGGCAAAGATTGCGGTGGTGATTCGGGCATTTTCCGTTGCATCCCCTCCAGTGAGGTCAGAGATCGGAGCTCTAGGAATTGAGAAATCTAGGGGATCTAATAAATCACTGGAGATTTCCCCGTTTCCAATAGTTAAGACCGATGTCGTTGTCGCCAGAGTAATTTCATCTAAGCCGTCATCGCCTCTGAAAACAAAGCCATCAACACCTCTATCCCCCAGTACCTGAGCCATCACTAGATGCATCCGGTCATTTGCAACTCCAATTGCCGCGGCTTGAGGTTTCGCCGGATTTGCAAGTGGACCCAAAATATTAAAGACCGTTGGTACACCTAGCTCCTTGCGAGCTGGCCCAGCAAAGCGCATTGCTGGATGAAAGACTGGGGCAAAACAAAAACCGATTCCCAACTCGGCAAATGTTTCTTCAACTCTTTTACCATCTAGCGTTATGCAGACTCCCAAAGCTTCCAACAAATCTGCAGAACCCGATTTTGATGAAGCTGCACGGTTGCCATGTTTGATTACTTTGGCCCCAGCTGCTGCAGCAATAATTGCAGAAGTCGTTGAGATATTTATTGTGTGCGCACCATCGCCACCCGTACCTACAGTGTCGACGGCACGTTCTTTAATGGTTATTGGCGCACAGTGTTCGTACATCTGCGCAATGAGTGCACCGACTTCATCTGAGGTTTCCCCTTTTGCTTTCAGTGCTAGAAGGAACTCCTTGATTCGCTCGCTCTCGGCACGGCCCTCCAGAATTTCGCGCATGCACCACTGGACTTCACCAGGCAGAAGATCTAAGCCACTTTCTAGCGTTGATAAGTGAAGCTTCCATAACTGGTCTGACATACAAGCAATTTAAGCAGATGCCAGATGCGAACCGCGAAGCAGTTTCGCCGCACTATGTGCCAATGTGAATGGATCAATAGGGTGAATGACAGATGCCTCAGCCATCGACCAGGCGGCTAGCCAAGAGTCCTGGACACGACCGGTGATCAGTAGAACTGGCGGGCAGTTGAAAACCTCATCTTTTAACTGACGAGCGATTCCCATTCCGCCTTCGGGAGCTGCTTCACCATCTAAAATAAATAGATCAATGTCGGTATGTGAATCAACATAGGCACGCAAGGCGGGCCCTGTGGCAAACTCGTGAATCACGTGTTCGGCTACATCGGCTGCAGTTTTTCGTCCAAGGGCCGAGACAATAGATGCTCTGACCGATGAATCATCGGAGTAGACCAGGATCTGCTTTTTCTCAATGTTCTGGCTCATGCCCGTAATTCTAAAGGCCTAAGGGCTAAAGACCCAAGCCGCCCGGTAGGTGTTTTTGTAGTGACCTGTCTCATGCTCAATAGTGCTCCATAAGAGCTACCGATCATCGTTGCTGCAGGACATAGCGCCTGTTTTAGGGAATAATCACGGCCATGTCTAGCGCAGCCGTAACGGCCCACCACAAAATCACACGCCCCAACGCTGTAGCTGTTGGCACAATCGTGTGGCTCTCCAGCGAGCTCATGTTCTTTGCTGCCCTGTTTGCGATCTATTTCACCACGCGTGGAGTGCAAGGTCCAGCTATCTGGCTGGAATCAAATCATCTTCTGAATATCCCCTTTGCTGCATTAAATACAACGGTGCTCGTGCTCTCTTCGGTCACATGTCAGTTCGGTGTTTTTGCTGCGGAGCGTTTTCAGAATCGTAAGACTGGAAAGATTTATCAAATTAATTTGTGGGGAATGCGCGAATGGTTCACACTCACATTTTTGATGGGAGCATTTTTCGTAGGTGGACAGATTTATGAATACGCATCTCTGGTGCATGAAGGTCTAACGCTTTCATCAACTGCATACGGTTCGGTCTTCTACATTGCAACCGGTTTCCACGGCTTGCACGTAACCGGCGGACTCATCGCATTTCTTATCGTGATTGTGCGCGTTGCTAAAGCCCGCCGATTTACTCATGGCCAAGCGACTACCGCAATCGTTGTTTCATATTATTGGCACTTCGTCGATGTTGTGTGGATCGCGCTCTTTTCTGCGATCTACCTAATTAAGTAAAGGGGCAATCCATACTGTGAAGCGTCTTTCCAGATATCGTCGCCATAAGGCCGCTGGCCCATTCATTTTAGTTGTCGCACTCCTTGCAATTGGAACGACATTTAATATTGCCAGTGCAACAGTAAAGACCACACCCACCATTTTGGCGCGTACCGTAGCAATCGATGAAGGCAAGCAAATATTTCTTAAAGGCTGCTCCTCATGCCACGGCCTCAACGCCGAAGGCGGTGCAATTGCGCCATCTCTTATAGGCGTGGGTGCGGCATCAGTAGATTTCCAAGTTGGTACCGGCCGTATGCCGATGGCCGACATGAGCACTCAAGCCATGCGTAAGGAGCCGGTCTATAACGCCGAACAGACTGCAGCACTCGTTGCTTACGTTTCTTCACTAGCTCCAGGACCAGCGATTCCAACCGATGCGGTATTAAATTACGAACGAGATGGAAACACTGCCGAAGGTGGTGAGCTATTTAGAAACAACTGCGCAATGTGTCATAACTTTGCCGGGCAAGGTGGAGCTTTAACTCAAGGAAAATATGCTCCAACGTTGATGGGTGTAGAACCAAAATATATTTATGAAGCGCTGATAACTGGTCCACAATCAATGCCAGTTTTTAGTGATAAGACAATTACGCCAGCTGAAAAACTCTCTTTGATTAAATGGATTAAATCCGCAGAGAATGAACCCAACTTGGGCGGGGCAACAATGGGACGTATCGGACCCGTTACTGAAGGCCTCCTTGCCTGGGTTCTAGGTCTTGGACTGCTCATTGGTATTGCCGTCTGGTTAACAACGAAAGCGAGATGAGTAACGTGTCTAAGGAAATCCAACCGATGCAAGATCCAGGCGTAGCACCTCACGTCTTGCGCAATGCTGATACTGATCCAAAGGCTGAGAAGCGTGCAGAGCAACAAGTTGCAATCCTCTTCACTCTCTCTGGTCTCTCATCGCTGCTTCTTATTTACTCGTATGTTTTTGTGGCAACTGATATTTTTATTTTTATTCCAGTCATGGGAAATCAAAATGCTCATCAGCTAGGCCTTGGACTTGGAATGGCATTTTCGCTTCTATTTCTTGGTATGGGAGCAATTCTTTGGGCTAAGAAACTTATGCCAGAAACCGAAGTAGTTAACCATCGACATGAATTTCGCTCATCCGATGAAGATCGCGCTGAGTTAGTCAAGACAGTAAAAGATGCCGCAGCGGGAGTAAAACTTGGTCGACGCACACTCATAAAAAGATCTCTTGGATTCTCACTTGGTCTCTTTGCTCTGCCTCCAGTTCTCCTTCTACGCGACTTGGGACCACTTCCAAAGAAGCTTCTTGAAACAACCAGCTGGAAGGCTGGCACACGTCTGGTTACTGATCCAGGTAATCGCCCAATCCTGGCTTCAGATCTAGAAGTCGGCGCCGTTGTGCAAACACTGCCTGCTGTACCAGAGGGCACAGAACGATTGCTGAGTGATATTGCAAAGGATCCAGTTCTGCTGATTCGTTTGCGTCCAGAAGATTTTCAATTAACCCCTGAAAAACTAGCAATGACTCATGATGGAATCATCGCGTTTTCAAAGATCTGTTCACACATGGGTTGCGCCGTAGCACTTTATGAACAACAGACAAAGCACCTGCTCTGTCCATGCCACCAATCAACCTTTGATGTAACACGTGGGGCCAAGGTTATTTTCGGTCCAGCTGCTCGCCCACTTCCGCAGTTAGATATAACGGTAGATGATCAAGGTTATTTAGTTGCACGAGCACCATTTAGTGAACCTGTAGGACCGAGCTTTTGGGAGCGTAACTCACAATGACAACTGCTGAACAAAGACTTGGTAAAGCTGCCAACTTCGTCGATGAGCGCATTGGTGCTGCTGGTTGGGTTAAGAAATCACTGAACAAGGTCTTTCCTGACCACTGGTCATTCATGCTCGGTGAAGTCTGTATGTATTCATTTATTATCTTGTTGCTTTCGGGTACATTTTTAGCGTTGTGGTTTGATCCCTCACAACGTGAAGTAATTTATGACGGAGTTTATGAGCCACTCAAGGGATTGAAGATGTCGGCTGCATATGCATCGACTTTAGATATCTCATTTGAGATTCGCGGTGGACTTTTGATGCGTCAGATCCACCACTGGGCAGCAAATATTTTCATGGCTGCAATTGTCGCCCATCTTCTTCGCGTCTTCTTTACTGGTGCTTTCAGAAAGCCTCGTGAGTTCAACTGGATTCTAGGAATTATCTTGCTCACATTGGGCTTCGTAGAGGGCCTATTTGGATACTCGCTTCCAGATGATCTTCTTTCGGGAACTGGCTTGCGAATTACGTCGGCGATCATTCAGGCTATTCCACTAGTTGGAACCTATGTCTCTTTCTTCCTCTTTGGTGGAGAGTTCCCAGGAGTTGGCTTCTTGCCTCGAATCTTTACTCTGCATGTACTCGTTATTCCTGGCGCATTCTTAGCTGTCATTACTATTCACGTGATGTTGGTCTGGTACCAAAAGCACACCCAATTTCCTGGCCCCGGTAAGACTGAAAAGAATGTAGTTGGACATCCCATTCTTCCCGTTTACATGGCTAAAGCTGGAGGCTTCTTCTTCGTAGTCTTTGGAATCATTGCTTTTATATCGGCTGTTGCATCGATTAACCCGATCTGGTTATACGGTCCATATACCCCTGGTCAGATTTCAGCTGGTTCCCAACCTGACTGGTACATGGGATGGCTTGATGGACTAGTTCGCATGTCTCCCCCACTTGAAACACACGCCTTCGGGCATACGATCTCGTGGAACATTATGATTCCTGCCTTAATTGTTCCTGGGATTTTATTTACCGGAATGGCGTTGTATCCATTTATTGAAAGTTGGATTACTAACGATAAGCGCGAGCATCACTTATTGGATAGACCACGAAATGTTCCTAATAGAACTGCTTTAGGAGTCATGTCAATTACTTTCGTTATGGTCGCTTTAATTAACGGCGGAAACGATATCTTTGCAACTAATTTCCATATGTCCATCAACCAGATTATGTGGTTCTCCCGCATTGGAATTTTTGTCCTACCTCCACTGGCATTCATTATTACTAAGCGACTCTGCCTGTCTTTACAGCGCGCTGACCGTGACTTGGTTTTACATGGTGTTGAAACCGGACAACTCTTACGCATGCCAAGTGGTGAATTTGTTGAAGTTCATGCGCCGATTTCTGATCAGAAGCGCTTCATACTTACATCACACGAGCAGGCACCTGCACTGGAATTTGCAGATACCGATTCGCGAGGAGTTAAACGACCTGGTGCACTTAAGAACAAGCTACGGGTTCGTTTAAGTAAAGCTCACTCTGTTGGCCTCCCGAATGTTACGGCCGAAGAGTTAAAAGAGATTGAGAACCATTAATTCGAACTACGCATAACAAGCCAAACACCTAGGGCGCAAATTCCTATTCCAAGGAAGCCCTGGGTGTTTACTTTTTCGCCAAACAATATGTAGGCCTCGACCGCGGTAACCGGTGGAACTAAGTACATTAATGAAGAAACAGATGCGGCTGTGCCAGTGTTCAGTAACCATAAAAGTAAGAGAATTGCGCCAAATGAGAGACCGAAAAGTAGCCAGAGAAATACCGCGATGAAGTGGGATGTCCATTGAATATGTACTCCACCAGTAACACCGGCTAGAGCTGCCAGTACTAAACCGCTGGCAAGGTATTGATATGCGGTACCTGCTAAAAGTGGAATGCCCGCGCCAAACTTCTTCTGAAGCAGTGTGGCAATGGTGCTTCCGGCCAGTGCAATAAAGACAGAAACAATGCCAATCACTGGCATTTT
>JBMOET010000001.1:0-83876 GCA_049314595.1 Candidatus Planktophila sp. | reverse complement strand
CCTTGAATGCCTTCGGGGCCCTGCGTTCCACCCATACCTTCTTGACCCGCAACTCCCTCAGCCCCAGCTATTCCTTGTACACCTTGCAGGCCAGAAATACCCTGGGCACCGGTTAAACCTTGGGCACCTTGGGCGCCGACCTCTCCTGGAAGACCTTGGGCGCCGATTAATCCTTGGGGACCTTGAACACCTTGCACGCCTGGTTGGCCAGTGACTCTCACTGTTTTAGTTGGTGCGTTGATGACGATGATGTCGGTCTTTAATTTAGTCGTCGATGCACCAGTCACTGGACCGTTTGTGCCTCTTAAAGTCTTGCCAGAAATCGTTAGCGGGCCTTTAGTTCCAGAGTTTCCTGCTGCGTGTGAAAGAGAAACTAGGCCAATGGTGTTGATAACAACTGAAATAATCACTGCCAATATCAAGGCGAGGCGGCGGCGGTGAACCATGGCACCTCACCTCTCTTTCTCATCCCACATTGAGATTTCCTTGAACAAAGGGTGACGGGTTAGCACCCCAATCACCTATCAGGGGGTTGTCTAAACCAACCTGCAGGGGTTGGGATTTACAACCAAAAACGCATCTATTTTTCAGCTTTCATGGTCGCTAAATCATTCAGTTGGCATACTTAGAAAGTGAAAAACGCCCGGTTGATATTGGTTGAAGACGACGCCTTTACACGGGCAACTTTGGGCGATGCCTTAGAACACCAAGGCTTTGACGTAAAGGCCCGAACAGCTACTGCTGCCGAGGCCTTGGCTGCCCAAGAAAGCTTTGATCCACACGTTGCAGTCTTAGATTTAGATCTCGGAATCGGACCGACTGGAATCGATATTGCCATTGCACTGCGCCATAAGAATCCAAAAATCGGAATTGTTTTCTTAACAACGTACAAGGATCCACGGTTAATTGAAGCGAATTTACCTAATCTGCCAGAAGGTGCCATCTACTTAAATAAAATGGAGATGAGTGCGACCTCAACAATTGCGATGCAGATATCCCTTGCGATGCTCAAACCTTTGGCAAAGCGATCCTTTCCTTGGACCAGAGGTGGACCACTAGCGTCTATGTCTTCGGCACAGATTGAGATCATGAAGGAGATTGCTGAAGGATTAAGCACCACTGAAATTGCTCGCACTCGTGGAGTTTCTGAACAAGCAATTGATAAGTCAATTTCACGGATTCTAAAACATTTAGATATACCTAAGACTGCCGATACTAATCAAAGAGTTCAAATTGTTCGAGCCTTCTTTGAGAATAAAGGCCAAGGGCTTTAGGTGACAAGAACCTCGTGGATCACTTGGCGACTCTATGCCTTCACTTTTCCCATAAACTTAGTCATTCTCGTCCTGGCTTCTGACCATAAAGTTGAAACCGCTAAGGATATTTACCTCTGGAGCTTAGTGGCCTGCATCTCCCACATTGGATTAGTTGCTCCTGTTGCAATTGTCGTCCCCCTTTCTGATCGGTTTCGCAATTGGCGCTTCGATACTGGAGCGCTGATTTTCTTAGGCGCAGTTCGTGGTGTATTAATCAATTTTTCGGCAGATTTACTAAATGTCACTTTTGTATCAAGTTTTTGGTACAAGGTATTTTCATCGACTTTGGCCCTGCCTCTGTGGTTTATTGCATTAAGCCTGTTTCTAGAAACTAGACGTAACTACCAGCGAGAGTTTCAAAACTTGTTTTCGCAGGCAATGCATAAGGAGCAGCTTTCGAAAGAAAAGCGGAATTTGCTTCCAAATAATGACTCTGGAATTGAAGAGAGAATTCTTAGGCTGCAGTTTCTGACCTCTACTTTGGCAAGTGATATTGGAAAATTGATAAAAAGGCCTGATTCTTTGAGCGATTATTCACGTGAAGCCCACAAATTACAAAGTTTGATCGATGATGAACTGCGTCCAACTAGCCACGAACTTTGGAATAAAGCGAAAATTCCTACACCCAAGGTTTCGCTAGTCCACATAGTAAAAATGTCAATGCTTGAGCGTCCGCTCAAAGTCATTACTACTGCCCTTATTCTAACGCCCTACTTATTCTTCGGAATGCTTCCCGTCGTCGGCCGTGGAACTGCTTTTTATCTAGCTTCATCGGCACTAATCTTTGATATCGCACTCTTTGCAATTTTCGAGAAATTTCATAGTAACAGATGGCTCAATCGCAAGAATACAAATATCTTCTACCTTATTGCCATCCTCTTTATTCCTTTTTTTGTGCACTATTTCATTGATATAGGGGTCTATAACTATAACGCTCCGTTAGAAATTCAATTATGGCTACATGCATTCATGTTTGTTTCATTCTTCTTAATATTGCTGATGTTAGATTCAAATAAATTGATTTCTACTCAGCGTAAAGAAGTTATATCTATGTTACATAAGTACATCGATGGTGATGATTTTATTTACGAGATTGCCCAAGGTGGAGGCATGCAACGTGAGCGCGACTTTGCTAACTACCTTCACGGTGAAATTCAAGCCGGTCTGACAGCAAGCACACTTCTTTTACACCAGGCAAATAAATCTGGCGACTCTGAACTTGCTAAGGAAGCGCTCGAGCGCGCATCGGCACTACTAAGCCAGGATCACTCCAATATTGCATATACCCGTATGGCAACTCCGTTAGTCAAACTTGAAAAGATTATTGCTGGGTGGAAGGGAATCGCAGAAATCTCCATTGATCTTCCCACTGCAGAAAAGTTAGATGTTACGGTGCTTAGAAACTCAGTCCAATTAGTGGAAGAGGCGATTGCCAATTCGATTCGCCATGCTGGAGCAACTGAAATCAAAGTCTCTGGAATCCTTAAAAAGGATCTGCTCACTATCAATATCTTTTCAAATGGAAACGCTATGTCTCAGGGCAAAGCCGGTTTGGGTACAAAGCTATTCAATGAGCTCTCCAGCGAATGGGAATATGCCTCAGAAAATGGTCAAAATCGGATTACTTTTACCCTTATAAATCGAATCGATTAACTACGGAAGCTCTCCGATTAGTTTAAATTCGCCATCTCCAAGCTGTCCTTGAGCGCGATACATCTCAAGTTTGGCACGCGTATCGGCGATATCAAGATTGCGCATAGTCAGCTGCCCAATACGATCAACGGGTCCAAAGGCAGCGTTTTCAGTGCGCTCCATAGACAGCTTCTCAGGATGATAACTAAGGCCAGGCCCAGTTGTATTGATGATTGAAAAATCATCACCACGACGAAGTCGCAGAGTTACTTCGCCAGTAACAGCAGATGCCACCCAACGTTGCAGCGATTCGCGAAGCATCAATGCCTGTGGATCTAACCAGCGTCCTTCATACAGCAGGCGTCCTAATCGTCGTCCTTCTGCATGATAGTTAGCGATCGTGTCTTCATTGTGAATCGCACTAATCAGGCGCTCGTAAGCAATGAATAAAAGCGCCATTCCTGGTGCTTCATAAATGCCGCGGCTCTTAGCTTCAATGATTCGGTTCTCAATTTGGTCGGCCATTCCAAGTCCATGGCGACCACCAATGGCATTGGCCTCATTCATCAATGCAACAACATCAGTGAAATCTCTACCGTTAATAGCAACTGGTCGACCTTGGACAAATGAAATCTTTACATCCTCGCTAGCAATTACTATTGCTGCATCCCAGAAACGTACACCCATGATTGGTTGAACTAGTTCAACTGAGGTATCTAAGTTTTCAAGACTCTTAGCTTCATGTGTTGCACCCAAAATATTGGCATCGGTTGAATACGCCTTTTCGGTGCTATCGCGATAAGGCAAACCGTGTGCAACTAACCACTCTGACATCTCTTTACGCCCGCCAAGTTCATTAACGAAGTCGGCATCGAGCCATGGTTTATAGATTCGTAAATTTGGATTTGCTAATAAGCCATAACGGTAAAAACGTTCAATGTCATTGCCTTTATATGTCGATCCATCGCCCCAAATTTCAACAGAGTCTGAATGCATCGCACGTACCAACATGGTTCCAGTTACTGCACGGCCCAATGGTGTTGTATTGAAATACTGCTTCAGTCCTGAACGAATATGAAAGGCTCCACATGCAATGGCAGCCAATCCTTCTTCTACAAGTGCGCTCTTGCAATCAACTAAACGAGCGATTTCGGCGCCATATTCCTTGGCGCGCTCCGGTACTGATTCGATATCTGGCTCATCGTATTGACCAAGATCTGCCGTATATGTGCACGGCACTGCACCTTTTTCACGCATCCACGCAACAGCAACCGATGTATCGAGCCCGCCAGAAAATGCGATACCGACTTTTTCTCCAATAGGAAGAGATGCGAGGACCTTAGACATGGCCCAAGTCTAACCGATGTTAAGTGTGGGAAGTTTCTTCTCTAAGTCCGGAGTGATGCCCCATTGCGCACAGATTTCACGATATCTCTGAATATCAATTGCTTCTGGCTTGGCATCAGTTTTGACGGCACGAATCATCATGTTTCTAGGCGTGTGTTCACCGCCAATAAATTCAATGACTTCAACGCGATAGCCCACAATTCGCAGCAATTGAGCACGCAGCGAATCAGTCAGTAAATCGCCCAAACGTTCTTTCATTAGACCAAACTTAGTAAGCGCACCCCAGGGCTCAGGACTCTCGTTCATCTGTCGCTGAATGTCATGGTGGCAGCATGGTGCGATTAGCATCAATTTTGTCTGACTAGCAACCGCCCATGCAATTGCATCATCGGTTGCGGTATCGCATGCGTGCAGTGCAATCGCAACATCTGCGGCACTGGCTGTCGTAGCTGCTATTTCTTCGGCTCTAAAAGTAATTGTGTCGCTGATACCTAGATTTTGTGCAATCTGATTATTGCGATCTCTGGAAGCGGTTCTAATATCGATTCCAATAACGTGTACCGGCATTCCGATTGAACGTAGATACTGATGCGCTGCAAAAGTTAGGTATGCGTGCCCACACCCCAAATCAACGATTGTTAAGGGTTTGGTATCAGTTGGTTTGTGTATCTGCCCAGCGCTAATTGCTGAGTCAAGTGTTGGCGCTAATAACCGTAAGAACTCTTCAACCTGCAAATACTTATCCTGTTTAGATGGCTTTACTAAACCTTTGTGATCGGAAATGCCAACCTCTAGTAAAAATGGGTCTGAAGGATCAAGCAAACGTAGCTTTTTCTTATCATGATTTAGATTTTGCTGAAGCGTCTTACTTTCATAGCTAACGTGAGCATCTCCACTCTTTGTAATACGAATCGACATTGACCCACTTGTGTGATCCACCAAAATATTTGCATAGCCCGAGTTCAATAATTCAGATACTTTGAGGGCATCACGTTCAATATTCTTAGTAGTCGTAGCACGACCATCATTATGGCTAAGTTGCAAGTTCACAACGCCTTTAAGCTGGACTGGGCGAATATCTATACGTTCAAACTCGGTTTGCATATTTCGGCGACGCCCTGAAAGCACCGCGCGCACAAAAGTGGTCGGTTCTACGATGTGTGATGCTGCTTCGAAAAAAGCATCTTCTAGCGACTTAGACATTAGCGCTGAGTCTAACTTCAATTGCTAAGCCGCCCAACGAACTTTGCCTAAGCGTCAATTCACCTTTGTGCCACTCAATAACTGCGCTCATGATGCTCATTCCAAGACCACTCCCGCCAGTCTCACGTGAGCGCGATCTATCAAAGCGCTTAAGCCCTTGGACTTTCTCACCATATGACTGTGCCGGTAATCCTTCACCGCCATCTTCAATGATTAGATGAATCTGCTTTCCTCCAGTCAAGGTCACTTGAACCGGTACATCGTTTTTTGTATGAATCCGAATATTAGTGAAAGAGTTTTGAATAAACCTGCGCATGTACTTTTCAGAGCCCTGTATTAAAACTCCATCCTCAATATTTGCTGTGACTTTATGATCCGGTGAAAGCGTCTGAAAATCATTGAGATTCTCCCTTAGAAGCTCAGATAGCGGGATCTCTTCGACATTAATTGCATTGTGTTCGCCTAGTTCGGCCAAAATAAGTAGATCACCGATTAGGGACTCCATTCTTTTGATTTCACTTTTGAGTCGGCTAAAAGCTAACTCCTGATGCTGACCATCTAAGCCTTTGCCCTCCAAAAGCTCGGTGTAACCCTTCACAACCGTTAATGGAGTTCGCAGTTCGTGAGCGGCATCGCCTAAAAACTCTTGCATTTTTTCACGTTGGGCTCGCTCTAACTCCAATGCGCCAGCCCGCGAAATTGAGATAGATATATAGGATGCAAGCGCATTAGCAAAGATAATAAATATTAATAGCCTGAATAAATTCTTTGTCAGATTCTTATCAATATCGGTTAATGAGGCGGCAAGAACTAATGCTTCACCCTCTTGAATACTGATCTCGGTAGTTCGTAAGTGGGTTTTACTACCTAGGATTGCATTTTGTGACTCCTTCAAAATAGTTAATGAACCCTCACGGGTCTTGAAAGCAAGAGTAAAATCGTAACTATTTTGATCCAAACTCAGTAGTGCACTTGTAATCGCATCCGCTGGATTGCTATTAACATCATTTCTTACCACCATCATGTGTTTGTCAATAATCGATATTTCTGCACGGTAGGAACCCCATACTGCAAAACCACCTATGAGAATTGAGAGAAAAGATGTGACCAAGGCAGTTGCAAGCACTTGCCGTGTTTTATTGTTCATTACTTTTATTTGGGTTCTTGTATCTGAAAACCTACTCCGCGAATGGTTTTAATCCCCTCAAATCCATCTCTGTGAAATTTCTTACGCAAGTATGAAATATATGTATCCGTAACCGTGCTTTCGGATTCAAAAGTAATACCCCATACTTCATCCAGCAAAAGCTTCTTAGTCAGAACTCGACCTTTCTTTTCTACTAAAATTTGCAGAAGCCTGTATTCGGTAGGTGAAAGTTCAACTTCCTCACCATTAAAAGTCACTAAGTGCTGTTCGTCATCTATGGCAATCGGACCGCAGGTTAACTTTGTCGGCACACTGGTCGACTTCATTGAGCGACGAAGGATCGCTTTTATTCGCAGAATTAACTCTTCAATTCCAAATGGCTTGATCACATAGTCATCTGCACCGATTTTTAATCCTCTGGCAATGTCACCTTTGTCTTCACGTGCCGTGAGCATCAGAACGGGAGTTAAATCATTATTAGTACGCAAGCGCTCTACTAGTTCAAAGCCATCCATCAGGGGCATGTTTATATCAATGACCATCAAGGCTGGCTTGTTTGTGCGCAATAGTGTTAAGGCCGACATGCCATCGCTGGCTTCAATAGTCTCAAATCCTGCAATTCGAAGAGTGTCATTAAGCAGGGCACGCACCCCAGGTTCGTCGTCGACAATCATTATGAGCTCGGCCATTGGACCACTCTTTCACGCCTTGAGGCCATTGCCAAGAAAACCAATAGCCTTTATCGGCTTTCACAGAGAAAACACAAAGAAGTGATGCACTATGTAGCCATGAGATTCCCCCGCATTGCAGTGGTAGCCCTTGGGCTCTCTATTGCCGTGAGCTCTGCAGGCTCCTCGTTTGCAGATTCCACACCCACGCCGACACCATCACCATCGTCGTCTCCGGATTATCAAACTTTGTTGGCTCAATACAAAGTTGCCAAGGCTGCCTTTGAAAATACTATTAAGAGCCGCGAACGGGATCGAACGAAGATCAATCAAATCTTTACGAACGCTGTCAACGATGCAAACCGAATCGCTAAAAGCTCTCTAAGAGCAGCCAAGAACCCCACTGCTAAGAGTGAAGTTCTAGCCACCCAGCGAGCAGCGATCGCGCTGGCAAATGCAATGAGAGATGCGGCGATACAAGCAATGGGCCCGGCTCCTTTAGAACCAGTTGAGCCAGTTGAGCCAGCCGAGCTAGTTAAAACTTTGAAAACTACCAAGACGTCTCCTTCTAAAAAATCAAAATCTGTAAAGGCAAGCCCTTCTCCATCTGATTGATACATTTTTTCGGTATTATTTTAGTATGAAACGTTTTAACGAGTGGCTTGCGACAAAAATTACTAGTGCAGTTGCAACGATGTGGTGTGCATATATCTTTGCAGCGCTTGCATTGATCTCTCTTCCGAAAGCTTTGCAATCAGGAGATTCGATTGTCATCATCTCTTGGGTGGCTCAGACTTTTCTACAGTTAGTGCTCCTGTCAATAATAATGGTTGGCCAAAAATCTCAATCCAAAAAAGTTGAAGATACTATAAATGAAACTCATACCGCTTCTCTGGCAGAGTTTGAGCTAGCCAAGGAGGCGCGAAACAATGCTCGGGCCGAGTTGGTCGAGCTACATAAGATCTCCCACGATATGCATACTCTTATGAAACAGGTCGAAGCTAAGCTCTCTCGCTAAAACGTTATCAAAGCGAAACATTGCAGACCGGCTTTCAGGTTTATTACATAGATTTATAACGCCTGGTTGGTTTAAGTTCAAGCAATGAACTCGTTGCCGTGGTGGAAAGAAGCGGTGATTTATCAGATTTACCCACGTTCTTTCTTTGATTCAAACGGTGATGGCGAAGGCGATCTTCCTGGAATTACATCCAAACTTGAATACGTCCAGCAACTTGGCGTGGATGCAATCTGGCTAAGCCCTTTTTATACATCACCAAACAAAGATGGTGGCTATGACGTTGCAAATCCACGCGATGTAGATCCTCGTTTTGGCAATCTTGCAGACGCTAAGTTGCTGATAGATCGCGCGCATGAGCTTCATGTGAAGGTGCTTGCAGATGTAGTGCCTAATCACTTCTCCGATCAGCATGAATGGTTCCAAGCCGCCCTTCGCGCTGCCCCGGGTTCACCTGAGCGTGCACGTTTTCATTTCTACGATGCTAATCCTGATGGAACTCCCCCCAATAACTGGATTTCACTTTTTGGTGGACCGTCTTGGACTCAAGTAGCCGATGGGCAGTACTACCTTCACCTCTTTGACTCTTCGCAGCCTGATTTGAATTGGGACAATGCTGATGTCAATGAAGACTTTGAAGAGACACTTCGCTTTTGGTTAGACCTCGGCGTTGATGGCTTTCGAATCGATGTTGCCCATGGTTTAGTAAAGGAAGATATTTTAAAGAACCACCACGATCCGCAGGGCTTAAGTAATGCACTACGCCTTGATTACCCGATGGATTCCGACACTCGAAATGCACTGCTTCTCTCAGTACCCTACTTTGATCGACAAGGCGTTCATGAGATTTATCGTCGTTGGAGAAAAATCTTTGATTCGTACGGCGATCGCGAAATTATGGCAGTTGCCGAAGCTTGGGTGCATCCGCCAATTAATGCAACGAAGTATGTGCGTTCAGATGAGCTTCATCAGGTATTTAACTTTGACTTACTGACGGCACCTTTTAATGCAGCTCACTTATATGAAGTTATAAATCGCTCTATCGAGTTAAACGCTACGGTTAATGCTCTGCCCACGTGGGCGCTAAGCAATCACGACTCTCCTCGCGTTGCATCTCGAATAGGTGATGAGGAGTCTCGCGCACTTGCACTCTTCGTTTTAGCACTTCCTGGTTCGAGTTACATATTTGCCGGGCAAGAGTTAGGACTGCCCGATGGCGAACTTAGCGATAACGATCGCCAAGATCCTTCATTTATTCGCTCCGGCGGTACCGTCAAGGGACGCGATGGCGCACGAGTACCGCTTCCATGGAGAGGTGATTCAACACCTTTTGGATTCACTTCGGGTAAACCATGGCTGCCTATCGCTCAATCGTGGCATCGCTATACGGTCGAGAACCAAGACAAAGATCCAGCAAGCCTTCTTAATCTCTTTAGACAAGCACTTGCACTTCGCCGCCGATATCTCTTGGCTAGCCAAGAGATTACGTGGGTTCAATCGCCTATTCATGGCACACACGATGACTCCTTGCTCGCATTTAGACGAGGATCCACCACAGTTGTGATGAACTTATCTAGTCACAGCAAGGAGTTAGAAGTGTCCGGAGAAGTTTTACTATCGAGTTCTGGTGATATCCAAGAACACGGCTCTCAGAAACTGCTACCCGCACGTTCGTGCATCTGGATCACTAACTAACTGGCACAATACGCTCCATGGAAACTACGGCCACATGGATCATAACTATCGGCGTTCTCGCATCAGTAATAGTCTTCGATCTAGTTCTTGCAATTCTTCGTAGAAATAAACCAACTACTCTTTTTGAAGCATCATTTTGGACGGTTTTTTATATTGGCACCGCAATCGTATTTGGTGTGTTCATGCCGCATTGGACCAGTGACCAAGGTCAAAAAGAGTTTTTTGCCGGCTGGCTCACTGAATACGCACTTTCTGTCGATAATATCTTTGTATTTATCATTCTCTTGACCCAGTTAAAGGTGCAGAAAGAGAAGCAACAACTTGTACTTCTACTTGGCATCATGCTGACAATTGCAATACGCGGGTTACTTATTCCACTTGGGGCTGCTCTGATTTCACGATTCTCAAGTATCTTCTTTCTCTTCGGCGCATTCCTTATTTACACAGCCTATAAATTGGCTAAAGAGAATGAAGATGATGAGTGGAAGGAAGGTCGAGTCGTAACCTCCCTAAAAGCCCGAGGCCTCAGTATATTTACGATCGCCTTAATTGCCTTAGGTCTTACTAACTTGGTCTTTTCATTGGACTCTATACCGGCAATCTTTGGCCTTACTAAAGACCCCTACATCGTTACTACAGCAAATGTCTTTGCCCTAATGGGTCTGCGTCAACTCTACTTTTTGCTTGAAGGTTTATTGGCCAGGTTAGTATTTCTCTCTAAGGGTCTCTCCTTCATTTTGGCTTTTATCGGCGTAAAAATGATTATGGAGGCCTTCCATGGCATCGGCATCCATCAAATTGCAGGCGTACATATCCCTGAAGTCAGCTTAGAGTTTAGCCTTGGCGTCATTGTTGCAAGTTTGGCAATCACAACCGTGGCTAGCTTGACTGCTACCCGCAAAGATGGAACTGCAATAGTTTAAATAATGTATTTATGATTTCTTAAAGTATCACGATCGAACTCTTTAGTTCGCTCATGGATTTTTCGAATCTGAAACTCAAAGGCCTTGACTGCTGCATCAAAAGCCGCGACATCGTTGAACTCGGCCGCCTCAGACTTTAGCAACGGCCCTGTTCCGTGTGAAGTTAAAATCACACGGTGTGAATTCTTTCCCTGGCGAGGGTTGTTCTCATGAAGAATCTCAACTTCAACGCGGTCTATTACAATACTAAATCGCTCCATGCTATTGAGTTTTTCTTCTACTATCACTCTAAAATCTTCCGCTAAATCTGCATTTCGTGTATGAATGTGAATCTTCATACTTAGAAGGGTACTGCTAATACCACCAATGTCGCTATAGCCGCCACTAAAAATGATTTTGAGAGAATAATCAGCGCTGTTTTCCGGTCCGCGGCCCGGTTGATTGGATCACTCACTCGTGAGATATCTCCTAGTTTTCCAAAGTTGAAAGTTCCGGCAAATCCATATGCAAGGCAGAACCTACTTCGAGACTGAACAAAACCAACAGATGCAACGAGCAATGGGAAGAAAATTCCAATTCGTGCTTCACGTGGTGCATTCACAGAGAGGAGAGCAATCAGAGAACTAATTGAGAAAAATAAACCAATGAAAGCAACGAATTGCCTTCGTCGAACCTCACGTCCACCGATATTGCAGCTTCCCGGAATGTAGACCGTTTCAGGCATCTTCAAACTCGTCTTCATCAACCCATGCATCTGCCGTTGTATCTTCTTGATGCTCAATCCACGACAGAAAGGAGCCAACGGCGCGAAAAGCTAATACTGCGACAGTTACTGCCGCAAATAATCGCCGAAATGCTTTGACCATACGATAAAAATACCCGCTATTGTCAAAAATTTCTCTAGATAGCCGAGAGTGCGCTCTCGATGTCGCTCCAGATATCGTCAACATGTTCGCATCCAACCGACAGGCGAATTAACTGCTCAGGAACAGTTGCACTCTCCATGGGCCAACGTCGTCTACGTTCCCATAGTGATTCAACTCCACCAAGACTTGTCGCATGTGCGATCAAGTGGGAAGAGTCACACACCTTTTGAGTTTCTTCGGCAGTTCCAGCTACTTCAAATGAAATAACAGCCCCAAAGCCCGGATAGCGAACACGACTGACCTTTGCATGTCCTGATAGTTTTTCAACTAAATACTTAGCGTTTTCCTGAGCCTTATTAAATCGCAGCGGAAATGTTCGGATTCCACGAAGTGCTAACCAGGCTTCGAATGGGCCGGGAATGGATCCATTAAAACTGCGTGATTCGTGTAGTCGCTTGAACAAGGCCGGATCATTAGTAGATAACGAGCCCATTAATACATCACTGTGGCCAGATAAGAACTTAGTCACAGAGTGCATGACAATATCGGCGCCCATTGCCAATGGATTCTGCACTAGTGGTGTTGCGAATGTGTTATCAACACCCACCCCTATTCCTAGCTTTTTCGAAGCAGATATTAGCGCAGGTAAATCAGCAATATCTAGACAGGGATTGGTGGGAGACTCCAGCCAAATAAGTGCTGCACCTTTCATTGCTCCAATAACTTCATCTGTATTAACAACATCCACGAATCGAACTTCTAAGCGGCCGCTTTCGTGAAAAGAGTTGAGAAGAGTCATGACTCCGCTATACCCTTGATTAGATGCAACTACAGGGGCGCCCACTGGCAAAATTGAAAACACTGCACTTATTGCAGCCATCCCAGATGAAAAAGCTAATGTCTGTCCGCCCTCGAGTTCACTGATGGCAGCTTCAAGCGCGTTCCATGTTTGGTTGCCATAACGGCCATAACCAATCGGACCGCCTGAGTGAAAGGTCGACGTTAACTCAACGCCAGGATTAAGCGAGGCATCAGGTGACACCTCTGGGCGACCAGCAGTTATTGCCGATGTTTCAATATTGCGGTCTTTACTCATGAGGAAAGTGTAATAGTCATAAGTCTTAACACTAAATTACACTGTTCGAACAATGCGCTCGATGGCCTCTGAAATAATTGCTGGGCTGGTTGCAAAGTTAAGACGCACATACTGAGAGCATTGAGCTCCATAGGTGTGTCCAGGGTTAAATGCCACTCTCCCTTTTTCTAACAACGTCTCAGCTGGAATCTCTCCTAGATTAAGAGCTTCCAAATCCAACCATGCAAGATAGCTATTCTGCGGAATGTGATATCTCACCGATGGCAGTTTTGCAGTTAAGAGCTCCTTAATCATCAATCGATTCTGATCTAACTGGTTTATAACTGAATCTAGCCAGATGCCACTATCGGCAAATGCCGATGCGGAAGCGAAAGCTCCAAGGATCGATGCACGAAAATGAACAGCCATAGGAAGCTTCTTTAGTTGTTCATTAATAGCATCATTTTGCGAAACAATGATTGCGCACTTAAGTCCTGCGATATTCCATCCCTTTGACGCTGCGGTCACAGCTAGGCCAACTTCGCGCGCCGTATCATTGAGAGATAAGAAGGGTATGAACGCATTTCCTTTAAATGTAAGCGGTGCATGGATCTCATCACTGATCACCAAAACTCCGTACTTCTTAGCCATCTCAGCCACACGGGTAAGTTCGGCTCTAGAGTAGATTCTTCCAAGTGGATTGTGCGGTGAGCACATCAAGTGCACTTTTAAGCCCGATGCGTAGACTTTCTCAACAGCATCCCAATCGAGTTCCCATGGATTCTTATCAAAGCCCTCTTCGCCTGTTCGAGTAAAAGGCACATCAATCTTCTCTAGATGTGTCTCGTTCATCCAGTTATAGAAGTTTTGATAGACCGGTGAATTAATTAAAATAGTATCTCCAGGTTTTGTAAATACTCTCAAAACTTCAACGACGGCTACCCCCACATCTGCTGCCACTCGCACTTGTGAAGTATCTACATCCCAACCCCAACGCTCTGAAGCAAACTTTGCAAAGCCGGCTGGTAATTCTGGTACTGAACCCAAATATCCTAAATCTGATTTAGAGACCATATCCAGAAGTGTCTTTTTGATTGGCTCGGCAATTGGAAAATCCATCTCAGCTACTGGCAAAGGCAAGACATCTCTGTCAAAGCCACGCCACTTTTCAGAGTGATGGGTTAATAGTTGAGCCAGATCCGGCGCGGTTACGTTGTTGTCAGTCATGGCGGAAAGGTTACCCTGACTTAGCCTTATTTATAGAGTTTTATTGGCCTTGTTCAGCTGGGGTAAGGCGCCGAGTTGTGCTTCGTACTACAAGCGTCGTTGGCAGAACTAAGGAAGGTGCAACAACATTAGGTTTTCTCAGGCGCTCCATAATCGACCATGCCGCCATCTCTCCCATCAACTGAACTGGCTGCTCAATAGTTGTTAACTCAGAAAACTCTGCCATCTCATGACCATCGAAACCAACTATGGAAATATCATCAGGGGTCTTTAGCCCGTGTCGGCGAAGTGCCTGCATAGCCCCCATGGCCATTTCATCTGACTCGCAAAAAATTGCAGTTGGTCGATTTGGTCTAGCTAATAAATCATCCATAGCTCGCGATGCTGTGTGCATTGTAAAGTCGCCATGGACTTCACGCGAAGGGAGCCATTCAAGACCATTTTCAGCTAAGACTGACATGAAACCCTTACGTCGATCTTGAGGGACGCTAAAATTAAATGGATCATCGGGTCGACCAGACATTAACCCGATCTTTTTATGCCCCTGGTTAACAAGGTGTTGCGTTGCCGTACGGGCACCAGCTACATCATCGATTTTTATGCTGGCACACTCTGAATGTTCCATTCCAACTAGTGCAATTGGGATTCCAAGGCCGAGCATTGAATCAAACTCTTCCTCTGTTGGGGGCAATGAGATTACGATTAACGCGTCAACTCGGCCTTTAAGAAGTTGATGCTGAAATAAACGTTCGCGGCCCTTCATGGCACTGAAGTTATAAAGAAGTAAATCTAGCCCTGCTTCACGAAGTGCTTGTTCTGCGCCATTAATTACCTGTGAGAAGTACCATCTAGAAATATATGGAGCAACGACTCCAACGCTATTTGTGCGCCCATACGAGTTATTGGGACGAACAGGGGTTAAGGGGTAATCCAATTTTTCTGCCGCTGCAATAATCTTAGATCGTGTTACATCATTGACATGCTGGAGCCCGCGTAGAGCTCGCGACACAGTTGCAGTTGAGACTCCTGCCTCTTCTGCAACCTCCTTGATTCCAGCCATATCCACCTCATACGTCGTCAAAACCTGCAAAAACCTGCAAAACTGAATGCAAGGAGTGTAAAAATAGAGCATTTCCCATGCAAAAGACAATAGAGAGCGCCTGAATGGGTAAAATTACCCGTATGAGCCAACAAATTGAGACCCAGATCGATGTCAGCCTTACACAGCGAGACCGAACCACAGCGTTTTTTCGAATCATCCTTGCCGTACCGATGGCGATATTTGTAGCATCTTTTGCTCCATCAGATTTTAATGACGCAAACGGCTATGCAGTTGGTTTCTTTGTGCTGCCAGTAGCACTGGCAATTGTGGTGCGACAGATTTATCCAACTTATCTTTTAGCTTTTAACGAATCACTACTTTCGCTACAAACACGCCTCGACGCTTATCTTCTTTTGCTGACCGATGAATATCCATCGATTGAAGAAAATGAAATCGTTAGCGTTACTTTTCCAGTGGTCGATGCAAAGGCGTTGAACCGCTGGTTGCCGCTTATTAAGTGGTTGCTTGCACTTCCATTGTACGTAGTTGGAGTTTTCTATATTGCTTATGCAGCTATTTTGACTCTTATCGCTTGGTTTAGCATTTTATTTACCGGAAACTATCCAGAGCGCTGTGCAGAAGGCGTAGTGGGAACTATTGCCTATTGGAACCGAGTAGTTGGTTATGCCTTGGTTCTTGTCACAGATGAGTATCCAACTTTCTCGTTATAAGTTGTGGCAGTTCACTCAACCCGCACAATGCGACGTGTAGTTGCTGAAGTTGCTGTTCTGGATAAAAAGTTCGCACCGCTGATTGATAGACGACCTTTATGCACAATAGGACGTTCAGAGAAAAGTGAGAGTAACTTCGAATCTCTTGTTAGCTCGGTAATTTCTCAGCAACTTGCAACTAAAGCTGCCGAAACTATTCATGCTCGCTTAGTCGTTTTATGTAAAGGTCACATAACAGCGCGAAAGCTAGTCAAGTTAGATGACCTCTTACTGCGAGAAATCGGCGTATCCGGGGCCAAAGCTCGAACAATTAAAGGCTTGGCCGGTGCGGTGCTTGATAAATCTATTCCAATCGACCGCATCGATGAGATTCATGATGACCAAGAAATCTTCGATGCATTGACCTCTCTGTGGGGAATCGGGCGCTGGACAGTTGAAATGTTTATGATGTTTCAACTTGGGCGCTTAGACATATGGCCCACCGGCGATTTAGCAGTCCGAAGAGGGTGGGATCTCGTACATAAAAGCAAGGAAGAGACTTCAGCTAGGCAATTAGATGCAATAGGTGAAAAACTTCATCCATATAGAAGTGTTATTGCTTGGTACTGTTACCAAGCCGTTCATGAAACTAGAGGCTTGGATTATTAATTATCTTCTAAAATCAGTGAGACTGAATTAATGCACCATCGCTCATCGGTTGGAACATCGTAGCCTTCACCTTTAAATACGTGCCCCAAGTGAGAACCGCATGCAGCACATCGAACTTCGGTACGCACACGTGGAAAGAGTGAACGATCTTCAATTAACTCCACAGCATCATCGCTAGTTGGTGCATAAAAAGATGGCCAGCCACAACCTGAGTGGAACTTTGTCTGACTCTTAAAAAGAACTGCGGTGCAAGCCTTGCATTTGTAAACACCAACTTTGTCGGTATCGGTATATTCACCAGTAAATGGTCGTTCGGTTGCGGCATTTCGTAATACGTCATATGAGAGTGGATCAACGGCGGCTTTTAACTCAGCCTCGTTTATTTGTACTTTGTACTCTTTTCCACTCATACATTCACTCCTGAACTTGGATAAGCGATTCCGGTACTTGAATGACAGTCGTAACCTTGTGGGTTCTTCTGCAAATACTTTTGGTGATAATCCTCGGCCAGGAAGTACTCGATGCCCTGTGCATCCAGGATCTCAGTTGTGATTTCACCAAAACCTTCATTGGTTAGAACACCTTGATAAATGTTTCGAGACTGCACGGCAGTCACATACTGCTCTGGAGTCGTTGTATAGAGCGCGCTACGGTATTGGGTACCAATATCTCCCCCTTGGCGATTCAGGGATGTTGGATCATGCATCGTCCAAAACTCTTCCAGCAGCTCTTGATAGCTAACTTTTGACTCATCAAAAACTATTTTCACAATTTCAGCGTGATCTGTTTCTCCAGTACACACCTGTTCATATGTTGGATTTGCTAGCGTGCCACCCATGTACCCAACACTGGTCTCAATTACTCCTGGCATGGACCAGAATCGGCGCTCAGCGCCCCAAAAACACCCGGTTGCACAGTACGTAGTTGAACTCATAAGCGCGATTCTTTCAGTTTCACGTCATATCTGCACCCGCTGATAGCCTTGTATCCATACCTATTGAGCCCCCGTAGCTCAGGGGATAGAGCACTGCCCTCCGAAGGCGGGTGCACAGGTTCGAATCCTGTCGGGGGCACGCGCGACTTAAATCACTGTAATTCTAGAAATCTTTTCGCTTTCATCCTTGTTTATCACAGCATAAGGCGAGAGAATTAGCCTCTTGCGCGCGAATTGAACGCGCAGTAACAACGATGTTAAGCGATGATGTGCCTCCCAGATAAGAGGCTAAAGGAGGCATGCAGATGGATTGGCGACATCAATCGGCCTGCCGCGATGAAGATCCTGAGCTCTTCTTTCCCGTTGGAAATACTGGTCCAGCGCTCACTCAAATTGAAGAGGCTAAAAAAGTCTGCCAGCGCTGCATCGTCAAGGAGCCATGCTTGGCGTGGGCACTTGAGAGCGGACAAGATGCTGGCGTGTGGGGTGGCCTATCTGAAGATGAGCGCCGCGCACTTAAGCGCCGCGCAGCACGCAACCGTGCACGTTTGATGGAACAGCAAAACTCTTTCTAAATTACTTACAGCGGGAAGCGCAACGTAGCGACCGTGCCTGTATCAGTTGAGATCAACGTTAACTTTCCCTTTAACTCATTTTCAGTCAGAGTTCGCACAATTTGTAATCCCAAGTTTGATGACGTCGTTAAATTAAATCCTGCGGGTAGCCCAACCCCATCATCACTAATCTTTATCACACACTCATTGCTATAGCGCTGAAGCTCAATTAACAAATTAGTTCCTTGCTGCGCCAAACCATGTTCAAGTGCGTTGTGCATCAACTCTGTTACAACTAAAGACAATGGCGTTGCAAGTCTTGACTCCAAAGAACCAAGTTGGCCCTTTCTCTCAATACTTAACTCACCCATGCGTGGACTCAACTCAAGTGCGTGGGAAATCAAACTTGTTAATACATCATCAAATGCCACTGTATTTTCAGAGCTGCTTGAAAGTGTCTCGTGAACAAGTGCAATAGATGCAATTCTGCGCACGGCTTCATTGAGGGCCGATGCTGCACCTGGATCTTCGATTCGACGCGCTTGTAATCTCAATAGCGCTGAAACCGTCTGCAAGTTGTTCTTCACGCGATGGTGAATCTCTCGGATTGTTGCATCCTTGGTCACCAGTTCGCGATCTCGTCGGCGCAGCTCAGTTACATTTTGCAGCAGTACGATTGCACCTACTCGATCACTGCCTTGCAGTAACGGGAGTACAAGCAGATCAATGGTTGCGCCTTGATTATCTATCTCAACCCTGCGCAATATCTTTCCATTCAAACGGGTGCGTATACCTTCTTCGTGTGCATTTGGTGAATTCTTAATTACCGCTTCGGCGATATCGCCTAATTTATTATTCTCAATCTCAGTTTTCCAACCCATGCGGCTAAATGCCGATCGTGCATTGGGGCTGGCGTATGAGATAACACCATTAACGTCCAGGCGAATTAGTCCATCACCGACCCTGGGCAATGGTTCAAAGATTGGACCCGCCCCTGAATATGGAAATGAGCCTTGGGAAACCATTTGATAGAGGTTATTAGCGATCTCTCGGTAGTTAAGTTCAAGACTACTTGGCGATCTCATCAGATCAGCGTTTCGATGTCTGGAAATTACAGCAATCACATGTCCGTCAAAGAGGACTGGAATCGTCTCCTCTTTAATCATGATCTCTCCAAACTTTTCTGGCTCGCTGTTGTGGCCAATTTCTCCACTTGATAGGGCCTGATCCAAACGTGGGCGACTCCCCCAACTAACTTCGTCGCCAATAACATCATTGGCAAAGACTGTGGCCGTAGTTGTTGGGCGGATATGGGCAACGGCAACATGTCCAGTTGGCCAGAGTTTTATATCTTTTCTTATGGGAACCCACAAAATTAAATCTGCAAAAGACAAGTCAGATAAGAGTTGCCAGTCAGCAACTAATTCACGTAGTCGATGAGCTTGATCAATAGTTACCGAGCTACGCCCTTGTAAAAGTGTTTCAAACTGCGGCATTACTATTTCCAGCCAGCCAGCTCGTCAGCAATTTCCTGAGTTGCAAACCAGGTTAACTCTTCCTCGCCTTCATATGCAAGAAGTGCGCACTGCACTTGTTCCCATTTAACCGATGAATTAAGAGTGACTGTATCTGCGCTCTCACTTTCAATTTGATTGTAATCAATATCGATTGCAAGGACTAAGCCAGGAGATGCCTGAGATGCTCGGAGTTTTAACGCTTTTTCACCGGCCGATACGGACAACAAGTACTCGAGTTCCTCTGAATCGCACTCATCGTTCTCAACTAGAAAATCACTAGTGGGGGCAAAGAGCTCATCTACCTGCATACTAAGAGTTGAGATGAAGCTCTCTAGTTCGCTGTGACGAATAGGAAGATAAGTTCGCATTGCCCAATACTAAGGCAGATTATCCCCTCATTTCGCTTGCGATCTTGGCTATGGACTTTCGTAGCGCAGAGCGCTCATTAACCTCTATAAACGTGGCTTTCTCTGCTTGCGCAGCAGCGGCGGCTCGCGAATCACGATTGATTACTCGAACTGCAGTTGGGCGAAGTGGCGCAGCGATTGATAAGAATTTCGCCTCTTCTTCCTGCCCTTTTCGCCCCTGAGAGCGCATATTCAAAGTGAAACTAATGCTGCTTCGAATAGAGGTCATTGCCAACAATGCGACCACTTGTTCAAGACGGTGGACTCCCAATAAATCTGGCCGAGCGACGATCATCATTTCATCACCTTGATCACAGCTCCACGTTGTCATCGTCGATGTCCAGCGACGATCGGTTAATCGATTTGATAAACCAGAGATTGAACCTAAGTCGATGACGATGTTGTCGAAGGTAGTTGTGGCACGCTCCATAAAGGAGTCAATTGACAATGCCTGATCTTGTGAAATCTCAGTAACCGATAAACCCGGGGCTAAAATCCTCCAGCCTGATTCACTCTGCACATTCCTAATAGCTAAGAGCGCAGCAATAGATGGCGCCCGAAAATTTGCATCAATTAGTAGCGTTGATTTTTCAAGGACACTCAGCTCCATTGCAAGGTTGAGAGCCAAAGTAGTACAGCCCGTGCCGCTTCCGGCAGATCCAATCGCTAACACATGGGAACGTCGACTTTGACGCGAAAGTTGTGTGTTTTGTCGAATGAGAGGAGCCCTGACAAATCCACGGACAAGACTAACTAGATCAGTTGTAGTGGCAGGTATTGCATGCAGATCGTTGTAACCACTTACTTTTTCAGGCTCGCGAGCAAAGCCCACCACTGCCTTTACGGTTCGAGTTATTGACTCTAAACGCACAACAGTTAATCCCGAGAGATCGGGTGAATAAATCAAAAGTGCAGCGGCAGTATTCTCTGGAAATGCGCGAGTGTAGGTATCTAATGAATCACAATCTATGGCTCTAAAGATCACACTCCAGCCCTGAGCAAAGAGTGCTCCAGCGATAAAGCCTTCTACTTCTGGGTTAGAGATTGCAGTAATTACCGTTGGTAGCTCTAAATCAGACATGTGTACGTACCACCACTAGTCGACCATGCGTTGTGGCACGCAACAGATGCAGAACCTGTGTCTCTTCAATGGCAACTGTCAGTGAAGCATCGGTTCCGAAGTTCTTACTCTTCTCATCTAAACTCAATAACGTTATCCCACCCAAGATCATCATGGGTTCAGTCGGTATTTCGCCATTTTGAGCATCAATAACCCAGTAGATATCTACTTGCTCACCCACTTGGATACCAGCTGCAATATCCAATGTTCGAATACTCAAAGGAACTGCACTTGAAACTAGTAAGGCTGCACTCATGCTGACACTGTTGCGACTAAGTAATTGACCGGGTTGCAATTTTGACGAAGCAATCATTCCGATTGGATCTTCATCGATTGGTATGTACATCTCTTTACTGCCGCCGAGATTCACATGACCTGGCGATAAATCTCCGATTACTAACTGATGCCCGATGGTCAACTCTTTAGTTACTACCCAATAGTCATCTGTACGATTAGAAAAACTTGCAAGAAAGAGTGCCGAAAGAAAAGAGGCGATGATAAGCGTAATTGCTAAAGTGGTGCGAGAGCCAGATGAATCCTTTTTATGTGCCATGTGCTAACTAAAGGTGGCGCCAATAATTGTTGAGCGCTTTATCCACACTCATACTTTAGGAGGAGAAAATTCCAGCAATGTAGGTGAGGTATTTCGATAGTTTTCAGAGAAATCTAGCTGGCATGACTACTAACCCGATCTTTGATGAACTACCAAGCTTTAGCATAATTAATTTGGAGCCAATTTCTAGTGATGCAGATGAAGATTGGCTCCATCCAATATTAGAGATATTCCGTCCACGTGTGGTTACAGCTGCAGAAAAGAAGCCCAAGTTGTACTTGGTTCCCAGTTGCTTTAATGATGAGTTTGACCCTGACTTTGCACCGGAACCAACCTCGGCAAAGGATTTACCTGATTTAAGCGAGTGGAATGTTAACTTTGCACGCAATGTCTTGGAGATTCTTGCTGGTCGGCGCCAGCCATCACAACTAGTGCGAGCCTGTCATCACCACATTTACTCAGAGCTCTTAGCGCAATCAGGATCTACGAAAGAAGTAGGACGAATACGAAAATTCCACATCAGCGAACCCTTAGATGGAATATGCGAGACAACTGTTACGGTCAGATTCGGTGATCGATTGAGATGCCTCATACTTCGATTTGAAGGCGTTGACAATCGTTGGCTCTGTACGGCGCTTAAACTACTTTAAGCGGCTCCGTGACAGCGCTTGAACTTCTTGCCAGATCCGCATGGACATGGCGCATTCCGTGAAACTTCTCCTGTTGTCTTAACGCCATTTTCATCGGCAGCGGTGTACTGCAGACCTGATGTTGGCAGAGGTTTGGCCTCTAAACCCGCACCGCTTACTTCGTTGCTGGAGCTTTCGACGGTAACTTCGATATTGAATAAGAAGCCAGCGATTTCCTCTTTGATTGCATCCATCATCGCTGAGAATAAGTCATAGCCTTCACGTTGATACTCAACCAATGGATCGCGTTGAGCCATAGCACGAAGCCCAATACCTTCTTGTAAATAGTCCATTTCATATAAATGCTCGCGCCATTTGCGATCTAAGACTGAAAGAAGAACTTTTCTTTCAAGTTCGCGCATGACTTCTGCGCCTAAAGTCTCCTCGCGATGGGCGTAAGCCTTTTCGCAGTCCTCTACGATTCGAGCCGTTATGTAATCAGCATCTAAGGCACTCCGTGAACCAACCTGTGCAACTAATTCATCAACGCTGAAAGAGATTGGATAAATAGTCTTAATCGCACTCCATAGAGTGTCGAAGTCCCATTCTTCTGCGTAGCCATTAGATGTTGCCGCTGCAACATATGCTTCTAGGGTTTCACGAACAAATAGAGCTACCTGCTCTTGAATATCTTTGCCCTCAAGCACCATGCGTCGTTCACCGTAAACAACTTGACGCTGTCTATTCATAACGTCGTCGTACTTCAATACATTCTTTCGCATTTCAAAGTTCTGGGCTTCAACCTGAGTCTGTGCCGAACGAATTGCATTGCTAACCATCTTGGACTCAATTGGTGCATCTTCTGGAATTCCAGCTGCAGTTAAGAAACGTTCAACCATTCCAGAGTTGAAGCGACGCATTAAGTCATCTTGCAATGATAAATAGAAACGTGATTCTCCGGGATCGCCTTGTCGACCAGAGCGACCACGTAACTGATTATCGATACGACGTGATTCGTGGCGTTCGGTTCCAAGAACATACAGGCCGCCAAGGGCTACAACTTCTTCATGTCCCTTTGCGACTGCCTCTTTCTGACGCTTGATTTCATCGGGCCATGCAGCTTCATATGCTTCGGCATGATCTACTGGAGAAATTCCTCGACGTTGAAGTTCAAAGTCGGCCATGAACTCTGGGTTTCCACCCAGCATGATGTCGGTGCCTCGGCCTGCCATATTTGTAGCAACGGTTACTGCACCCTTAACACCAGCGCGGGCGATGATTGCCGCTTCGCGTTCGTGATGCTTAGCATTTAATACCTCATGGGCTACGCCAGATTTGCGCAAGAAGGCAGATAACTCTTCGGATTTTTCAACACTGACAGTGCCGACCAAGACCGGTTGACCTTTGCGATGCTTTTCAACGATATCTAACGTTACTGCAGCAAACTTTCCAACTTCGGTCTTATAGACCAAGTCAGCGGCATCAATACGCACCATCTCGCGGTTCGTTGGAATTGGCACAACTCCTAGCTTGTAAATCTGATGAAACTCCGAGGCCTCAGTCATTGCCGTACCAGTCATTCCAGATAACTTGCTGTACAGGCGGAAATAGTTCTGCAAAGTGATGGTTGCAAGAGTCTGGTTTTCATCTTTAATTTCAATACGCTCTTTTGCCTCTAGAGCTTGATGAAGACCTTCGCTATAGCGACGTCCAGCCAACATGCGACCAGTGTGCTCGTCAACGATAAGTAGTTCGCCATTCATAACAACGTAGTCTTTATCGCGCTTGAAAAGCTCCTTTGCGCGTACTGCATTATTGAGGTAACCGATCATTGGAGTATTGGCCGCTTCGTACAGATTACCGATCTTCAATAACTCTTCGACCTTAGTTACACCTTCTTCTAGAATTCCTACGGTCTTCTTCTTTTCATCTACTTCATAGTGAACATCGCGTTGTAACTTGCCAACATGATTTGCAAACTCTACGTACCACTTTGTTGCCTTATCAGCCGGTCCGCTGATGATCAAGGGTGTACGAGCTTCATCGATCAAAATTGAGTCAACTTCATCAACGACTGCGAAGAAGTGATCGCGTTGCACACACTCTTCTAATGACCAAGCCATGTTGTCGCGTAAGTAGTCAAAGCCAAATTCATTGTTAGTTCCATAAGTAATATCGGCGGCGTAAGCTTCGCGACGCTCTACTGGGGTCATATTGGCAAGAATTACGCCAACTTTTAAACCCAAGAAACGATGGATGCGACCCATCCATTCGCTATCGCGCTCAGCTAAATAATCATTTGTTGTTACAACGTGCACTCCACGGCCAGCTAAAGCATTCAGATATGACGGCAGCGTGGCTACCAAAGTCTTACCTTCACCTGTGCGCATTTCAGCGATATTTCCACGGTGAAGTGCGGCTCCACCCATAATTTGAACGTCATAATGGCGCTGACCTAATGTGCGCTTTGCCGCTTCGCGAACTACGGCATAGGCCTCTGGCATAATCGAATCGAGTGATTCACCGTTGGCATAGCGTGTTTGAAACAAGCCAGTCTGTTCGCGTAGTTCGCTATCTGAGAGCGCGCTTACTCGGGCTTCTTGGGCATTTACGGCAGTAGCGACCTTGCCAAGCTCACGAAGGAGTCGACCTTCACCGGCACGCATGATCTTGTCTAAAAACGCTGGCATCGCCTAAAACCTTTCGATAAACATCGAGCTTGTGGCCTCTATCGTAGAGGTTGGGCCACGCAAGCGGTAACTGAGCCAATAACGTGACATCCAGCCGCAGTAAGGGCTCTGGCAGCCTCCCGCAGGGTCGCCCCGGTGGTTACAACATCATCGATGAGGACCAGATCGGCTCTGGGTATGACGCCGGACTTCAGATGCATTGCGCCTTCCACATTAAGAGATCGTTGCATCGCACGTAGTCCGCTCTGATCTCGTACGGGCCGTATCAAATGCAGAGAGTTGCTCATGGGCAAAGATGTTTGCTGAGAAATGCGCTCCACTATATCTACTACAAAGCTGCGCCCTCTTCGCCGCTGAGATACTGCGGATGAAGGAATTGGCACTAATGCGATATTGAGCCCCATAAAATTTGCTTTCGATAATACATGAATGATCGAATCCATAATTAGATGATCGGCACCATTAATTCCATTTTCTTTGGCGGCTAAGAGAATCTTTCTAGCCGTTGGTGAATAAATCACTGCGGAATGAACTTTGAGAGACGAAACATGTGTTAAATAATAATGTGGATGCCATTCACTCCGACAGTCAGAACAAATTGCTAAACCAATTCTATTGCAGCCAAAGCATCGAGTTGGAAAGATTAGCTGGCTTAATTCTTGTATTAGTCGCATTAAAGCACGATATGCCCAAAATATTTCTGCTAAAAAGCGCTGTGGAAACTAATCACGAAAATCATCAGGAACCAACTTGATCAATCGTGAATTAATCCCTTGGCCTGCATGACGAGGAAGTGTTAACACAAAGTGCGCGCCTTTGCCTGGTCTTCCCCATGCCTCTAACTCACCATTGTGTAGTCGTGCATCTTCAAGTGCGATTGAGAGACCAAGTCCGGTTCCACCTCTTGTGCGATCGCGAGATGGGTCGGCACGCCAAAAACGATCAAAGACTCGAATCAGTGCGCTCTCATCAAGCCCAATTCCGAAGTCACGCACTCCAATTGCAACGTCTTCGTCACTGGCTACGATTGTGATTGAAATCGGCTTCTCTTCGGCATGATCAATTGCGTTAGTGAGCAAGTTGCGTAAAATGCGCTCTACTCGTCGAATATCGGCGGTCACACTCACAGTCTCGCTAATGCAATAAATACGTAAATCTGTGGCGCGTTTCTTAGCCACCCACGCAAGATCTTCGGCACACCGGTTAATCAAACTGACAATATCGAACTCCACTGGCTCAAGAACGGCAACTTCTGCATCGAATCGGCTAATTTCGAGGAGATCTTCCAGCAGTCGTTCAAAGCGATCGAGCTGGGCCACCATCAACTCGCTACTTCTGGCAAGGATTGGATCAAAACTTTCACCAAAAGAGTTAATGACTTCCGAGGCCATTCTTAACGTGGTCAATGGTGTTCGGAGTTCATGTGAAACATCAGAGACAAAACGCTGTTGCACGCGGGATAAGTTTTCAAGACGTGCAATCTGTTTTTCCAAGGACTCTGCCATTTCATTAAATGCATTGCCGAGAGTGGAGATTTCATCTTTAGAACGTACATTCATTCGCTGCCTAAAGTCACCTGCAGTAAATTGAGTTGCAATTTGCGCTGCTTCACGCACCGGTCTGACCACCTGGCGAACTACAAACCAGGTTATAAGTGCAATAAGCAGGACCAAGAAAAGCCCAGTCAAAAATAGATAGTTTTGAATCAATACAAGGGTGGCATTTTGATTTGTTAATGAAAATAGCATGTACATCTCGTGCTGGCCAGCGTTAGGAATGAATACTTTTTGTCCAATTGCTAATCCTGGAATATTCTCTCCCCCGATATAATTAACTCGGATGTAGCTCCACTCTAATTTTTCACTCTTTCGCACACTTACTCGCAATGAGTTCGGAATCGATCGCAAGTCGACCGCATTAGAAGAAAGCTCATAATTAACTTTATACGAATTGCCAGGACTCTTTAGGAAAATAACTTCGCGTGCATTTTCATTCGATGTCAATGTGGTAGCTGAGCTGATTACATCATCGACGACCTTTTTGATGGCAGGATCACTTTCGCTTTGGGCCAAAATGAAACGGTACTGAGCGCTAAAAATCGTAGAGCGAGCCTCGATGAGAGCGGAGTCGATATTTACCTGTTTAATACCACTAGATAACTGTGAATTAAGCGCTGAACCTGCGATATAAATAACTACCAGCGAAAGTGCGAGGGTTGAAATAACAACTTTAAATGCAAGAGAGTTCCTGAAAACTGCAACCAGTCGGTTCATAGTTATGAACCGCCCATCACTCCAGCTTTGTATCCGACGCCGCGCACGGTAACCACGATTTCTGGACGCTCGGCATCATGTTCGATCTTGGAACGTAGACGTTGCACGTGCACATTTACTAAGCGCGTATCAGTTGAGTGTCGGTATCCCCATACTTCACTGAGTAATGCATCGCGTGAAAAAACGCGACCTGGCTCTTTAGCTAGAGCAACTAAAAGATCAAACTCAAGACGAGTTAAGAAGATCTGCTTTCCGGCTCGTAAAACTTGATGTGCTTGCACGTCGATTGCCAAATCACCAATAGTTAATAGACCTGAAATATCGGCATTGGTTCGGCGCAAGCGAGTACGGATTCGGGCAACTAATTCGGAAGGGTGCTTGAAAGGCTTAACCATGTAATCATCGGCGCCAGCTTCTAATCCCCGAACTACATCGTATGTGTCGCCTTTGGCGCTGAGCATGATAATCGGCACCATGGACTCAGCTCGAATTAACTTGCAGACTTCTATGCCATCTAAGCCTGGAAGCATGACATCGAGCAGCACTAAATCTGGTGGATTATTTCTAAAAACTTCAAGGACTTCATCACCGCGACTTACAAGGTCGACATCAATTCCTGCTCCGGTTAAAACGATACCGAGCATTTCAGAGAGGTCTTGGTCGTCATCGACGACCATAACCAAAGTCATTAGCTACCGTGCTCCCATGAGTTCAGATACATATCCTGTGCTGGAGTCAGAACATCGATTCGTCCACCCATGCTAATGAGTTTCAAACTTGCAACTTCCTTATCGATATATGTTGGAACATCATGCACGCCTGGCTTTAAGTTCTTGGCCTCTTTAACTAAGTACTCAGCAGTTAACGCTTGATCCGAGAAAGACATATCCATCACTGATGCTGGATGGCCTTCGGCTGCACCTAGGTTTACAAGGCGACCTTCAGCCAAAAGAAGGAGGCGACGGCCATCTGCAAGCACGTATTCATCGGTTTGATGACGCATCTTTACATTCTTTGTCTTTGCATTTTGTTCTAGCCATGCAACATCAATTTCAATATCAAAGTGTCCCGAGTTGGCCATAATTGCGCCATCCTTCATGACTGCAAAGTGCTCATCACGAAGCACGTCACGGTTGCCTGTCACTGTAATGAATACATCGCCAACTTTGGCAGCATCAAGCATAGGCATGACACGGAATCCCTGCATCATTGCATCCAGTGCCTTAGTTGGATCAATCTCAGTGACAATTACATCTGCGCCCATTCCCTTAGCGCGTTCTGCAACACCTTTACCGCAGTATCCGAATCCAGCGACTACGAGGACTCTGCCTGCAAGTAGGAAGTTAGTGGAGCGAAAGACTGCATCCAGAGTTGATTGACCAGTTCCATAACGATTATCAAACATATGCTTGGTATCAGTGTCGTTCACAGCGATCATAGGGAACTGAAGTGCGCCATCCTTTGCCATTTGGTTGAGGCGAATAACGCCCGTAGTAGTTTCTTCGCAACCGCCTGCAATATTTGGAATCAACTCTTTGCGTGTTGTGTGAAGAGTGTTTACTAAATCGCACCCATCATCGAAAACTTGGTGAGGTTCGATATCTAAAGCAGCGTTGATATGTACGTAGTATCCGTCGCGATCAACTGCATTACGTGCGAATACGCTGATTCCATATTCATGTACAAGTGCAGCAGCAGTATCATCTTGCGTTGATAATGGGTTTGATGCACACAGCGCAATGTCAGCGCCACCGGCTTTAAGAACACGCATGAGGTTTGCCGTCTCTGTTGTTACGTGCATGCATGCTGCAATTCGAACACCTGCAAATGGCTGTGACTTTTCGAAGCGTTCGCGAATCTGAGCAAGAACAGGCATATTGCGCTCTGCCCACTCAATGCGCTTACGACCTTGCGATGCAAGTGAGGCATCTGCGATGTCATGGCGTGGAAGAGTTGCTGTAACTGGTACGTTCACGAAAAGCTCCTTTGAGTAAAATCCTGTAGGGGCTTAGGTTACTGCCCTCCACGGGAAAGTGGACACTTGAAGGGGGTCCTAACCCCTAATTAGTCCGAGAACTTCATCACGCAGTGCGCTCATTTCGCCTTGAGTCTTAGCCTCAACGTTTAGACGTAGCAGTGGCTCAGTATTTGATGGGCGAAGGTTAAACCACCAAGTATCGCCATTAATGGTTAAGCCATCTAAGTGATCGAGGGTTACTCCCGGCCTTTGTGAAAATGTCTTCTCAATAAAAGCAATCATGGCATCTGCATCATCGACCTTTGAATTAATCTCACCGCTCAGCACATACCGTTGATACGGTTTAAGAATCTCAGACATAGATTGAATGCTCATTCCAAGGGCGGCAATTGCGTGCAAGGCTGCGAGTGCACCTGAATCTGCACGCCAAAACTCATCGAAATAGAAATGTCCTGAGTGTTCTCCCCCGAAAATCGCACCGCTATCGGCCATCATCTTCTTTATATAGGAATGACCGACGCGGCTTCGAAGTCCAACTCCGCCATTTTCTTCAATAGTTTCGAGAACTGCTCTGGATGAAATTAAGTTATAGATCACGGTCGAACCTGGATGCTTAACAAGCTCTCGGTGTGCAATGAGTGACGTCAAATCTGATGGGTTAACTGCTATGCCTTTTTCATCCACCAAGAAACAGCGATCTGCATCGCCATCAAAGGCCAACCCCAAATCAGCCTTATTCTTTTTCACTGCCCTCTGAAGATCAACCAAGTTCGCTGCTTCAATTGGATTAGCCTCGTGGTTTGGAAAATTGCCATCTAGTTCAAAATACATTGGGATTAATTCACAGTTTAGGCGAGCAAAAATCGCTGGCACAGTGTGCCCAGCCATTCCATTACCAGCATCTACAACGATCTTGAGTGGTCGAATATTCGTTAGATCTACAAGTGAGAGTAAATGATCAACGTACTCTTCGAGCATCTCTCGATTGCTTTCAACTCCAACTGAGCGAATTTCTAATGGTGATCCCGTGCGAACAAAGTTCTCAATTGTCAGTAGACCCGACTCTTTACCAATGGGGCGTGCGCTGCTCAAACACAGTTTGATTCCGTTATAGGCGGCAGGGTTATGGCTTGCCGTAAACATTGCACCTGGCAGTCCTAACTTGCCCGAAGCAAAATACAACATATCTGTTGAAGCCAGACCCATCCGTATCACGTCCATACCTTGGGATGTAACTCCCGCCGAAAATGCATCTGCAAGTGCCGGAGAAGATGGGCGCATATCTTGACCAATCACAACTGTGCCGGGTTCGCGAACCTGTTGTAAGAATCGCGCAAAAGCAAGTCCGGTCGCAAAAGTAAAATCTGGAGTGATTTCAGAGTCAACAAGTCCACGAATATCGTAGGCTTTAAAAATATGTGGGATTGAATTCATAAATTATCTTAGGAAGGAACGGCGCGCAGGTGGCCGCGGCGACCTATCTGTGATTGTGGTGTCTCATTTACTGAAGATGTCTCATCTACTTTCTCAATCATCGCAACTTCTCGAACTGCATCTGCAATCGCCATTAAGTCATCGTCGGAAGGACCATGCTCTTCACCTGAAAGCTCCTGCTTAATAACACTCCACCCATGAGGAACCTTGAGTCGCTCGCCATGCATAACGCATAGGTCGTATGCATGGGGTTCGCTAAAAGTTGCCAGAGGTCCAACGACTGCAGTTGATTCAGCATAGATATAGGTCAAAGTCATGGTGGCGTTAGAGCGGCAGCCCACACGGGAGCAGCCACGACCTAACTTTGCCTTTGAACTCATATAGAAAGATTAGTGGGAAGGAGCGTAGTTTTTGGGGATTCTCAGGGATTTAGAACGCGAATGTTTGAATGAGGAATCTCAACTCTAGTCAGTGGGCTTCCAGGTGTGATCGGAAAATATCCATAACCATTTATTGAAACTACCAAGGCGCTTGCAAAACTATCTTTACTTGTCTGCAGAATGGAAAGAGACCTAGCCGTCGCTGGGGCACGCCAGGTGGCAATATCACTTCCTTTTACAGTAGAGCGAACTGTTTTTCCATTTATTAATGTGACCTCGACCTTAACTGCGATTGAGTTGCCCGCAAAAACAATGAGGGGCGAAAGACCCGTAATCGCAATTTTCATTGGCTCTAAAGGCTCTACGGGAGTGCTCCAAACAAAGTCTCGATGAGCCTTGATGGTGATGGTCGATGAAACCGCTGCCACTACAGGTTGATCGCTTGTAATTCGAAGTGCGAAAGAGCTAGTGGAGATCTTTGGTGCCAATGAAAGTTCGATAACTTTTCCAGCCGCTAAGGCGTGCGAACTAAAGCCGACAGGTACAAAACGACCGTCTGAGGATAGAACTTCTGCCGTGAAGCTAGCTCCACTCTCTGAAGTAGTCATAATTCGTAATGTGTGGGAACTAACCGATTTCGTCTTCCCTTTAACTCTTTGATTTGGAATCGCTGGAATAACCAAAACTTTGCTGGCGTTGGCAAATGAATTTACTAAATCTCCTCCGAGTGCCTTAAGTCCAGCACCTTGCTCATCCACCATAAATGCATTAATCCGCCCAGAACGTGGAACCACATGTACGACCAAGTCCCTGTCTCCTGTAGCCAAGGTATCAAGTGAGACAATTGCATAACTCTTGGATTTCATGTTTAAGGACTTAAGTGGCTGCTTTCCTTTCTCTGAATAGGCTTGGACATCCACAATTGCATTGCTCAATCCGCTATTAACAACAATTAAGCGTCCACGCGAAGTTACATCTGATCTTCCGCCAACAAACCACTGCGACGGTGCAGGACCCGTACAGAGAACTCCGCCAGCCCAACTGCCATTTCGACTCTGCCAATCAACTGGTGTTACGCCCTGCGTTGTGATGACTAGCGAGTCTTTAATAACTGGATAGCGAAGCACATTAAAAGGAACGGTATGGCTGCTCCTATTCGATAAACGTTGATACGTTGTTTTCTTTGATGACAAAGAGATTGACGATGAAAGTCCAGGCAACGTAGGCGGACAAACAACTGCGGGATAAGTCTCTGAATATCCCTTAGGTGAAACAGTTGCGCCAAGAATTGTTGCTACTACAAAAGAAAACAAGAGGATCCCTACACTAATAAAAGAGTTCTTGAATTTCATGCCAACTCCTTCTCGGAGATTTCACGTTTGCGTCGACCAGCTGGGAGCGCCAAAATGATTACGACAACCCAAAAAATCAAAGAGAGTGAGATCCAAGCACGACGGATAGTGCCATCGTGGATTAGTGATATTTCCCCAGCCTCGGTAACAGTAAATACCGGTAGTCCCAGTTCACTTTTTGCACGAGGGAGTCGATATCCATTCTCTAAAATCTGCCACGAACGATCATATGCTTCAGTCACAGTAACGGTGCCGGCACCTGGCACCGTGGTCCGTGATCCAACATCACCGGCTTCTAGAAGTACTTGAGTCCCACTGCGGGATGTGAAAACTAATCGCCCAATTACTCCAGTAACTCTCCAGACAACTCCCGCAGAAGTTGCAGATGCTCGAGCAAATCCCCCAAGACCATCAATAGTTTGAATAACATTTGGATCAAAAGGGGTCTTAACGAAAACATATTTGATTCCATATTTGGCGAAGACTTTGCTACTCGTAATTCCAGATCCATCGATAAGTGTTTGAGCAGCTGTCACAAGTTCTGGGATCTGGCGAGGTGCCACATCTGGCTCTCCAAGTTCAATGTCAGCTCCTCGTGAAATGTAATACTGAACCGCCTTCGAACCTTCACTTCCAACTTCGCGCAAAACTAAAATCTTAGTTTCATTCTCAACGCTCAAGAAAGCCGGCATCACGGTTGAGCTATTGCTTTGCACTGGGGAGTTTGCACCTGCACTGATTGACCAACCTAGAGTCAAAATTGTGTACAACGCAGTAATAAGAAGAAGTAGCGCTGACAATATATGTCTGAAGTTAATATTGCTTGCAATAAGAACATCGCGAAGACGATCTAAAATAACTACACCGGCTGTTGCTGCAGCGATGGTTGCGCCAACAAGAAAACTTCCCACCCAAACCCGCGAACTAGCAGAGTTTCCATGGGCAGAGATTGAGAATGCTGAGAAGAAGACTGCTCCTGAAAGGAAGCCAATTCCATACTGTGCAATTATTCGAGCTGAGCTAGATGAAAATAGCGAGACAATCAAAACTATGAGGACTGGGCTAACTAACCACCAGGGCATAGCTCCGATTCCCCCAGGGTTGGCAAGCATTACAAGGTTTGTGTCTCCGCCTGCGGTGCTTATTCCGGGCTCTGCTAATAACCGAGAAGGATAGATAAATGCCTCAAGTGAGTATGGGGCCGTTAATAACAGTGGGAGTAAGACAATAGTTAAACGTTTATAAAGACGCCCGAGAAAAAGTGGCCTGTTTGGCTCGGCTCGAAAGCTCAGATAATCAATGAGGATTGCGATCGCTGCAGCCCAAAAAGCAATAATAAAGCTGACTAAGGTGAAGGAGTAGAGAACAGCAAAGAGCATCGATAGACCAAAAATTCTGCGCCAACTGTGGAGTTCGATTGATTTCCAATGCCATAGAAGTAGCGGAATCTGGGGTCCAATTATTAAGACTGCCAAAGTTCCCAAACGTCCCGAGTTAATTGCCGCTATTGCCACAGGCGAAATCGCATACAAGAAGCTTGCCGGCACACTAATCCAATAATTTGTCGTGAAGTGTTTGAAGAGATTGAGAATTGACCACATCATTAATAGTGGTGCAATGAGAAAGAGCAACGTTATAAGAAGCCCGGCTTTGCCAAGAAGAATGGTTGCTGCAATCGCCAACAGAGCAATCCACGGCGGTGATGCATTGGAGCTTCCCATGCCGACTTGGTGCCATGACTCAAAATAAGCACTCCATAAATCACGTGCACCGCTGGGAGAAGCCGGTAACGCTCCCCCGATTAAAGATCCCAATCTATTTCGGGAGGCGATAAGAGTAAATATTGCGAGCACCACAAAACCTAATACTTCGGGCTTACGCAAAACTCCAAACCACTGTTGATTCTTTGTGGGTACAAGCAGATCATCATCTTCATTTGAGTCCACAATTGATCCCGAAGCTCCATCGCTACTTGGAAGCAAGAAAACTTTGACTTTCTCAACCACGGCAGTAGTGCCTAAACGAAGTTGGGACCAACGGGGAGGAATAAAGGCTGCAACAATTCGCGAAGAAACAAAGCGCTTGGCTTTTCGCTCTCTGCGAGCTGCAAACAGAAGATTAGGTCGAATGATTAAAGAGGCTACTGCGAGTAATTCATCACTGGCATAGCCTGGAAGTTTTGCTAATAAATAGCCTATAGAGCGAATCATTGCCGACCCCACGAGCTGCACGCTCAGCCAAGGCAACATCCACCACGATGAGTTCGCAAGTAATACATAGGCGGCGTTGCGACGATCAAGCAATAAGGGGCGGTGCAAGAAGGCACCTGCAACATCTACTACGCGTCTTTCAGTGGCTGATGCTTGTGCGTGAAATGCGACAGCTTTCGTTACAGCTAGTACTGAGTGGCCCGCTACTCGAGCCCGCCAACCAAAATCTACATCATCACGAAACAGCGCGAGATTTAAATCAAAGCCACCAATCTCTTCAAAAATATCTCGACGAATAAGTGCACCGGCAGTACTAACAGAGAGGACCTCATGAACACCATCATGTTGGCCTTGGTCGTATTCAAGTGGTTCTAAACCAGTCCATCGGGCACCATTGCCAGCAATACTTATTCCTGCTTCAAGCAAATGTGTACGGTCATGCCACCCAAGAAGTTTTGGACCAACCATTGCAACTTGTGGGCGGTCTTGAATTGATTCGAGTAGATACTCTAAGGCCGATGATGCGGGTGCGCAGTCATCGTGAATGAGCCAGATCCACTCACTCTTTTCCTCGCTATTAACTTTCATCGAATCAACAGCTAAAGCAATCGCTTCGCCAAATCCACAATTGCGATCTGCATTAATAATTGGAATTCGCGCAGATTTTAGGAGTTGTTTTGATGCATCTTTGGATGCAGTATCGACTGCAATAAGTTGATCGATAGGTCGCGTTTGTGATGCCAACGCTGCAACGGTTTCGGGTAACCACAATTCACCGTCATGAGTAACGATGATCGCAGTAACGCGATATGAATCTAATGCCGCTTGTGCAGCCATAGTTCTAACCCGCTTAAGGTTGCAGTATTAGGCAGTGCGACGCTTAAGGCGACGTCGTTCGCGCTCTGATAATCCGCCCCAAATTCCAAAACGCTCATCATGTGCGAGCGCGTACTCCAAGCACTCAGAGCGAACATCGCATGAAAGACAGACACGCTTTGCTTCGCGAGTTGAACCGCCTTTTTCTGGGAAAAATGCTTCGGGATCGGTTTGAGCGCATAAGGAGCGCTCCTGCCAAGAGAGTTCTACGTTCTCTCCATTAGCTAGTGTGATTTTAGGGCCAGTCGTGGGGGTCGGGGAGTTCGTGGCTTCAGGTCGGATCGGCATACCGATTCTCCTTAGGAGCTTTGTGTCTCGTCCCTCTTGGAAAAGACTTACTTAAGAGTGAATTACACGCGTGTAAGACCAATATGTCAAGTTAAATGAGTGCTGCTTACCTACAATTTTGAGATAAATCAGCCTGGAATCGAGAGAATCTCATCCATTGTCACAAATGAGCCCGTAATTGTTGAATTTTCTGCAATAAATGCATGTGCTGTAACGAAAGAACCACTGACAACCGCACCGGCTCCGATGTGCACCCCATTTTCAACGATTGATCCAGATATATGCGCACCAGCTCCAATGAAGGCACCGGCTCCGATGCATGAGCCCTGATCAATGATTGCTGTGGCATCCACTGTGGCTGTACTCATGATGAGCTTCTCACTCGTATGTGATGCGACATCGGCCTGGGTAAGTGCGCTGGAGTCTGCACGGCCCTTCACCAAATCGGTGGAGCCCTTTAGTAAGGCTTTTGGAGTACCGATATCTAACCAATATGAGTCATCAATAAAACCAAATAATCTTGCATGGTTAGAAATTAACTGTGGAAAGACTTCACGCTCAACACTAATAACTGTTTCTCGCGGAATAGATTTAACTATCTCTGGGCTAAAGACGTAACACCCTGCATTAATCGTATTAGTGACCGGATTCTCCATTTTTTCTAAAAAGGCAATCACGCGTCCATCTGAATCTGTAGGCACGCAGCCATATGCACGCGCATCCTCAACTAATGTTAGATGTAAAGTCACATCAGCTTTGTTTTCTTGATGCTGTCGGATTTGTTCGCTTAAATTATGTGAACTTAAAACATCACCATTGAAGACAACAATTGGCTCATTAGTATCTAGGAATTGCGCCGCATTTGCGATCGCCCCACCCGTGCCAAGAGGTTTCGTCTCAACGGCGTATATTAATTTCATCCCCCATTTAGAACCATCGCCGAAATAAGGTGTGAAGAGTTCTGATAGATATGAAGTGGCAAGAACAACAGTCGTGATTCCTGCATTTCGCGCCATTGCTAGTTGATGTTCTGTAACTGGCAATCCCGCAACTGTGAGCATCGGCTTTGGTGTGTTTTTTGTTAGTGGCATTAAGCGCGTACCAAAGCCACCGACGAGAAGAATTCCAACAGCCATGGTTAAGCCTTTAAGCGTAAAACAGCGCTTTTTATGCGCTCATCAGTTGCGGTCATAGCGATGCGAATATGGTTCGCACCTTTTTCGCCATAAAAACTTCCTGGAGTTGCCAGAATTCCTCGGTGGGCTAACCATTCAACACTCACCCATGCATCCTCATCTCGTGTGCACCAGATGTACAGACCCGAATTACTAAACTCCACTCGGAAGCCGGCCGCCTCAAGGGCCGGGCGCAATAAATCTCTACGTGCGTTATATCGCCCACGTTGCTGGATGACGTGTTCGTTATCAGCTAAAGCAACTGTCATTGCTTTTTGAACCGGGAGAGGAACGATCATTCCAGCATGTTTTCTGAATTCTCGAATACGTGAAATTAATTGTGAGTCACCAATCATGAAGGCGGCTCGGTATCCTGCCATCGATGATCGCTTAGATAGAGAGTGAACAGCTAAAACGTTTGTGTTGTCTCCGCTTGTCTGTGATAGCACTGAAAAAGATTGTGCGGTGTGATCGAAATCCAAGTAACACTCATCAGAAACAAGCGTTGCACCAGAATTTCGAGACCATTGAAGGCAGGCATTAACTTCATCAAGGTTATGTACTCGTCCAGTTGGATTCGACGGTGAGTTAAGCCATGCAAGATCTGCAGTTGGCCATTGATTGGCATCGATACCAACTGGAATCGACTCTGCCTGCGCAATTAAAGCTCCTACGTGATAAGTAGGGTAAGCAATCTCTGGAATTAAAACTCTCTTTGCTTCAAGAATAGTTGGAAGCCACGCCACTAACTCTTTGGAACCAATTAATGGCAAGACATCAAAATCTCCGGTAGCACCAAGTCGCTCATGTGCCCACTTCGTAATTGCAGCACGTAGTTGTGGAGTCCCAGCAGTTAGTGGATAGCTTGGTGAATCCGATGCTTCGCGAAGTGCAGTTTGAATAAACTCAGGCGTTGAATCAACCGGGGTACCTTGAGATAAATCAATGATTCCATCTGGATGCGAGCGCGCAATGTCACCGAATGGAGCTAGTGCATCCCATGGAAAATCCGGGAGCGGTGCGCGCAAGAAGTCTTACTCGCTCTTAGGCGGCAGGGAGTTAATAAATGTGTGGTCCGTATTCGTTGGACCCATCTTGGCAGCCCCGCCTGGAGAACCGATTTCAACAAAAAACTCAGTATTAACCTTGCCAAACTCAACCCATTGGGCTGGTACGTCATCCTCGTAGTAAATAGCCTCTACTGGGCACACCGGCTCGCAAGCGCCACAGTCGACACATTCATCGGGCTGGATGTAGAGCATGCGGGCGCCTTCATAAATACAGTCCACAGGACACTCGGCGATGCACGACTTATCTTTCACATCAACACATGGCTCTGCAATTATGTACGTCAAGGGCATGCCTCCACACTCATTGGAATGGGATGATTCTAATCGCATGGCGGCACTGCGCGCGATATTGGAGCAAAGGTTTATCGTTGAGCCATGTCACACGATCTTGCTGCTGCCTTTGAGGCCTTAATTGGCAAGCGCGTGACCATCCGTTTACATGATCAAGGTTCGGGCTTTCGAGACATCGTGGGGGTTCTTGAGAGCGCTCACTCCCTACGAAACCGACATGGCCAATTAATCGAGTTCTCACACAGTGAGATTTTTATCTGGCGTCAGGTAATCGCCAAAACTTAGGGTGGAAAAATCAGACAGGAAGAAGGACTGCTAGCACCAGCGCTAGAACGCCCAAGTTGAGGAGCGAGATACCTATAGGAGTTCCTTCAATTAAGAACTCCTGGCCCAGGCCCGGAAAACCTGCACGCACTATGACAAATATCCATGCCAGAGCTGCGACGCTTCTGTAGTTTCGCCCACCCCACTTGCGCCCAACACTCCAGATTCCTGCAACGGTTGAAATCAAGCTCACAATTAATCCAAAAGGTGCCAGAGAAGAATGCAGAAGTACTGAACCAAGACCGAGAGCTGCACCGAAAACTATTGAATATAAGTATTTCACTTAAAGATTTATCCCCGAAGTCAAATCGCTTTCGCGCCCATGTTCATCAAAGGGAGCGCACTTTTGTCCCTTTACAAGTGTGTAGTACTCGTGTCCCCATACTTGCAGTCCCAGATTATTTGAAAGTGCAAAGAAAGGTCCGTCTAAAGCAATCTGCGTTTCATGGGCTTTCATCGCTAACATCTTCTTATCCACATAATCATTGCCATCAATCAATGTCGTCACAAATGAATCATCTTTAGCAAATGGAATATCATCAACATTATCTGTGCCAAAGAAATCTGAACCAATCTCTTTCATTGCTGCAATTCCGCTTGCAATAACCGACTTTGGCATCGTGTTCCAATATATTTTTTCTATCTGCCAGGTTGAAAGTTCGCTGGCTCTCATGGCTACGCGGTGTGCTTGGATATGATCTGGATGTCCATAACCACCGATTTCATCATATGTAATCAAAATATGCGGCCTGACTTCTTCGATAATTTCAACTAGTAATGCTGCGGCTTTGTCTACATCGGCTTGCCAAAAAACATCTGGGCGCTCATTAGCTGGCATACCCATCATGCCGCTGTCACGGTAGTTAGCTAAAAATCTATGGTCCTTAACGCCAAGAGCCTTCATCGCAGCTTCGAGTTCAATCTCACGGTGTGCACCAAGTTGATCACCTTGCTCGCTAGCTAAATGAGATAACCCTGGTACAAGAATTTCGCCTTCTTCACCGCGTGTACAGGTCACCAGCGTCACGCTAGCGCCACGATCGGCATAGAGCGCCATCGTGGCACCGTTGTTTATCGTCTCATCATCGGGGTGAGCATGAACTAGAAGAATCCGATAACCAGCATATGAACTGTGCATTAGTGCGCTCCTAAATGTGGATCGATATTTTCTAACCAAGCAACTACCCCACCGCTTACATGTCTAACTTTGCTGTGACCGGCTGCCTTTAGGATACCTAAAGCAGTGGCAGAACGTATTCCGACTTTGCAGTAAAGAATAATCTCTTTGTCTTTAGGCAAAGATAGCAATGCACTTCCATCAAGAAAGCCACCTAAGGGCATCAAGATTGAACCTGGGATTTTCATTTCGTCGAACTCATACTGCTCTCGAACATCCACAAGTAAATAATCCTTACTCCGCTCTAACAACTCCCTGAGTTCAAATACGGAAAGCTCATTGCCAATGTCGGTTGAGCAAAAACCGGCATAATCATCGAGCAGAGCAAATTGAGTTGGATTCTCTCCGCACAAGACGCACTGTGGATCCTTATTAATATGAATCTTTTCAAAACTCATATCTAATGCGTTATAAATCATCAAGGTACCAACAAGTGGGCTTCCAATACCGGTAATGATTTTTATCGCCTCGGTTGCCTGAATCGCACCAATTGATGCACACAAGACGCCTAAAACCCCCGCCTCTGCACAATTAGCAACGTCTGTCGCAGGCTGCGGATGTAGACATCTATAACAAGGACCATGCTTAGCCCAAAAAACACTTGCCTGACCATCGAAGCGATAGATGGAGCCCCAGATGCATGGTTTACCTAAAAGCACTGCAGCATCATTAATTAAATATCGCGTAGCAAAGTTATCGCTTCCATCTATTACCAAATCGTACTGACTAAGAATCTCCATAATATTGAGAGCGCTTAACTCAACATCATGTACTACAACATTGATAAATGAATTTATCTCAAGAATGCTCGCGCGGGCGCTATGAGCTTTGCTCTTGCCAACATCGTTTTGGCCATGGATTATTTGGCGTTGAAGATTAGTCTCGTCCACTGCATCAAAATCAACCACACCTAAAGTGCCTACTCCGGCTGCCGCTAAATACATTAAAACTGGTGAGCCTAAACCGCCGGCACCTACACATAAGATTTTGGATTTCTTGAGTCGCTCTTGCCCGATCTTTGAAATATCAGGCAGCGCTAAATGGCGGCTATAGCGACGTAACTCATCGGCACTGAGCACGGAGCCTATTTCAATTAGTGGCGGGATTTCCATAGAAGTGTGATTCTGCCGTACGATTCCCCCAATGACTACCGCGGACACTTCAAATAAGGCACGTCTACCTCGCGATGAGCGTCGCGCGCTTCTTCTATCGGCTGCCTTGGAAGTCTTTACGGTCGCGGGATATCACTCGGCTGCGATGGATGAAATTGCCGATCGCGCAAATGTTAGTAAGCCGGTCCTCTATCAGCATTTTCCATCAAAGCTAGAGCTTTATTTAGCTGTTCTTGATTTACATATCGACTCACTGGTTTTTGAGATTCAAAAAGCCATCGCATCAACACCAGATAATGCAAACCGTGTTCATGCAACAGTTGATGCCTACTTTGCTTTCATTGAAAAAGAGGGCGAAGCATTTAGATTGTTATTTGAAAGTGACATGAGTGTCGAACCATCTGTACGTGAGCGGCTCAATCGAATGACATATGACTGCGCAGCTGCAGCAAGTGCAGTGATTTCAATTGATACCGGACTTCCAAAAGAGGCTTCAATGTTGCTAGGCGTTGGCATGATTGGGTATGCACAAGTAACAGCACGCCATTGGCTTGATCGAGACAGCACTTTGACTCGTGAACAAGCAGTAGAACTCGTTAATAACCTGATGTGGAGAGGTATTTCTGGTTTCCCACGCAATTAAAGGCCGATAGGATTAGCACTATGAGTACAAAGAAAATCGACTCCGCTGTAAAATCAGAGGTCCGAATTGCTGTCACACGAGTGGCATCTGATCTCTTTTTTGAGAGCGCCCAAAACGCCGCTGACATTAAGAGTGCTGTTGCAGATGCGCTTGCATCTGGTAAACCATTGATACTGACCGATGTCCGTGGCCACGAGATTATTGTTCCAGCAGACAAAATCGGCTTCGTCGAGGTCGGCGATGCCGCATCTCGTCGCGTCGGTTTCGGCGCTGCATAAAGTGGCAAATACTTTCGCCGAACTTCCACTTCGTCCAGAAACGATTGAAGCTCTTCATGCCCATGGCTTTATCGCACCCTTTGCGATTCAAGAGATGGTTCTTCCAATTGCCTTAAGTGATGGCGATGTAATTGGTCAAGCAAAAACTGGAACTGGAAAGACATTAGCTTTTGGAATCCCACTTATTGAACGTGTTATTGCACCAAATGATGCCGAGTGGACAGAGTTTGCTAATAAGGGGTTGCCACAAGTACTAGTAGTTGTTCCAACTCGTGAACTATGTACGCAAGTCACTCGCGATATCGAAGAGTTAGCTTCCAATCGCGGAATTAGAACGTTAGCTGTCTACGGTGGTCGTGCCTTTGAGCCCCAAATTGAGGCACTTCAAGCCGGTATTGAAATTGTTGTTGGAACCCCTGGACGTCTTCTCGATCTATCGCGACAAGGTCAACTTAAACTTAAAGAGGTTTCTCGCCTGGTGCTAGATGAGGCAGATGAGATGTTAGATCTTGGATTCTTGCCAGATGTTGAAAAGCTCTTGGCAAATACTCCGAATAGAAAACAGACCATGCTTTTTTCAGCGACTATGCCTGGAGACATTATTGCCCTTGCTCGCCGCTTCATGAATCAACCAATACATATTCGTACACAAGATAGTGAAGACGAAGGCGCTGTAGTTACTCGAATAAAGCAGCATGTCTTGCGCGCACATGCAATGGACAAGATTGAGATGTTGGCACGAATTCTTCAGGCCGATGGTCGAGGACCAACTATTGTTTTTTGTCGCACTAAACGTACTTGTCAAAAAACTGCCGATGATCTGCTTGAGCGCGGTTTTCGCGCGGCAACTATCCATGGTGATTTAGGCCAAGGTGCCCGTGAAAAGGCGTTAGGTGATTTCAAAGCAGGTAAGTCAGATGTGCTTGTTGCAACTGATGTTGCCGCCCGTGGAATCGATATCGAGGGTATTACTCACGTTATTAACTATCAGTGTCCAGAAGATGAGAAGACTTACGTGCACCGCATTGGACGTACTGCGCGAGCAGGTGCCGATGGCATTGCAGTAACTTTCGTTGACTGGGACGAATTAGCTAGATGGAAGATGATTAATCAAACTTTAGATCTTGGTTTAGCTGAGCCGGAAGAGACATACTCATCATCTCCCCATCTCTATGAAGTTCTAGATATCCCAACTGGATCTACTGGTCGCATGACTAAAGCCAAGCCTGTAGTGCGAGTTGAAAGTAAAGCTCCTACCAAAAGTGCGCCAACTAAACATGCACCGGCAAAGGTTTCTGCACCAAGAGAAAAAACTGAGAGAACACGCACTCGCACAAGAAAGTCTAAAGAGAGCTAAGCAGCAACAAATACCCTAATTGCATCAACCAGCATTTGAACGGCAATTGCAGCTAGTAATAAACCTGCAATGCGGGCAACTAATGTTACGCCTGACTCTTTAATTACTTTCAAAATTGAAGTCGATGCCATGAGGGCACCGGCAATAGCTAAGTGGACAGCGACAATTGCGCACACAAGTCCAATAACCATCGTGGCGCTATCTGCCTGCTGAACAAAGATCATTGTTGCAACGATGGCTCCGGGACCTGCCAATAATGGAGTTCCGAGTGGAACGAGGGCGATATTTGAATCTGCACTCTCATTACTGCCGCTTCCCTTGCCACCAGTAAGCAAGTCAAGGGAGATCAAAAGAAGTAACAAAGCACCAGCGGCCTGAAGAGCGGCCATTGAGACATTTAAATAACTAAGAATAAATCGACCAAATAATGCAAATAAAGTAATAACAAAGAATGAAACCGATGCAGCCTTTATCGCAAGAATGCGACGCTCACGTGGAAGCTTATGCGCAACAAGGGCTAGGAATATTGGCGTAGCACCAGGTGGATCCATGATCACAAAGAGAGTCACGAATGATTGAATCGCAAAAGTAAGGGCGCTGATTTGAACTACTTTCATCCTCGAATCACCCTTCGCATATTTGATTGTGCTTCAAGCTTTTCCCATTGATCTGGGCTTGTTCCATACTCACCTAATGAATTTAGTTTACCGCTTCCGTGATAATCGCTGGCACCGGTTATTGCTAAATCAAGCTCTTTGGCGATAGCCCTTAACATCGCTCTTTCTTCAGGGTTTTGATCTCTGTGGTCAACTTCAATGCCATTTAACCCAGCATCTACTAGCGCCTTGAAATCCGGCGCAGCCAGAATTTGACCGCGCAGTGAAGCAAATGGATGAGCGATTACTGCTACTCCTCCAGCGTTTCTTATCATTCGAATTGCATCCTCGGGCGCCGGCGCAGCGTGTGAAACATAGAACTCCGAATCATTATTGAGCATGCCCTGAAATGCTTCATCCCGAGATTTAATAATTCCTTTGTTGACCAAAGCATCTGCAAGGTGAGGACGACCCAATGTCGCTCCAGCTGGAAGAGCCTCGTGAACATCCTCCATCGATATGTCGAATCCAGCCAGGCGCATCTTCTCAATCATTTTGCGCATCCGAGGAAGTCGTCCATCACGCGTTTCTTCAAGCATGATCTGCATTTCTTTGTGCTGTCCATCAAAGAGCAAGCCCAACATATGAACGCTGATGCCATCATGTGTTAAACAGGAAATCTCGCTACCGAGTACCAGAGCAAGATCTCCTCTTAAGCTTTCGATGGCTTGTGCCCAGCCTGAAGTTGTATCGTGATCGGTAATTCCAATAACGCTCATACCTAGTGAAATAGCCTTATTGACCAGCTCGCGAGGCGAATCAGTTCCATCGCTTTTATTTGTGTGTGTATGTAAATCAATCATGGAGTAATCTCAACTTGATTAGCACGTGTGCGAGTAACTACTAAGACGCAACCAATTAAAATTAGTGCAATTCCTGGAAGAATTCCAAGAGGTGGTTTCTGTCCAATCCACCAGATTGCAAGAATTGAGCTAACCGGAACTTCAAAAAAAATGATCAAAGAAACGATTGCCGGCGAAACACGCTTGAGGGCCGAATTAAACATTGTGTGACCGAGTATCTGTGCTCCTAAAATAAGTCCCAGCAAAATCCACCATTCACGGGCAGAAAAATCTAAGAGCGGCACACCTGAAATCACCGCTACGGGTAGCACGGTCATTGCGCACACAAAATAACAAATAGACGTATATGTAGTTGTCTCTAAAGTTCGTTGTGCTCTTGAACCTGCCATCATGTACATAGCGGCCAAGGCTGCAGAAAGAAGTGCGGCAATATCTCCCAAAAAGGATTTAAAAGAGATATGAAGATCCACGCCAGATATAAGTAGAACTCCTGAAAAACTCACGATCATCCCAAGCCAGACCGAGGATGGGATGTGACCACCACTTAACTTCACAAAGAGCGCGGCAAAGATAGGTTGTAAAGCAACAAGGGCTGTGCCTGCGGCAACAGTTGTCCAGCGCATTGCGATAAAGAAGCCAATAAAGTGGATAGCCAGAACAACTCCTGCGGCGATCGCCCATCTAACTCCCTCGCGATGGGCTCTATGTCGCAATGCAAAGGGAAGAGTTAATATCGCTCCGCCTAAATTTCGCCAGAAGATTAACGTTGTAATTGGCATAGCGCTCATTGCGATAAGTGGGCCAGATGTACCAATTCCTACGATTCCAAGACCCAAGCGAATCAGGTCAGGTCTGGCAGGTATTGCGGTATGACTATCGCGGTTGTGTTGCCCGCTCTGCAAATGTTCCCCTGCATTCATGAGGTAAAGGTACCCTTAACCCATGAGCGGCAATCTCTTAAACCGAGTATTTCTTGCCCGTCTTGCAGGTACCGCGGTCTTTGACCCAAATGGTGATCCCGTAGGAAAGGTGCGAGATGCTGTGGCGACCCTGCGCACTAACAACTTACCTCCCCGAATCCTTGGTTTAGTTGTAGAAGTTCCACTTCGCCGTCGAGTCTTTGTGCCAATAACACGTGTGACATCGATTGAAAATGGCGCAGTCGTAATTACTGGGTTATTGAATATGCGGCGCTATGAAACCCGCCCCGGAGAAGTCTTAGTTCTAGGCGACATGCTGGACCGTTCAATTACACATGTCGCGTCCAATGAACGAGTAATTGTAGAAGACATGGGCATGGAACAAAATCGCACCGGCGATTGGCTAATTAATAAAGTTCATATCATGCGCCCTGGTCGAGGACTTCGCCGTAAAGGAGCAACATCCACGGTTGCTTGGGAAGAAGTAGTGGGTTTTGCACACACCGAACAAAATCAGGGCGTAACAAATCTTCTTTCAACTCTTGCAAATCTACGTGCTGCAGATTTAGCAACCGTGCTTCAGGATTTGCCAGAAAAGCGTCGCGTTGAAATTGCAGGAGCTTTAGATGATGAACGGCTTGCAGATGTTTTGGAAGAGATGGATGAAGACGATCGTGTTTTACTCCTTGCCGCACTTGAGGGCGAACGAGCTGCCGATGTTCTTGGTGAAATGGATCCAGATGATGCCGCCGACTTGTTACGAGAAATCGGTCAAGAGCGTGCCGAAGCACTATTGGAGTTAATGGAGCCTGAAGATGCAGAGGACGTTTTGCGCCTGATGAACTATGAGGATTATTCGGCGGGTGGAATGATGACAACCGAACCAATTGTTATGAGCGCTGATTCTTCTGTTGCCGATGCGCTGGCTGCAGTGAGGCAAAAAGAGATTTCACCAGCTCTTGCATCCCAGATCTTTATTTGTCGCCAACCATTAGAAACACCCACCGGTCGCTTCATTGGAACTGTCCACTATCAGCGATTGTTACGTGAGCCGCCTTCAACTTTACTTGGCTCCATTGTTGACACGGATTCCAAAGGCGTAAAGCCAGATGCGTCTCTGCATGAGGTTTCTTCGCATTTGGCCAGTTACAACATGCTTTCACTACCTGTCATCGATGCAAACGAACGCTTGCTAGGTGCAATCACAGTCGATGACGTTTTGGATCACTTGCTGCCAGAAAACTGGCGTCATGATCACCGCGAGAAATCGCCTGTTTCTTACAAGGAGGTGTAGTGATGGCACGCGCATTTGGTTTAGATACCCCACGTGAGGCCAGGCGCTCGCTTCGCCCTAACTTTGATCCAGAGACTTTTGGACGGATGTCTGAGCGTTTTGCGCGCTTCTTAGGAACTGCGCGCTTCTTAGTTTATATGACAGTGTTTGTTCTCTCATGGGTTGCATGGAACACACTAGCTCCTCGAGATCTGCGCTTTGATGACTATCCATTCATCTTCTTAACTTTAATACTCTCACTTCAGGCATCTTATGCCGCACCCTTAATTTTGCTTGCACAAAATCGTCAGGCAGACAGAGATCGAATCCAACTCAATGAAGATCGTGCCAGAAACGATCGCAGTATTGCAGATGCCGAATACTTAACGCGCGAAATAGCATCGCTACGAATCTCACTAGGTGAAGTTGCAACTAGAGATTTTGTACGCAGTGAACTCTCAGATATTGCTAAAGAGGTTATCTCCGAGTTACGTAGCAATCCCCAAGCGGACTCCAAGTAAAGATTTACTTCGCTTCATTAGCTTTTCAGCGATTTCCATTAGTGCAAGTGCGCTAGCAGATTGTGGAGCTGCAATAACTACCGGGATTCCTTGGTCGCCACCCATACGAAGATCGATACTAAATGGAATTTTGCCAAGAAGAGGAACCTCGCTACCAACTAGTGTTGATAAACGTCGTGCAGTTTCTTCACCGCCGCCATCACCAAATAAAGAGATCTTTTGGCCCGTTGATTCATCGGTGTATTCAGACATATTTTCAACCACACCAATAACTTGTTGATGAATCTGATGTGCAATTCGGCCAGCCCGCTCAGCAACTTCGGCGGCAGCAATTTGAGGTGTTGTTACAACTAATATTTCAGACGTTGGAATCAATTGTCCGAGAGAGATTGCAAGATCTCCTGTTCCAGGTGGCAGATCAATGAGTAAGAGGTCCAAATCGCCCCAATACGCATCTGATAAGAGCTGCTCAAGGACTCTATGCAAAAGTGGACCACGATAGGCAACAGCATCACTGCGTTCTGGCTTAAACATCTCCATGGAAACAGTCTTTACGCCGTAGGACTCAAGGGGAATAAACATTTGATCTATCGCCGTTGGTCGTTGACCCATGAGCCCCATCAGACGTGGAATCGAGTGTCCATAAACATCGGCATCCAAGATACCTACGCGCAGACCTTTAGCTGCGGCGGCAACTGCAAGATTAACTGTCAGTGATGACTTGCCAACGCCACCTTTGCCCGATGCGATTCCAATTACTCTGGTCAAAGAATCTGGTTGAGCAAAGGGAATAAATTTCTCGCGGCCATTGCGCATAATTTTCTTAACATTATCGCGCTGCTCTTGATTCATGACGCCAAATGCAAGTTGTACTGATTTCACTCCCTCGACCTTTGCAAGAGTATTTGTAATATCTGCACGCAAACGATCTTGCATGGGACAGCCTGAGATAGTAAGAAGTAATCGAACTGAAACATCGCCATTTGTTTCTGATAGATCCTCAACCATGCCAAGATCAGTTATTGATCTATGAAGTTCAGGATCTTGGACTGTAGTCAGCGCATCGGCTAATTTATCTATGAGACTCATATTAAATCGGGATCAATTCGAGCTTCTGGACGCTTAGGTTTTGCCACAGGTTGTTCCTCCATAAGATCGGCTAACTGCTTCTTGACGAAAGTTTTTGGATGTAGATCCTTTGGCTGCAAGTTTTCAAAGCCTGGTCCTAGGTTTTCTTTTAGTTCAGCGGTAGCAACTTGAGATAAATCACGAATCTTCTTTACCCATTTAGCTGCCTCTACTGCCACCTTTGGCAGACGTTCTGGCCCGACCAATAGCATGGCCAAGAGTGCAAGGCCTAAGAGTTCACCAGCACCGATATCGAAGAACATGAGGTAAGCCTACCTGCCAAGTACTGATTAGTTATTCGCAGCAATTAAGGTCGGAGATGCACTCATTTCCTTACCATCGCGCATAAATGAAACCCTTACCTGATCACCCACGCTTTGTGCGCGCACGGCAATGATTAACTCTTCAGGGGTATTTATTTCACGATCTCCAAATTTGATGATGACATCTCCTGGCTTTAATCCAGCTTTTTGTGCAGGCCCATCAGCCAATATTGACGAACTGGATTTAGCAATAAGTGCCCCTATGCCGGTGTAGTTCATATCCAATGCAACTCCCAATACTGGATACGTAGCTTTACCTGACTTAATAAGTTGATCTGCTGTCTTCTTGGCTTGGTTAATTGGAATCGCAAAACCCAGACCAATTGAGCCGGTCTGAGACGAACTTCCAAGAGATGCAATCGCTGAATTAACTCCAATGACTGCGCCAGTCGAATCCACTAGTGGGCCTCCGGAGTTGCCCGGATTAATTGCGGCATCGGTTTGCAAGGCGTTAATAAATGAACTATCTGTTGCTGAATCTCCAGCAGTTACTGGACGATCTTTTGCGCTAATAATTCCTAATGTAACGGTTCCAGATAATCCAAGTGGCGAACCGATAGCAATTACTGGATCTCCGACTGCAATCTTGTCACTGTCGCCCAACTGCAGTGCAGGAAGATTATTTGCACTAATTTTTAACACCGCTAGATCATATGAAGAGTCGCGACCAAGAATCTTTCCGTCGTACACGTCACCATTATTAAGTGTGACGCGAATTGTTCCGCCATTTTCAGCCACTGCTGCAATTACATGGTTGTTCGTTAAAATATATCCATTGCTATCTATGACAAAACCTGATCCAGTTCCACCACCACTGCTTGAGTTAGTTGTAATCGAAACAACCGATGGCAGAACACGCTGAGCAATCCCTGCGACTGAATCAGGCGCACGTTCTATTGTGCTGGATGAAGTAACTAGATTTGCATTTTGAAACAGAGGTGTACCGGTTGAATTAACTCCCAAGAAACCACCAACTGTTCCCGCGAGAATAGCAACGAGGAATATGGATCCCTTTGAGTTCTTAGGCGCTTTGCTAGATTCCCACCATGCTGGTGCAATCTCTGGCTTCTTTGCTCTTGGAAAAATCATGCTTTTATTCTGCTACAACTTGGTAGCAACTAACAAACCATCACCCGATGAAATCAAGGCACTCACCCAATGCTCTGTGTCATTTTTAATGATTTTCCCAGCATCGCGAAGGGCAACAGTCTTCGGATCGCGTTGGGCTGGATCGCTGACTTTTGAGCCTCCAAAGTAGTTATCAATGACTAGGGTGCCACCACTTCGCAAGATCCGGTGAGCTTCGCCAATTACAAATGCTAAATCCTCTGGATTGTGTCGTAATACAACTAGATCGTATGCGCGATCAGTTAACTTTGAAATAACATCAAGGATTGAGTTAGTTATCAAGCGATAACGAGTTTGTGCGATATCGGCCTCTGCAAATGCCAATTTGGCGATCTGTGTGTGCTCCATTTCATCATCAATCGATGTCAAAGTTCCACTTGCACGCATGCCATCGAGTAGCCATAAACTACCGACGCCTGATCCGGTTCCGACCTCAACAACAGATTGGGCTGACAGCGTAAAAGCTAAATGCCGTAAATAAGCACCGGCACCTGGAGTTGCATCTACGGCACCAACTTCAACTCCGCGTGCACGGGCCTGCGACTTAAAGTGATCTTCGGGAATAAAGTTTTCGGCAAATGTGTGTGGATCTATTTTCATGTGAGATTCATGATCCATTCAGTTAATAAACGAACACCAAAACCAGTTCCGCCTTTTGGGTTTTCACCAGCATCAACTTCGCTGCGCCCAGTTCCAGCGATATCTAAATGCACCCACCGACGATTGCCTGCAAAGTGCTCTAAGAATAAAGCTGCCGTTACTGATCCAGCAGAAAATCCAGCCTTCTTGGCGTTGTGATTGAAATCTGCGATATCACTTGCAAGGGCGGTTTTGTAATCATCAACGAGCGGCATGTGCCAAACCCGATCACCTGAATCTGTGCCTGCTTGTGATAACTCTTTAGCCAGTTTTTCATCACGTGTATACATTGCTGCATACTGACGTCCTAAGCCAATAGTTGCCGAACCGGTCAACGTCGCAATATCTACTAAATAATCGGGGTCCAAATTAATATCGGCATAAGCAAGTCCGTCGGCAAGCACCAATCGGCCCTCAGCATCGGTATCGATAACTTCTACTGTGGTGCCTCCATAATGCACAATAACGTCACTAGGGCGTTGAGCAGTGCCAGAGATAGCGTTTTCAGCACACATCATCAGCGCTGTGACGCGAACATTTGGTTGTAACTCTTCTAAAGCCGTCAGTGTCGCAAGGATTGCCGCGGCCCCTGCCATATCAGTCTTCATCGGAATCATAAGATCGTAGGGCCGTTTTAGATTGATGCCACCCGTATCAAAAGTGATTCCTTTGCCAACAAGTACCACATGTGGAAGAGCGCCATGCGATGCTTTCTTAGATTTGGGAGAGTACGACACTTCAATAAAGCGTGGACCTGGTTTGGGAGATGAATTACCTACCGCCCGTAGGCCTCCAAAATCTTTGAGCTCTTTGCCTGCAAGAACTCGTACTGCTAATTGGTTTCCCTTGGCGAACTCTTTCGCTTGCGCAGCCATCCACGCAGGAGTTTTAATATTAGAAGGCGTATGAGCCAAATTGCGAGCGCGCGAAACCGCTTTCGAAATAGTGATAGCAGCATTAATCGTCTCCTTGTCATTAGTTGCAACGTGAAACTCTGGAACTCCGGCGGGCTCTCCACTTTTTAAACTCCACAAGTAAGCGCCCATGGTCAATGAGATTGCATGTTCGCGCACATCACGCTTCTTGATTGCACATGCTGAATAAACTGTAGCTTTCTTGCCGCGTACTTTTCGCGCGATAGCAATTGCAGCTAATCGAAATGCAGGAGTAGAGCAATCACCTAAACCTGTTAAGTACAAGCGATCTGTAACTGCATCCTTTGCACTGACTGGAACTTCAAAGATCTCGCCACTTTTGCCGTTTGGAGAAAAGAATGAGAGTTCATCTACCAAATTTATGTCAAAGAGTTTTTCAATCTCTGTAATGAGAGTGCCAGGTCCTTGAAATGCAAACTCGCCCGTTTCGGTTCTTATGAAACCAAGGGCAATGGAATCTGCTTGTATGGCATGAGCCAGATCTACTGGAGCACCGCAAAGTATGGATGACATGCGTTTAAGGCTATCGCCCTGACTGCTCTACTTCTTAACTAAAGCGACTGCGGCATGAAGTGCGGCGCTAAGATTATTTGCTTCTTCTGCATTGAGCTCAACGACTAAGCGGCCACCACCCTCAAGTGGGATTCGCATGACTAGGGAGCGAGCCTCTTTTGTGACCTCCATAGGACCATCACCTGTTCGGGGTTTCATGGCTGCCATGGGGGGACTCCTTTGTGCGATGTGTGAGGGGTAAGAGGAGAAGTATCTCGCATTGGGCGCTTGCGTGGGAAATCGGCAGAAGGGGGTTAAAGCCCCAGGAAATGGCTCAACCGCGCCTTTCCTGAGCTGATTACGCTATCAACGGCGTGTTCTGGAACGGTGAGAAGCTGGGCAATCTGACTAGGTGACATCTGGCGCAGGTAGTGCATAGTCAGAATGAAGCGCTCCTCAGCTGGCAAAGCATCTAGAACCTCTGCCAGTGTTTCCGGTTCGCTCATGCCCCTAGGTTACTGGCATTGACCGCGCCTTCGCCTCACCTTTGAATTAACGGAATGTTCGAGCAAACCTAAAAAGAGAGATACGGACTCCGCTAAAGATTCCCGGCCACAACGCTAAGAAGATGATTCGAGGAGCGATTATTTCCTCCGACCAATTAAAGCGAGTGCGTTGTGAGTTAACTGCGATTAACTCAAATCTTCCACTTCCTTTTATCACTGCCCCTGTATGTACAACATCAGCGCTAAATGGAGGATCCCAAGAAGTTACGCTCATTGAATCTAGGATTCCAAACTTACCCAAGCCAGTGAGCGCTTGAATCTGCGTGCCGATTCCAATTCTAACTGTTGAAGTAACCCAGATTTTAGTCGCCAGCATCCATTGGCCTTGACTCTCCCAATCAGATAAAGACTCCCAGACTTTCTCGATAGGTGCATCAATATAAATTGAGATGGCTATGCGATTACTAGTCATTGCTTGCAAGCGCTCAGTGCTTGATCAACATTTGTTGTCCACGTAATTAATTCACGCATACCCGGCTTAATAAAATTTTCAGCTTCAAGGTGAATGACTAATTCATGCAGTGGGTCGTAAATTCCAAATGGATCTAGAATCACGACGGGCTTATTATGAAACTTTAAATAACGTCCGACCCAAATTTCAAAGAACTCTTCAAGGGTTCCTGCTCCCCCTGGCAACGTTATAAATGCATCTGAGATATCGGTGATCATCGCTTTGCGCTCGCCCATGGTTTCAACAATATGCAACTCTTCATTGTCATGATCGGCAAACTCAATATCTACAAGGGCTTGAGGAATAACTCCCACAGTTCTGCCTCCCGTTGCGCGTGCACCACGAGACACTGCACCCATCATTGAAATATGTCCGCCGCCAGTGATGAGCTCCCAGGATTTAAGACCGATTCCCTCACCAAGTTCGTAGGCAAGATCAACATATTTAGGGTCGATAGTCGCAGATGAGGAGCAAAAGACACCGATACGCATGCCTGCAAGGATAGGGGTTAGGCTTAGCCCATGACGACCATCGCATCCGGCCACGCAATTGCAACATTTGCACATGGAAAACTTCTTGATGCTTGGTTCCCAAATCCCGTTTTAGCTCCACTTGCCGCAGATGCCCCCGACGAATTAAAAGAGCTCGTCGGCATTGATACTGCACGAGGCGTGAGCCGTGAATTAGTGAGCTTAGAGATCGAACTCTCTGCAGCTCCTACTTCAGCACTCGATGCATATCTTCGTCTGCATCTTCTTTCACACCGTTTAATTAAGCCACACGGTGCATCACTCGATGGTGTATTTGGATTACTGAACAACGTTGTTTGGACATCGGTTGGCCCCTGCGCAGTAGAGGATTTTGAACGCACGCGTGGCAGATTGAAGGCAGCTCATGGTCATGTCACTGTTTTTTCAGTCGATAAATTTCCAAGAATGGTCGACTATGTTATTCCGAGCGGTGTCCGAATCGCTGACGCTGATCGCGTTCGTTTAGGTGCACATCTTGCCGCTGGAACTACCGTGATGCACGAAGGCTTCGTTAACTTTAACGCCGGAACTCTTGGCGCTTCAATGGTTGAAGGTCGAATCTCTGCCGGTGTTGTAGTTGGCGATGGAACCGATGTTGGTGGCGGTGCATCGATTATGGGGACTTTAAGCGGAGGCGGAAAAGAAGTAATTTCAATCGGAGAAAAATCTCTACTAGGTGCTAACTCAGGGTGTGGAATTTCTCTTGGTGATAATTGCATCATTGAAGCTGGAACGTACATAACAGCAGCATCTAAGATACGCCTGCCCGATGGAGAAATTGTAAAGGCACTTTCACTTTCGGGAGCTAGCAATCTATTATTTCGTCGAAACTCACTTGATGGAGCGCTAGAAGTTGTAAGCCGAACTGGAACATGGGGCGGGCTTAACTCAATTCTGCACGCCAACTAAATCAAACCAGGCCGATGGAATCTTTGTTCGGCTTCTAAAAGTTTCACCTCGTAGGATTACTTGTATGCCGGTGCTAGATGTTGCTTGAATTTGAGCAACCGTGCCGCTTTCATTTCTACTTAAAATTTCTAGAGTTGCAACATCGGGCAGAAAAAATGCTGCAGCAACGACGTTATTAGCTACTTCGCGATCCCAAGTAACAAAACGTGGATTCAGGGTTCCATCAAGTGAGCCCGGATCATCGACAATCTGGGTATATGTCCGCTCACTCCCCCAGGCATTAACAGCTAATTCGGTATTGCCGCCGGAGGATGAGAAGAAATAAGCCGTAATAGGTCTACCGGCTTGAGTAATTGTTAAACCAGAAGTTCGAGTCACGGCATCTTTCCAAATCAATCCATATTTCTTTTCAATCTCTTTCGCATACCCCAAAAATGTTTGATCTGATATTTCGCCATATAGGTCGCAGTCACATGAACTTCTATAGACACCGGCCTTACTCAGCGCATACGTACGTGAGGCAATTGCTTGTGCTTCCAGAGATGCAACCGGCCAATAAGAAGGCATCTCGCTGACACCCCACAAATACTCATCAGCTAAGCGCACAGAGTTAGTGATCTCTAATCGATATCCGGCCGCAGCTTTAACTGCCCTTACTTGCAACTGCCCATACCGATACTTCTGCGTTGTACCTGAGTGAGTTAGTGAAATTACAGTATCTGCACCTTCTAAGTACCTAGTCCCGCTCCAGCGAATTGTGAAAACCCTGCTTCTAGGCAATACCTGTGAGGTTTTTCCAATTGTAACTCGGGGGCTAACCGTGGAGCCAATAATTGATAGTGAAATGGAGTCCGCCTTTAAAAAATCAGTAGTCGTCTCTTGATTTCCAAAATCGCCCTGCTCGATATGTAAAGAGCTATTTTTTACAGTGGTTGAAATCTTTGCAGTAGAAAGTAAATGCCCAATATTTACACGTAGAATCTTTGAATCATCGAGCTGTTCAATTGAAACATCTTTATAAAAATACATAAGGATTTGTTCTGATGTTTGCCCAGACAAGGCCATTGATCTTGCACCCATCTGCGACATGCCAACACCATGTCCGTAACCAGAGCCGTGAAATGCGAAAACTGCAGGAGTATCAGCGACTGCAGGTACAAGAAAAGTAAAGCTAAGAATAAATGTGGCTAGGAAAGCTTTAAACATCCTCATCGATGGCTGCGCTCTTTCCGACCTGTAAAAACTCTTGGTATGCGGCGATCACTACCGCGGGTTCTCCACGTTGAATAATTTTGCCCTTGTGAATCCACACAACATCGTTACAAACTTCGCGCAACGTTGCCATGGCATGGCTTACTAAAATAAGCGCGCGATCATCGCTTCTAAGCTCTTTAATTCGATTCAATGACTTCTCTTTAAACTTGGCATCACCCGTGCTCAGCGCTTCATCAATAATCAAAATATCTGGGCGAACCGTCGCTGCTACTGAAAACGCTAGACGGGCAAACATTCCGGAAGAGTATGTGCGCATTGGGGCATCTATTGCATCTCCAAGTTCAGAGAACTCAGCAATCTCTGCAAAGTTACTCTCAATCTCATCCCGGCTCATTCCGGCAGCTAAACCACCAAGAAAAACATTGTCCCGCCCTGACATGGATGGATTGAAGCCAACACCTAAGGCAAGCAAGGTGCTCACGCTTCCATAGACTTCAATTCTGCCTTGGGATGGTGGCAAGATTCCAGCGATTGTGCGCATAAGCGTAGATTTACCTGCACCGTTACTGCCGATTACACCAAGGACTTGCCCGTATTCCACATCTAAATCAACGTTGTCTAAAGCTCGAATAGTTCGAGTTTGTTTTCCGCCACGACCCAATGATTTAACTCGTGCTTTGAGCGTAGGCCGGCGATCGATGGCAGTTGTATAGGTAAGACCAACGCCGCGAACTGAAACGGCTATCTCGTTAGTCTTATGTGGGTTAGAGACGGACGGCAAATTCACGCTCCCTTGATAAGAAAAAGTATGAACCAATAATAAATATTCCAACTGCCCATGCTAAGGACTGCCACATACTGCTTGCTTGTGGGGCATGCCCATGCACTAGTGCACGAGACCAACTATCTAACAAGGGGAAAAGTGGGTTGAAGGCTTCTAAAGCGCGAATGTTGTCTTTTAGCGCTGATGCTTCATAGAGGATTGGAGACAAGTACAAAAGAGTTCTGGTCAGATATGGCAAGAAGCTAGCGATATCGCGAAAATAAACATTGATACAAGAGATCGTGATCGCTAGACCAAGTGCTAGCAGAATCGTAATTCCCAATACTGGAATCGCCCATAACATCTGCCAAGCAAATGGCAGTCCAACGACTATGCGAATCACAAGAAACACAACTAACGTCGGTAAGAATTTAAAGATGGCTATCACGACTGCAGAGATGGGTAGCATTATTCGCGGGAAGGCGGTATTTAAAATTAAGCGCTGACCGGCGGTAATAGATTTCACTCCGCCTGTTAATGAGTTAGCAATTAAATAAAATAGAAAAAGCGTAGAGGTTAGATGGACATAACGCGTACTATCTGAAGTTCCTTGAATGATCACAATTAATAGGTAATACACAGCTGAAAGAAGCAGTGGGTTGAGTACTAACCACATCTGTCCAAAGACTGAATCAAAGTGTTGCTCCCGAAGCTCTGAACGCGAGTATTCGGCGATGAAAGTGCGTCGCGACCACAGTGATTTCCAATAGCGCCTAAGGGGTGGCAGGCCAGCTCTAAAAGGCTCATATACCTGCAATGGGGCGCTCACGGGCGTAAGGCTACCTCAGGAACAAGTGACTTCGGTGAAGTAAGAAAGCCCGTCCCCCAGGAAAAATGCATCGTCAGAAGAATAAGAGGCAAAGCAACAAACTCACCCACGGAATCGGAGATTGCAGATGATGCAATCAGAATAAATAAGCCATATACAAGGGCGGGTATTAGAAAAATCGTTCCGAAATTTAGCCCAAGAACTAGCGAAGCTATCGTGGCAAGCACAGTAAATGGCGGAGCTAAATATCGGTAGTTAATTGTTCCCTCATGTCGGCGTGAAACTACGCGTCGCCAACGTCCATACTCGAAGTACTGCTTTGCTAAAGCTTTCACTGTTGAGCGTGGACTATATGTAACTACTAAGCGGGGATCAAAGTACACAACACCACCTGCGGCGCGTAAGCGATAATTTAGCTCCCAATCCTGCGCTCGAGTAAAACGTTCATCGAATCCTCCAGCAGCGACTAATGCCTCTTTTCTAAATACACCCAAGTAGACAGTGTCGACTTCACCGGCCGAACCACCAGTGTGAAAACGTGATGCTCCAACACCTAATGGGCTTCTCATTGCACGTGCAACTGCGCGTTCAAAAACACTCTTACCGACCGCGGCCATTACTCCACCAACATTTACAGCGCCAGTAGAACTAAGTACTTCAAATGCTAAAGAAAGATAATTCTCTGGAATATGAGAATGTCCGTCGACACGGGCGATTATTGAATACCGAGTTGCAGCAACAGCGATATTTAATCCGGCGGCAGTGCGCCCACTTGGATTTGCAACGACTACGACTCGTGAATCCTTGTCGGCTAGCGCTCTGGCGATGGTCTCGGTTGAATCATGTGAAGGGCCAACCGAGAGGATGACTTCAAGGGCACCATTAAAATCGGTAGCCAAAATCGCATTCACAGCAGACTCTAAATATGCCGCTTCGTTGAGCACAGGCAGAATCACCGAGATTTCTCGCTTCGGTGAGCCAAATAACTGATTTGCTGATGTCGTCATAACCCCACCACCGTATCGCTGAAGTAGTCTTCGCCTGTGAAAGCGACGCGACCTATACGGATTATTACATCACTCTCTGTTGCCATCGTCGCAATTTCGGCAATTTCATGGTTAGGCCTTGGTCAAGTAAGCGGAGCAATTAACCGAATCGATGTTTTTGGCTCATTGTCTAAGCGTCCGGATAAACCAAATACCGCCCTTAATTATCTGCTCGTTGGTTCAGATACACGAGTGGGATTAACAAAAGAGCAGTCCAAACTATTGCGCGTAGGAACAACTAAAAGTGCAGCGGGTGCCCGGTCTGACACGATGCTCTTAGTGCACATAAATAAAGCACGTGATAAAGCGACGATTATTTCTATTCCCCGCGATTCACTTGTAACAATTCCTGCACACCAATCTTCCTTGTATAAGGATCGAACCGTTGCTGCTGCAAAGGGGAAAATTAACGCAGCTTATGCATGGGGCGGTGCGCCATTACTGATTCAAACAATTGAGCAAGAAACTGGCGTGCGCATAGATCATTACATCGAGATTGGCTTTGCAGGCTTTGCAGGTATGGTCGATGCTCTGGGTGGAATTCAAGTGTGTACTAAGAGAGATATTAATGATCCAAATAGTCACTTAGTGCTTAGCGCAGGAATCCATACACTGGATGGTGTTGAAGCACTTAAGTATGTACGTACGCGTGACTTCGATGGCATGGGTGATATTGGTCGTATGCAACGTCAACAACAGTTTATGAGTGCGGTTCTTCGAAAAGTGACCAGCACTGGTGTTCTACTGAATCCAATTAAATTAGTGAACTTCTTTAATGCGGCAATTGCAACGGTTCAAACCGACACCCAACTGAACCGAAGTGATTTGATCACTTTGGCAAAACAGTTAAAGAATCTTTCAGCAAGCAAAGTGCGAACTTTGACTATTCCACTTGGTAATGCAAATGCACGTGTCCCTGGTTTAGGATCAGTAGTGACATGGGACAAGGTCTTAGCCCCAGATCTCTTCAATCGATTGCGCGAAGATTTACCCCTAGTTGATGAAGTCACGCCTTCGCCATCGGCATCATCTAGTGCCTCGGCCACACCAACTGTGATTGATAAGTTCAAGACTCGTACCGCCGATGAAAACCCTTGCGGAGCACTGAAGTAAAGTGCCCCTTATGGATTTAACTCTCTCGGTCGTTGGTTGCGGGTACCTTGGCGCGACCCACGCAGCATGTATGTCATCCCTTGGATTCACGGTTATTGGCGTCGATACCGACCCAGATAAAGTGGCCATGCTTTCACGAGGCGAGCTTCCCTTCTACGAACCCGGCTTAGACACATTGCTTGCCCAAGAGATGAAAACTGGACGCCTATCTTTTACAACAGACTTCTCAGCAGTAGCCGATGCTGATGTGCACTTTGTGTGTGTTGGTACTCCACAAAGCAAGGATGGCTTAGCTGCAGATCTGACATATGTGAAATCTGCAGTCGCTGCGATTGCTCCTTTCCTAAAAGAGGGTGCGCTAGTTGTTGGTAAATCAACAGTTCCAGTAGGTACGGCTCAAAGTCTGCGTACTGAACTTGCAACGTCGGCGCCACAGGCTGATTTAGCATGGAACCCAGAGTTTCTTCGTGAAGGCTTTGCTGTTGAAGATACATTGACACCAAATCGTCTAGTCGTTGGTGTTGCAAATGATCGCGCAGAGCAGATTCTTAAAGAAGTCTACGAACCAATTATCGCTTTGGGAACTCCTTGGATTCGCGCAGATCTTCCTACTGCAGAACTAGTCAAAGTTGCAGCTAACTCATTTCTTGCAACAAAGATCTCGTTCATTAATGCAATGGCCGAAGTATGTGAAGCAGCTGGTGGCGACGTAACCGTTCTGGCAAAAGCTATCGGTTACGACCCACGTATTGGAAGTCGTTTCCTGCAAGCTGGAATCGGATTCGGTGGCGGTTGTTTACCTAAAGATATACGTGCCTTCATGGCACGAGCTGAGGAACTTGGAGCCAAACAGGCCCTTGAATTCCTGCGAGAAATTGATGCGATTAACCTCCGGGCTCGTCAACGAGTAATCGATGTTGTGCGCAATGAATTATCTGAAGATTTAACTCAGTACAAAATCGCTGTTCTAGGTGCAACTTTCAAACCAGATAGCGATGACGTGCGTGACTCCCCAGCCCTAGATATTGCCGCACAGTTGCAGGCAGCTGGTGCAACCGTTGTTGTTCATGACCCTAAGGGCATAGAGCCCGCCCGCAAGCGTTTTCCTAATCTGCAGTATTCAGAGAGCGTTCCAGAGTGTGTTAAAGCTGCAGATTTGATTCTGCACTTAACCGAATGGCGCGAATATCGTGAGTTAGATCCATCAGTGCTCGGACCTTTGGTCAAAAACAAGATAGTTATTGATGGCCGCAATGCTTTGGATCGAGATAAGTGGCGCAACGCTGGCTGGAAGTTCCACGCACTTGGGCGCTCTGATTAATCAAGACCAAACTATTGCTGCAGTGCTGGGAATGAAAACCTGGGCTGTTGTAGGTCTTGGCAATAATCCGCAGCGTGCCGCATTTGGTGTAGCTAAGTTATTACAAGATAAGGGTCATGAAATTATCCCTGTTTATCCTCGAGCCGAAGAAGTGCACGGGAGAAAAGGATATAAATCTCTTGAAGATATTCCTGTGCCGGTAGATGTTGTAGATTGCTTTGTAAACTCTTCACTGGTTGGAAAAATTGTAGATCAAGCAATAGCTATAGGCGCAAAAGCGGTTTGGCTGCAGCTAGATGTTATAGATGAAAGCGCCATTGAACGGGCACGCGCTGCAGGTTTGCTCACTGTTATGGATCGTTGCCCCGCAATTGAATATAGAAAGAGAAGCTAGAAACCAGTCTTTTGATTTCTGCGTGCAGCTAGATTGGCACCTTTGGTTTTAGCTACGGTGTTGATCTCTTTAAGTCCATCACCAACTTTTTTATTAATCGCTGAGTCAGATACCCCTAAAATACGGGCTGCAAGTAAGGCTGCATTCTTTGCATTGCCAACTCCAACAGTTGCAACTGGGATTCCTGCAGGCATTTGAACAATTGATAACAAAGCATCCATACCATCAAGGTTTTTTAAAGCGATTGGAACACCAATAACTGGCAATGTAGTCAGCGATGCCACCATACCTGGAAGGTGCGCAGCTCCTCCGGCCCCAGCAATTACTACTTTGTAACCCTTTGATTGCGCGCTCTGTGCGAACTCCACCATTTCAAGAGGCATGCGATGTGCTGAAACGACATCTGCATCATAGGAAATTCCTAATTCATCTAAGGTCTTTGCGGCATCTTCCATAATGGGCCAATCAGAATCTGATCCCATGATGATTGCAACATCACTCATCGACTTCTCCACTCATATAATCAAGGGCGTGCTGGATTTCTTGGGTTAATTCTACGATGTCATCGCCCAATAGATTTACGTGGCCGATCTTGCGCCCTTTGTGGGCCTCTTTCTTGTAATGATGGAATTTCAGACGTGGGTTTCGCGCCATTAAATGAAGATAGGGACGATACATGTCGGCCTTTTCTTGACCCAAAATATTTCCCATCACTGCGATTGGGGCGGTCATCGATGGATCTCCCAGCGGCAGATCTAGCACTGCACGCAAATGTTGTTCGAACTGACTTGTGTGAGAGCCCTCAATTGTCCAGTGGCCCGAATTATGTGGACGCATCGCAAGTTCATTAACAAAGAGCTCTGATCCTTTCACAAAGAGTTCTACGGCCATCACTCCGACAACTCCAAGCTCTTGGGCGATATCTATCGCTAATTTCTGAGCTTTTTCACTTAACTCACTCGACAGTATTGGAGCAGGAGTAATAGTCATCGTACAAATGCCATCTCTTTGTACTGTCTGTGTTGGTGCCCATGTTGTTGCCTGCCCGTGCGGTGATCGCGCAACCATAACTGCGATTTCACAATCGAACTCAACTAAATCTTCGACAAGTACCCGCCCCACTTGTGCAATAACTTCACTCAGTTCTTGCGCGGAATTAACTTTCCATACTCCCCGACCGTCATATCCCCCAGAGATCGCCTTAGCAATTAATGGGTATCCAGTAACTGCGTCAGCACTCGTGACAACAAGTGATTTAGGTGCAGGAAAGTTGGCTAACCTGGTTCGCATCTCGGCCTTGTCTTGTGAGTAAACAAAGGCTTTTGAACTTGGCCTTACAACTACACCCTCTGCCTCTAGGGCTTTAATAATGCTCAAGGGTATTAATTCGTGCTCGAAAGTTAATACATCGCACTGCCGTGCAAAGTTTAAAACTGTTTCAAGGTCTCGATAATCGCCGACAACATGGTGTGCAATTTGAGCCGCTGAATCACGTGAACTATTGGCAAGCAATAGAAGGCTAATTCCTAGCGCTTCAGCTGGCGCAACACTCATCCGGGCAAGTTGACCTGCGCCAATTATTCCTACTGTTGGAAAGGAATCGCTCACTGGATTATCGTAGATGAATAATGTCTGCGGCTAGAACATGAACTCCATCGGCTAGAACTAACTCACCACTGGGTGAAATAGATGCTGCGGTGCCGCTTTCAATGCGCCCATCTGGATAATGAACCTCAATCTCTCGCCCTAGGGTTGCACTGAGAGCTTCATACGTGCCAGAGATTTCATTGCTGCCTTTATCCCAGGTAGTGAAATTCTTCTCGAAGATTGTCAGAAGATCTGTGAGTAATGCATTCCGTGAAGTATTAACGCTGCCTTCGATTGCAAGTGAAGTAGCTTGTGGCACAGGAAGTTCTTCAATGCTCATGCCAACATTGATACCGATTCCAATTACTATGCCATCTCCTACAACTTGTGCAATCAAGCCAGAAATCTTTTTATTATCAATTAAAATATCGTTAGGCCATTTAACGCGTGCATCAACTGAAGGTAAACTCTGCGCAACGCTGACTCCTGCAATTAACGGGATCCATCCCCAATCCATTTGTGGACGACTTGGTTTTATATAAATAGAAAATAGAAGTGCAGATCCTGCTGGTGCTTCGAACGTACGTGTAAGGCGTCCACGACCAGCACTCTGAAACTCTGCAACAATCACATCTCCAACTTGAGCGCGTCCACGTGTAACTAAATCAATCAGATCACTTTGCGTTGATGTCGTGAGTTCAACCACGCTTACTCGCCAGTACTGCGTCAAACCGGCGTTGATAATGCCACTATCTAGCGGCGCTCTTAGCATTTCTGTGTCCACGCCTAGTACCGTAGGGGTATGAGCCGTGATCTGCATACAACTGCCGGAAAAATTGAAGACCTGCGCGCCCGTATTGAAGAGGCTGTCCATGCCGGTTCAGCGCGCGCAGTAGAAAAGCAACATGCCAAGGGCAAGTACACCGCCCGTGAGCGCATTGAGATGCTCGTCGATGAGGATTCGTTCACCGAGATCGATGAGTTTGCCAGACACCGATCAACTCAGTTTGGAATGGAAAAGAACCGTCCTTACGGAGATGGTGTTGTCATTGGAACTGCAACTGTAGACGGGCGCCCCATCGCGCTGTATTCACAAGATTTCACCATTATGGGCGGATCACTTGGTGAAGTTCATGCAGAGAAAATTGTAAAGATTGCAGAGTTTGCGCTAAAAAGTGGAATTCCTCTGATCGGCATCAACGATTCTGGTGGTGCTCGTATTCAAGAAGGCGTGGCCTCGCTAGCTGGCTATGGAAAAATCTTCCGCCTCAATACCCGTTCATCGGGAGTAATTCCTCAGATCTCATTGATTCTTGGGCCATGTGCCGGAGGCTCTGCTTACTCACCTGCGCTGACCGATTTTACGGTTATGGTCAATGAAACCTCACATATGTTTATTACGGGTCCAGATGTTATCAAGACTGTTACGGGCGAAGAAGTTGGAATGGAAGAGCTTGGTGGTGCTCGCACGCACAATACTCGCACTGGAAATTCGCACTACTTGGCCGAAAGTGAGGCCGATGCAATTGACTATGTGAAAGCACTGCTCTCATATTTACCGTCAAATAATATGGATAGCGCCCCACATCTTCCACCAACAGAGTCTCTCGAGAAAAAGGCCAGTGACATTGCCCTCGATTCACTTATTCCGGATTCTCCCAATCAGCCTTATGACATGAAGGTATTAATTCAAGCGCTAGTCGATGAAGGTGAGTTTCTTGAAGTTCATGCTTTATATGCACCAAATATTGTTGTTGGGTTTGCACGTATTGAAGGTGAATCAATTGGAATTATCGCGAACCAACCTTCGCAACTTGCCGGAACATTAGATATTAATTCAAGTGAAAAAGCGGCACGTTTCTTACGTTTTTGTGATGCTTTCAATATTCCGATATTAACTTTAGTAGACGTACCTGGATTCTTGCCAGGTACCGAACAAGAATGGGATGGCATCATTCGACGTGGGGCAAAACTGCTATATGCCTACGCCGAAGCATCTGTACCCCTGGTTACTTTGATTACACGAAAGGCCTATGGCGGTGCTTTCATCGTGATGGGCTCAAAGTATCTTGGAAGTGATATTAACTTTGCTTGGCCAAGCGCTGAGATTGCAGTGATGGGCGCACAAGGTGCAGTAAATATTCTCTATCGCAAAGAGTTAGCAGAGGCTAAAGATCCGGGAGCAAAAAGAATTGAACTAGTCGATGAATACAATGAATCACTAGCTAATCCATATCTAGCCGCAGAGCGTGGAACTATCGATACTGTCATTGAACCAAGCCAATCACGTGCCTACATTACAAAGGCTTTTAGAACACTCAAGACTAAGCGAGACACACTGCCTGCTCGCAAACATGGAAATATTCCACTGTAATGACATTTGTAATCACACATGGTGACCCGACCCCTGAAGAGCGTGCGGCAATTGAAGCCATGATGACCCAGCATAAACGCGAAGAGTTAGTACCAGTAATAAAACGCAGCGTGTACGGCCGCCCTCAACTACGCCAACCTCTTCCACATCAAATAACCTTCGGCGCAAGAGCGCGTTCATAGATAAATGCCGAGAATTATCCTTGCTTCTGCGTCGTCATCGCGTCGCCGATTACTTGAATCTGCGGGTCTAACTATTTCGGTGATGGTAAGTCATGTAGATGAAGAGACGGATTTTTTCAATGAGCTCTCTCCTGCAGATATGGTAATTGCGCTGGCAATCACTAAAGCACACACTGTTCGCGAGCAGATAGATTATCCGGCCATAATAATTGGATGCGATTCCACATTTGAATTTGAAGGCCAATCACTGGGAAAACCGGGAACTCCTGAGATTGCAGTAGAAAGAGCCAAGCGCGTGCAAGGAAACTCTGGACTTCTGCATACCGGCCACTGTGTTATTGATACGACAAAAGATCGCGAGATTTCAAGCATTGTCACTACAAAAGTAAGTTTTGATTCGATGAGCGATGATGAAATCAATGATTATGTAGCTAGCGGTGAGCCTCTTCATGTCGCTGGTGGTTTTACCCTTGATGGCTTTAGTTCACCATTTATCCCAAACATTGAAGGTGACTATACAAACGTTGTCGGTATTTCAATGCCATTTATTCGTAAAGCAATGGCCCAACTTGGTTATTCATGGCCAGAGGTAAAGGTGATGCAATGAAGCGCGTTCTTATAGCTAATCGAGGCGAAATCGCAGTGCGCGTAATTCGCGCTTGCAAAGACCATGGCTTGGAATCTGTTGCGGTTTATTCAGAGGAAGACCGCGATGCTATTCATACCAAGATGGCGGATTCTGCCTTCTCGCTGCATGGCACCACAGCTACGCAAACATATTTGAACATTGAAAAATTGATTGCAGCGGCACTGCAGTCTGGTGCAGATGCAGTTCACCCTGGATATGGTTTCTTGTCGGAGAACGCTAACTTTGCCCAGGCCGTCATTGATGCGGGTTTAACGTGGATAGGTCCCCCACCAGCTGCGATTCGTGCATTGGGAGATAAAGTTTCAGCGCGAAAAATCGCCTCTAAAGCAGGTGCGCCGCTGGTTGCTGGAACTAAAGATCCAGTTGAAGGCCATGCCGAAGTCACTGCCTTTGCTAAAGAACATGGCCTACCTGTTGCGATTAAGGCAGCACATGGTGGAGGAGGACGTGGCTTAAAAGTTGCACGCACAATGGAAGAGATTCCAGAACTCTTTGACTCTGCAGTTCGTGAGGCAATATCAGGCTTTGGACGCGGTGAGTGTTTTGTCGAGCGCTACTTAGATAAACCTCGACATGTTGAAACTCAAGTGCTTGTAGATATGCATGGACATGCAGTTGTTGTAAGTACTCGTGATTGTTCATTGCAGCGACGCCACCAAAAATTAGTTGAAGAAGCCCCGGCGCCATTTTTGACTGATGCTCAAAATGAAGAGCTCTACCGTTCTAGTAAAGCAATCATGAAAGAGGCCGGCTATATCGGTGCAGGAACCTGCGAGTTTCTTGTTGGCGCCGATGGAACTATCTCTTTTCTAGAAGTAAACACTCGTTTGCAAGTGGAACACCCCGTCAGTGAAGAAGTAACTGGCATAGATCTAGTTCGCGAACAGTTTCGTATTGCCATGGGTGAAGCCCTCGGCTTCGATGACCCTGTAATCCGTGGCCATTCAATTGAATTTCGTATTAATGGAGAAGATCCAGGCAGATCTTTTCTTCCTGCACCGGGACGCATCACTGAATGGGCAATTCCAACTGGCCCAGGAGTTCGCGTAGATGCTGGCTTTAAAAATGGCGACACTATCGGTGGAAACTTTGATTCGCTACTTGCAAAGTTAATTGTTACTGGAGCTACGCGCGAACAGGCTATCGAGCGCGCTCGACGCGCACTCGCTGAATTTACTGTTGGCGGACTTGCAACTGCGCTTCCTTTTCACCGCGCAATTGTTGAAGACCCTGCCTACACACACAATTTTACGATCTACACAAGCTATATTGAAAATGAATTTGTCAATGAAATACCGGCGTTTACAGCTACTGCGGCGCCATTGCAATCACACATGGCCCCTGAGCATTTAATTACCGAAATCAACGGTAAGCGTTTTGAGATTTTGGTTCATGCCCCTAAGCCTCTTGTAAAGCGACATCGTGCCAAGGCTGGCATGACAGGTGCCTCTAACTCTGCTGGTTTAACAAGCCCTATGCAGGGCACCGTTGTAAAGATTGCAGTTGAAGAAGGTGCACACGTTGAAGTTGGAGATCTAGTTATTGTTCTTGAAGCGATGAAGATGGAGCAGCCGTTAATGGCCCATAAGTCAGGAATCGTCAGTAATCTCACTGCAGTAATTGGCGCCACGGTTTCAAGTGGAACCACACTGTGTGACATTATTGAGGGATGAGTGAACTCCTTTATACAGATCCATTAGCTGCTGCCGAAATAGCTGCTGCCGAAATAGCCAATCGCACCGGGGTTGCCTCCCACGATGTGGCATTAGTCATGGGATCTGGTTGGGTAAGTGCAGTTGATGCACTTGGTACACCTGCATATGAATGTAATGCCGAAGAGCTCACTGGATTCTTACCACCAACCGTTGTTGGACACTCTGGAAAAGTTCGCTCCTACATTATTGAGGCCGAAGGCAAGAAACTACGCGCGCTTGTCTTTCTAGGTCGCACTCACTTATACGAGGGTAAAGGCGTTGAGCCCGTAGTACATAGCGTTCGAGTTGCAGTTAAAGCCGGTGCCAAAGTTGTGATCCTCACAAATGCATGCGGTGGAATAAATACCGCCTATAAAGTTGGACAGCCCGTCCTGATCCGTGACCATATTTCACTCACTGCAGTTTCACCATTATCAGGTGCAACATTTGTTGATTTAACTGATCTTTATAGCAAGCGGATTCGCGCAATCGTAAAACAAGAGGATGCCTCTCTTGAAGAAGGCGTATACGTTCACTGGCGCGGGCCAACGTATGAGACTCCAGCTGAGATTTTGATGATGCGAACAATGGGCGCAGATCTAGTGGGAATGTCCACGGTCCCTGAAGCAATCGCTGCACATGCACTTGGCGCCGAAGTTTTAGGAATCTCTTTAGTTACCAATGCTGCCGCTGGAGTAACTGGAGAAAAGCTCAACCATGAAGAGGTCATTGCCGCCGGAAAAGCCGCTGCCGATCGCATGGGCGCTCTTCTCAAAGCAGTCATTCCAAAGTTATTCTAAGGACATGGATCTGCGCACCGAAGCCCAACAATGGATTGCTGATGATCCAGATCCGATAACTGCTGCCCAGGTTCAAACTTGGTTAGATACTAATAACGAGGAAGAACTCAAGCGCTCCTTTGCTGGTTTTCTGCAGTTTGGTACTGCTGGCCTGCGTGGACCAGTGCGTCCCGGACCTTCGGGAATGAACCGTGCAGTTGTGGGTAGAACTGCAGCAGGAATCGTTGCCTACATGCGAGAGCGCAACCTAACATCGGTAGTTATTGGTCGAGATGCCAGATATGGCTCGGAAGATTTTACCTTTGAAACTGCCGAAATCATGAGCGGGGCAGGAATGCAGGTCTTAGTATTACCGCGTCCACTGCCAACGCCGGTTTTAGCTTTTGCAACAAATGAGTTGAAGTGCGATGTCGGAATTATGGTGACTGCCAGCCATAATCCACCACAAGATAACGGCTACAAAGTTTATTTGGGTGGCACCGTAGATGGAGTTGAGTACCGTGGATCACAAATTATTTCGCCCACCGATGAGGCAATCGCTGAAAAAATAGCTGCAGTCACGTCACTTGCTGCACAACCTCGCGGCACACAGTGGACTGTACTTGGTGAAGATGTAATCGATAAGTACGTTGCAATAACCTCTGCGATAGCAACTGTCCCGGGAAGTTTGAAAATCGTGTATACCGCGATGCATGGAGTTGGTACCGAGACTTTACTGCGCGTCTTTCATAAGGCTGGTTTTCAATCACCGATTTTAGTTGATGCTCAAGCACAACCTGATCCTGATTTTCCAACTGTGGCATTTCCAAATCCAGAAGAGCCCGGAGCAATAGATTTAGCCTTAGAAACGGCAAGAGCCTTTGATGCCGATTTAGTTATTGCCAATGATCCAGATGCCGATAGGTGCGCAGCAGCAATCAAAGTTCCAATTGCTGGCTGGCGCATGCTCCGAGGTGACGAGTTAGGTGTAATTCTTGGAGAAACCATTGCACGAACAACTCCACATGGCATATTTGCTAACTCCATTGTTTCTTCATCGATATTGCGCAAGATTGCTCAGCACTATAACCACGACTTTAAAGAGACGCTTACTGGTTTTAAATGGCTAGCTAAAATCCCTGGGCTCACCTTTGGCTACGAAGAAGCACTTGGCTACTGTGTAGATTCACAGACGGTCAATGATAAAGATGGAATTTCAGCGGCGATAAAACTGGCACAGATTGCAACCGATTTAGCAGCACAGGGTAAAACTCTTCAAGACTTGCTCAATGAAGTGTGGGGCCGCCATGGCTTCCACGCCACTGAGCAGATTTCGATTCGGTTAACTGATCTTTCTAAAGTTGGAGTAATCCTGGGCTCTCTGCGCACCAATTCCCCAACATCTATCGCTGGGCGCAATGTATTATCAATCGATGATCTGGCACAGCCAACTGATGGATTACCGCCAACTGATGGAATCCGCTTATGGCTTGAAGGAAATGTTCGAATCATTATTCGTCCAAGTGGCACTGAGGCAAAGATGAAGTGCTACATCGAAGTTGTTGCCCAGGATTCAGTAACGGCTCAAGCTGTTCTAGATCAACTGCGCGCTCCATTAAAGGAATTACTGTCGTGAGTTTCTATGGCTTAGTAGATGGCACTGATACATCACTGAAGAATTACTTAGGCGCACTCTCAGGAGTCGATCAAGTTGGCGCTGACGCTCGCGCTGCAATGTTGGCAACTCGAAGTATTAAAACTACGTCAAAGCGCTGGGCAATCGATACGGCGATTTCGATGGTCGATTTAACAACCCTTGAAGGCGCCGATACTGTTGGAAAAGTGCAGGCGCTGTGCACCAAGGCGGTACGCCCAGATCCCACAGATTCAACGGTTCCAAGTGTTGGAGCAGTCTGTGTTTATAACGACATGGTTGCAACTGCGCGAAAGCATTTAGATTTAGTAGGTGGTAAGCACGTTGGCGTTGCCGCAGTATCTACTGCTTTTCCATCTGGACGTGCATCAATGCCAGTAAAAATCCGCGATACGCAAGATGCACTCGATGCCGGAGCCTCTGAAATTGATATGGTGATCGATCGTGGAGCATTTTTAAGTGGCCACTACATCGATGTCTTTAACGAGATTGTTACCATTAAAGAGTTGTGTGGAACCCGTGCACATTTAAAAGTAATCTTTGAAACTGGCGAGCTCGTCACATATGACAATGTCCGTAAAGCATCCTTTCTGGCTATGGCTGCAGGCGCAGATTTCATCAAGACTTCTACCGGCAAGATTGCCCCTGCTGCCACAGCCCCGGTTGTCTTGGTAATGCTAGAAGCGGTACGAGATTTCTACTCCATGACTCACAAACGAATTGGAGTAAAACCTGCTGGAGGCATAAGAAACACAAAAGATGCCATCAAGCAGTTGGTCTTAGTCAATGAGACCGCTGGACCTGAATGGCTCACGCCATCACTGTTTCGCATCGGTGCAAGTGCTTTAATCAATGATTTACTGATGCAGCGCATGAAAATGGATACTGGCTACTACGCTAGCCCTCAATACGTAACGATCGATTAATGGAGATGCCCGTGAGCTTTGATTATGCACCAGCCCCTGAATCAAGGGCAGTCGTATCGATTAAACCTAAGTACGGCCACTTCATTGCCGGTAAGTTCGTTGCAGGCAGCAAGCATTTTCCAACGATTAACCCGGCTACCGAAGAGGTCTTAAGTCAAATCGCTTTAGCGGGCAAGGCTGAGGTCGATGCCGCTGTAAAGGCTGCACGCAAGGCTTACACAACAACCTGGTCAAAAATGAGCGGTAAAGAGCGTGGAAAATACTTATTTCGTATTGCCCGAATCATGCAAGAGCGCGCTAGAGAGTTTGCAGTACTAGAGACTTTAGATAATGGAAAACCAATCCGTGAATCACGTGATGTTGATGTGCCATTAGCTGCTGCACATTTTTTCTATCATGCAGGGTGGGCCGATAAGCTCGAGTTTGCAGGTCTTGGAACTTCGACCAAGCCACATGGCGTAGCAGGTCAGATTATTCCTTGGAACTTTCCACTACTTATGTTGGCGTGGAAAGTGGCACCGGCACTTGCCGCTGGCAACACCGTTGTATTAAAACCCGCCGAAAGCACATCTCTGACTGCGCTGCTCTTTGCCGAAGTCTGCCAACAGGCCGAACTTCCTGCAGGTGTTGTCAATATTGTTACTGGCGATGGATCGACCGGTGCGCTGATTGTTAATCACCCCGGTATCGACAAGATTGCATTCACTGGCTCAACTGAAGTGGGCAAGATTATTGCACGTGCAGTTGCATCAACGCATAAGAGCGTCACCTTAGAGCTGGGCGGAAAAGCGGCCAACATAATCTTTGAAGATGCAGCAATTGATGAAGCTGTAGAAGGTATTGTCAACGGAATCTTCTTTAACCAAGGTCATGTATGTTGTGCAGGCTCACGATTGATTCTTCAAGAAAGTGTTGCTGATGAAGTCTTAGAGAAGTTAAAGGCACGCATGGCAAAGATTCGCGTCGGTGATCCTATGGATAAAAATACCGATGTGGGCGCAATTAACTCTAAAGAGCAACTCACCAAAATCATTGAGTTGTCTGCATCCGGTGAGGCCGAAGGCGCCCAGCGCTGGAGTGCGCCATGTGATCTACCAAATAAAGGTTTCTGGTTTGCTCCGACGATCTTTACGGGTGTTACTCAAGCCCACCGCATAGCTCGCGAAGAAATCTTCGGTCCGGTGCTCTCAGTACTAACTTTTAGAACTCCGCAAGAGGCCATAGATAAGGCTAATAACACCCCCTTTGGTCTCTCAGCTGGAGTGTGGAGTGAGAAGGGCTCACGAATTCTTTGGGCAACACAGCAGTTGCGCGCCGGCGTTATCTGGGCAAATACTTTTAATAAGTTTGATCCAACATCGCCATTTGGTGGTTATAAAGAGTCTGGCTGGGGTCGAGAAGGTGGACGACACGGATTAAGTGCATATCTGAAGGGGGTCGGACATGAGTAATCGCATCGATGTTAAGAAGACATACAAGTTGTTTATTAATGGAGCCTTTCCCCGCACTGAATCTGGTCGCACATATGAAGTTAAAAGCGCCAAAGGTGTTTTTATCGCTAATCCATGTTTAGCATCGCGCAAAGATTTAAAAGATGCAGTTGTTGCCGCGCGCGCGGCACAACACGGCTGGAATAAAGCCACTGCATACAACAAGGGGCAGATCCTTTATCGTCTTGCTGAAATGCTCGAAGGACGCCGTGCGCAGTTTGTCGATGAGATTGTCTCTGTCACTGGAGTAACAAAGATTAAGGCAGATAAGGAAGTGAGCGAAGCTATAGATCGCTTGGTTTGGTATGCAGGTTGGTCTGACAAGATCTCATCATTATCTGGCGCACTTAATCCAGTTGCCGGTCCTTATTACAACTTTACGATTCCTGAAAGTATGGGGGTAGTTGCAGCTATTGCACCTGAATCTCCATCACTATTGGGATTGATCGATGTGATTGCACCGATAGTTGTCTCTGGAAATACTGTCGTAGTCCTTGCAAGTACAAAAGCTCCGCTATCAGCTATGAGTTTTGCTGAAGTAGTTGCAACCAGTGATGTTCCTGCAGGAGTTATTAATATATTAACTGGCAAGAAAGATGAGATTGCGCCATGGATGGCATCGCACATGGACATCGATGGCTTTGACATCACAGGGCTTGCCTCTAAAAAGCACGCCTCCATACGCGAAGCGGGAGCTGAGAACTTAAAGCGAATCTTCGCCTTTAAATCCCACGACCCTGGTCGCATTCTTGCCTTTATGGAGGCTAAGACTGTCTGGCACCCGATAGGACTCTAAGACCAGCCTTTATCAATGGTTTTTAGCCATAGTTGACGGACGGCTTCGACATCTAGATCCATTACAACGCGAACTTTGGCGCTGTCAGTCAAACTTAAAGGCTCTAACTCTTTAAGAAACGAATCACGTCGATCACAAATGGTTTGGCCCCGCGCCGGACCTGATGATGTATCAACTACGACATCAAACATTTCGGTGGTAAAGAACTCTGGATGAATCGCCGTCGCTACTGCGCCATAGTCACCCAAAGTTATCGGTGATACACCGAGCCGTTCAATGAAAGCCTGGATAAGTGCGCCACCAAACTGAGCGGCAGGTGCTTGAGAAAGTACGAGTCGATCGGCCTCGGCGCGTGTAACTCCAGGGCGCATGAATACATCTAAGCCATACATCGTGATAGGTACACCGCTTTGAAAGACGATTGCAGCGGCTTCAGGATCGTGCCAGATATTAAACTCTGCCGCAGCCGTTGCATTTCCAGCAGATGCCGAACCACCCATTAAAACTATGCGGTGAAGTTTCTTTGCCGTCTCCGGAAAGGCGCGCAGGAACAGCGCGATATTTGTAAGTGGTGCCAAGGGAACAAGGGTTACTGGCTCATCTGATTGCTCAATCAGATCACGCAATAGCTCAACTGCCGAGCGCTTATCCACTGTGCGTTGTGATGGTGTTATGCCGAGATCGCCCATGCCATCGGCGCCATGAACATATTCGGCATACTTGGATTCACCTAATAAAGGACGTACTGCCCCGCGAGCTACAGGGATATCGCCAGCCCCTGCGGCATCTAGAACTTTCAATGTATTGGCAACTACTTGATCGACATTGGTGTTGCCATCCACACAGGTAATACCCAAAAGCTTGATGGATGGATGCATTGCAGCAAATAGAACGGCAAATGCATCATCGACTCCGGTATCAACATCTAGAATCATTGAAGTTTTATTCATACCCGATAGCCTAGCGTCATGAGTAAATCAGTTATAGCCGTAGTTGGCAGCGCCATGATGGATTTGACGGCATATGCCGATGTAGTGCCTGAAGCTGGACAAACGCTAGTCGGCCAGCTTTTCACCACCGGCTTTGGTGGCAAAGGCGCTAACCAGGCCGTTATCGCCGCCCACTGCGGAGCCGAAGTCCACTTCATTGGCAAGCTAGGCCGTGACTTATTCGGCGATTCAATTGCCATTAATTTTTCAGCGGTCGGTATTAATACTGATTATTTGGAGCGAAGTGAAAGCCCAACGGGCGTCGCTCATATTTGGGTAGATGGCAATGGCGAAAATCGAATTATTATTATTCCTGGCGCAAATCATGAGATTGAGATTTCAAAGGCTGTTCTTGCTATTAATTCAATTACAAATTTGGCAGTAGTTATCGCTCAGTGTGAGATAAAACAGGAGGTAACTCTTGCCGCCTTCACTGCCGCTAAGGCTCGAGGTTGCGTGACTATTTTAAATCCAGCACCATTTGAAACTTTAAGTGAGCAATTGCTTGCAGTCACTGACTGGTTGATCCCCAATGAGACTGAGTTTAAGGCGCTCACTGGTACTGAATCCAGTGAAGAGAAGAATCTTGTAAGTTTTAGAGCCGGCAAGAGTTCAATCGTGACGCTAGGTTCACAGGGCGCAGTATTAATAAGTGAAGTTGGGGAATTAACACGCGTGAGTGCACCTACAGTAAAGGCTGTCGATACAACTGGGGCTGGAGATGCCTTTGTTGGAACTTTTGCTTATGGGCTAGCAAGTGGATCAACTGCGCAGTCAGCAGTTGCCTTAGGTATCAAAGTTGCATCCTTAAGTGTGACGCGAAAAGGTGCGCAGTCTTCGTATCCTTCTCAGACTGAGATAGCAACGCTTTCATAACCACGCAAGACAAAAGTTGGTCGTCTGACTGGTTGGCTAGCTAAATGCATGGTCGGAAACTTTTCCCATAAGGCTGGCAGAGAAACGCCCATCTCTAAACGGGCAAGTGGTGCGCCTAAACAAAAGTGAATGCCTGCGCCAAAGCCGATGTGAGGATTGGGATCTCGCGTCAGATCCATCTGGTCGGCATCTGCAAATACATTACTGTCGCGATTTGCAGCTCCTATGAGGGCGGCGATCTTTTGGCCTTGCAGGATCTCTACTCCCCCAAGCTCGGTATCTTTTGTCGCAGTACGCTCAAATAACTGCAGCGGGGCATCAAAGCGCATGAACTCTTCAAGGGCAGTTTCGGTAATCCCGCGGGGGTTTTCGCGCAGCAACTTGACTTGATCAGGGCGTTGCAAAGCGGCAACCATTCCATTGCCAAAAGCGTTGACGCTGGCTTCATGTCCGGCGTTAAGAAGCAGAACGCAGGTAGCTACTAACTCGTGCGAGTTTAATTTTTCCCCGTTTTCTTCGACCATCGCTAAGTCGGTAATCAAATCACTTCCGGGATTCTTCTTTCGGTGCTCAGCTAAATCGCGAACATATGCGGCAAATTCGCCTGCGGCAACCTGAGCCTCTTTTTGGTACTTCTCTGAAGGATTAACTTCATACATTTTAACGATTGCTTGCGACCATGGCCGCAGTAAGTGTTCTTCTGACTCTGGAAAGCCTAGTAAGTCAGCGATAATTCTTACCGGTAGCGGCTCAGCATAATCTGCGATTAAATCAAAACTCTCTCCGGCTCTAACTTTTAAATCGATACCATCAAGTAACTGGGCTGTAATTCGCTCTATCGCAGGGCGCATACCCTCAATCTTTTGACGATTGAAGGCTTTGGCAACCAATGATCTCAAACGAGTGTGTTTAGGTGGTTCGCTATCTAGTATCGAATCTGAATGTAGCCAGTTAAATGTCTCCCACTCAAACTCTGGAACCTTGTCTACAAAGATTCGACCCAGTGATTTGTTACGAAAAACATCGTTAGCGTCACCATGAACGGCAGCTAAAAACATATTCATACCTTGATGCCAGACTGGTTTACCAACGCTTCGAAGTTCAGCGAGCCCTGAATATGGGTCGGCTACAAAGGCTGGGTTGTTAAAATCAATCATTACTCAGTTGCGATTTTCGCATAACCAGGTTTAATGATCTCATCAATAATTTTCAAACGATCTGGGTAAGAGATAAAAGCGCTTTTCATCGCATTAATTGTGATTCGCTGAAGTTCGGCTAGATCCCAGTTGAAAGCCTTTACTGCTTCACGCATCTCAAGGCTCATAGATGTCTGGCTCATCAGGCGATTATCGGTATTCAAAGTCACGCGAAAACGCAGGCGGGCCAAGGCGCCAATGGGGTGCTCGGCATAGCTCTTAGCTGCACCGGTTTGTAGATTCGAGGTTGGACAAAGCTCTAGTGGAATACGACGATCGCGAACATAGGATGCTAACTGCCCTAACTTTGGCTCTGGCCCAGAGAAATCAATATCATCGATAATTCGCACGCCGTGGCCCAATCGCTCTGCTCCACATATTTGGATAGCTTCCCAGATTGATGGAATTCCATAAGCTTCACCAGCGTGAATCGTGTAGTGGGCATCTTCTTTTCGCAGGTAATCAAAACTCTCTTTTTGATCACTTGGTGGAAAGCCATCTTCTGGGCCGGCGATATCAAAGCCAACCACGCCCCTACCGCGATACTTCACTACCAGCTCGGCGACTTCTTGGGACTTTTTGTTCTGACGCATTCCGCATAGAAGTGAGAATACTGAGATTGTAAATCCCTCAGCAGCGGCATCGGCCACGCCTAATGCATAGCCCTCGATGGTTGCCTCAACAACATCAGACATTGTTAGGCCTTGCTCAGTAAATAGCTCGGGTGCCCCACGAACTTCGGCATAAACAACGCCATCACGAGCTAAATCTAATGCGCACTCACGGGCTACGCGGATAATATCTTCGCGACGTTGCATAACTGCAATGGTGTGAGAAAAAGTCTCCAAGTAACGGACAAGAGATCCTGAATCACATGATTCGCGGAACCATGTTGCTAGTTCATGGGCATCATGAGTTGGAAGTGCGGTATAGCCAATCTCTTGGGCGATATCAATAATTGTTTGCGGGCGAAGTCCACCATCCAAGTGATCATGCAATAGAACTTTAGGGACACGCTTTATTTGATCCGCTGTCGGAATGCTGTTCATCGCCATTGTTAAAACCCCTTAATCAACGATTCGTTCGATCACTAGTGGCAATCTATCTATCTTTCCATTGGCAGGTAAATCACCAATAGTTACGCTATCAATAAGAGCTTCCTGTGCGCGCGCAAAAGCCGCTGGGGTATCTGTATGTAAGGTGAACAACGGCGCTCCGGCCTGGATCTTTTCACCTGGTTTAGCGTGAATCTCAATGCCAGCACCCGCCTGCACCGCTTCACCCTGACGGGTACGTCCTGCACCAAGTCTCCATGCGGCAAGACCTACAGCCATTGCATCCATCGCTAATACAGTGCCCGATGACTGCGCCGTCACAACAATGTTTTCCTTGGCAACAGGAAGCTTTGCATCGGGATCGCCACCTTGAGCGCTAATCATTCGGCGCCATACATCCATAGCTTTGCCATTCTTTAAAGCTTCGGCTGGATCAGCGCCTTTAATTCCCGCAATCTCTAACATTTCACGCGCAAGCAAAACTGTGAGCTCAACAATGTCTGACGGTCCACCACCTGCAAGCACTTCAACTGACTCGCGGACCTCTAAAGCATTTCCTGCAGTTAAACCGAGTGGAACATCCATTGCAGTTACCAAAGCAACGGTTTTGACTCCGGCGCGTTTTCCAAGACCGACCATCACGTGAGCTAACTCTGCAGCTTTGGCAGGATCACTCATAAATGCACCGGCGCCAGTCTTAACATCTAAAACTAAGGCGCTAGTGCCTTCTGCAATTTTCTTACTCATAATTGAGGATGCAATTAGTGGAATTGCCTCAACAGTTGCGGTGACATCGCGCAGTGCATACAGTTTTTTATCAGCTGGTGCCAGACCTGCACCTGCTGCGCAAATTACCGCGCCAACATCTTGCAAAACTTTTAACATCTCTTCATTGGATAGCGATGCCCGCCAACCTGGAATTGACTCCAACTTATCTAACGTTCCACCAGTATGTCCAAGGCCTCGACCTGATAACTGTGGAACTGCAGCGCCACATGCTGCAACAAGTGGTGCAAGTGGCAAAGTAATCTTGTCACCGACTCCCCCAGTTGAATGTTTATCAACCGTTGGGCGAGATAACGCCGACCAGTTCATTCGCTCACCGCTGCTGATCATCGCATCGGTCCAGCGTGAGATCTCTCGCGATTCCATACCGTTGAGCAAGATTGCCATCAGTAAAGCCGACATCTGTTCATCGGCTACAGCTCCGCGCGTGTAAGCATCGATGATCCAGTCGATCTGCGGATCACTTAATGAGTGGCGATCACGCTTTGCGGCGATGATTTCAGTGGCAGAGAAGGCTTCTATCGACGCCATTTACCGCTCGTTACGGTCTAAATCATCTGGACCAAAGGCCCAGGGCAACATAGTGGCCATAGTCTGTGGGCCATCATCGGTCATTAAAAGCGAACTAGATCCACCGTGCTCGAATAATAATTGTCGGCATCGACCACATGGGGCAAGATAATTTCCTTGACCATCGACGCAGAGAATCGCAACTAAGCGTCCACCACCGGTTGCAATTAAATTGGAGACTAAGCCGCACTCGGCACATAGTCCTAAGCCGTAACTGGCATTTTCAACGTTACAGCCTGAGACGATTCGACCATCATTAACAAGTGCTGCAACACCTACTGGAAACTTTGAGTAAGGCGCATAAGCGGTTTTCATCGCTGCAACTGCCGACGTGCGAAGCTGCTCCCAGTTGATTTCGCTCATCGCAACCCACCGCGGCGATATGGAATACCGTCGGCGGCAGGCATGCGTAATCGTTGCGATGCAACCGCCATCACCAGAAGCGTCGTGATGTATGGAGTCATTGTCACTAACTGGCCTGGAAGTTCATCAACGGCCAAGAAGTACCACAGAGATAAACCCGCGAAACCAAGCGTTAGCGCAGCCTTGAGCAACTTACCTTTACGTAGATCTCGCACAGCTAAGAATACTAAGACTATTACAATGAGAAGAATCAATGCGTGAATTGACGCTGAATCTCGAAGCTGCAGCGCATCTGCAAAGCCAAAGAGGCCTGCACCCATCAAGATTCCACCTGGGCGATAATTGCCAAAGAGCAAGGCTGCAAGTCCAATATATCCGCGCCCTGCAACTTGATTTTCTTGATAGTGATTCGCCGCAACAATTGCCAAGAAGCCGCCGCCGAGGCCAGCAAGTGCACCTGAAATCATTACTCCGGCATACTTCATTGCATAGACATTAACTCCTAGTGATTCGGCAGCGGTCGGTGCCTCACCAGCACTACGAAGACGCAAACCAAAGGATGTCTTCCATAGGACGAAAACAGATAGTGGAACAAAAATCATTGCAATCATAGTTACGTATGAAAGATCACCAGTAAGACCTCGCAAAATTGCAGCTAGATCTGAGATGAAAAACCAGTGTTTTTCAGCAAGGGAGCCCAATAAGTCAGGGCTTTTCCAACCAAAGTACGTTCCACCCGATAAAACAGGAACACCATTCATGCCAATTGATGCCACATCAGGTGATTGTGATGGCCCCAGCCATGCACCGCTCTTGTACAAAATTGTGGACATATAACGGACAAGACCTGCAGCGATAATATTGATTGCAACACCTGAGACGACGTGATCAACGCCAAATGTAATTGTTGCGATGGCGTGAAGAAGGGCACCAGTGGCACCAAAAACAACTGCAGCTATTAATCCAACCCAAGGGCCGTGCTTAGTGCCAATCATGCCACCGGCCCAGGCGCCCATAATCATCATTCCCTCAAGGCCGATGTTCACAACACCTGAGCGTTCAGAGAAAAGCCCACCCAGTCCTGCTAAAACAATTGGTACAGATAACAAGAGTGCTGCCGATGCGGTACCGACACTGGTTAAATCAGTTGCGCCAGTTATTTGGCGCACAATGGACAAGATTAAGACGACGGCAAAAGCATTCACCAAAAGCTTCGGAGATTTGATCATCTTCATGCCTGGACCGCCTTTGCAAGCTCTTTGCTCTGCAGAGTGAGTTTGTATCGACGAACCACTTCATAGGCAATGACTGAGGACAAGAGAATTGATCCTTGCATGATTACATAAGTCTCTGGGGCGATATCAATGAGCTCAAGTGAACGCGAACTTACTTCCAAGAAACCAAAGAGCAATGCACTTATTGCCATTCCAACTGCATTGTTGCGGCCTAAGAGAGCAACAGCGATTGCAGAAAAACCTATGCCAGTACGGAAACCCATATTGAAAGCATGGGTCTCTCCCAGCACTGCAGGAAGTCCAGCAAGACCAGCAATGGCACCAGAAGCAGCTAGAGCAACAAAGGTCATACGCTTAGAGTTAACACCGCTTACACGCGCAGCGATTGGATTAGCCCCTGAGGCTCGTAGTTCAAAGCCAAAGCGCGTGCGGTTAATAACAAACCAGAAAGCTATGCCTAAAACTATGGCAAAAATGAGCATCCCATAGACACCCCCACCAGGCTGGTCTTTGATCCCAATCTTGTTCAGAAGCGGCATTAAATCAGGTACCTGAGCTGAGGCAGGCAGCGTCTTAGTAGATAAGTTATTTGAATTTGTAGTGGCATCTACAAAGTAATTCGCAAGCAAATAGGAAGAAAGACCGCCCGCCAAACTGTTGAGCATTATTGTGGAGATAACTTCGCTTACCCCGCGTTTAACTTTTAAGTAGCCAGCGATTGCCGCCCACAAGCCACCGATCGTCATTGCAATAAGCATGATGACTAGAATGTGGAGTACTGGAGGCAAAACAAACATAGCTCCAATGTATGCACCAAAGAGTGCACCTAAACGCAGTTGGCCTTCAACGCCGATATTAAATAAACCTGCTCTAAAAGTCACAGCTATGGCAATTGCTGCAATGTAATAAGGAGTAGCAGTGTTGAGCATCTGCATCAACGAACCAGATTCAGTACCAAAATCCCACATCGTCCTGTACGCATCCATAGGTGATTTTTTAGTAGCGAGCACTGCCAAGCTGGAGATAATAATTGATACGACTGCTGCGGCAACCGGTGCAGCTAAGGCTAATAGAAAAGTTGAGAGTTTTAATTTTTTCATGCTGCACCTGTCATGGCAGAGCCAAGTTGCTCAGGTGATGTCTTAGCTGGATCAATCTCTGCTGTTATTACACCGCGCAGCATCACTAATAGACGATCAGACATTCCGATGAGCTCCTCTAAATCCGCTGAGATTAAGACGATAGCCATTCCTTTTTCACGAGCTTGCCGGAGCTCTTCCCAAATCGCACCTTGTGCTCCAACATCAACGCCACGTGTTGGGTGAGATGCAACCAATAGCGCGGGTGCCCTGCTCATCTCGCGTCCAACAATAAACTTCTGCTGATTTCCACCTGACAAGGCTGCAGCTAATGTATCTGGACCAGGAGCGCGTACATCAAACTCTTCCATGATCCGTTTAGTGTCAGCGATGGTGGATTTCTTATCTAAAATAAAGCCGCGCATCACTGGCTTGCCGCGCTGATGACCCAATATGCGGTTTTCCCACAAAGGTGAATCCATCATCAAAGCTTGACGTTGACGATCTTCAGGAATAAAACCAATACCCAAATCATGGCGATGAGCCACACTGGCGTGATCTATTGACTCACCGTTAAAAGAGATAGAACCTTTATAGTCGCGCAGACCCAAGATGGCCTCTACTAGTTCGGCCTGTCCATTGCCTTCAACACCTGCGATTCCAACAACTTCACCTGCATGTAAGTCAAAGGAAATGTCAGAGATTAGATCACGGCTACCTGTGGACGTTGGGATAGTTACATGTGAAAGTGACAAAGTAACGTGGTCGCGACGTGTAACACCATGTGTAGTTGGTTGAGGTAATTCACTTCCAACCATCAATTCGGCAAGTTGTCGAGCAGTTACATCTTTAGATTTTACTTCGGCAACAGTAGATCCCTGACGCACAACGGTGACGTCATCGGCAACGCGCAAGACTTCATCTAACTTATGAGAAATAAAAATGATAGCCATTCCTTGAGCACGTAAACCTTGCAAAGCAGTAAATAAGTCATCGACTTCTTGTGGCACCAATACTGCAGTTGGTTCGTCAAAAATTAAGATTCGAGCGCCACGGTATAAAACTTTAAGGATCTCTACGCGCTGTCGTTGACCAACACCAAGCTCTTCAACCAAAATATCTGGATCAATTTCAAGGCCATACTGCGCAGCCATCTCGACAATCTTTTTACGGGCTGCAGTAAAATCAATTTTTATTCCGTGAGTCGGCTCAGAGCCCAAGATAATATTCTCTAAAACTGTAAAGTTATCGGCCAGCATAAAGTGCTGATGCACCATTCCGATACTGGCTTCAATGGCATCATTAGGATTCTTAAAGTGAACTGCTTTGCCATTGACTAAGATTTCTCCGCTGTCCGGGCGCTGCATGCCATACAAAATCTTCATAACTGTAGATTTACCTGCACCGTTTTCACCGACTAACGCGTGAACTGAACCAGATTCAACGCTCAGAGATACATCCTTATTGGCGATGACCCCTGGAAAGCGCTTGGAGATGTGCCGCAGTTCAACCGCTACTGACACTATGTCTCTCCTTTGAGTAAAGAACTGCGTTGAATAAAAACGTTTGGCCCGACAAGTGAAGATTAAACTCCATTGTCGGGCCAAACGCCACTACTGAAAGCCGATTATGGCTTTGTTGGAACCACAATCTTGCCTGACTTGATTGCTGCTGCAGCCTTATCGATTTGGGCCTTGTACTTGGTGATGTATCCACCTGAGTATGAGACGCCAACGCCATCGAGAGCTAAGTTGTACTGACGGCCGTAGATTCCAGCCTTGGCATCTAGTACGTCGTTAACTGATGAACCTGCAACAGATGTTGCAATTACATCGTAGACAGCACGATCAACGCGCTTGATCATTGATGTAAGCATGTTCTTTTGCTGAGCAGCAGAAGCAGTTAGGTACTGATCAGAGTCAACTCCGATAGTCCAAACTTTCTTGCCAGCTGCTGCAGCCTCAGTTGCAGCTGCGAAGTTACCCGCACCTGAACCACCGGCTGCTGAGTAAATAACATCTGTACCCTTATCGATCATTCCCTTAGCAATAACCTTTGCCTTAGCTGGGTCATTGAAGCCAGAGAAATCAGGGAACTCAGTGACGTACTTTACGTCTACCTTAGCTTTGCTATTTGTTGCCTTAACACCGGCAACGAATCCTGCTTCAAACTTCTGTAGTAGAGGAATACGAACTCCACCGATGTAGCCGATCTTTCCTGACTTTGATGCAAGCGCTGCTGCAACGCCAGCAAGGTATGAACCCTGCTCTTCAGCAAATACAAGACCTGCAACGTTTAGTAGGTCAACTGATGCATCATCGATAATTCCAAACTGAACATTTGGGTAATCAAGTGCTACAGCCTTAATTGGACCGGCATATAGGAAACCAACTGCAATGATTGGGTTGTATCCAGCCTTTGCAAGCAAGCGAAGCTTGTCTGTGCGCTCTGAATCTGAACCAGTTGTGACAGTTACTTCTTTAG